>NZ_JADIJM010000003.1:0-446556 GCF_017355315.1 Achromobacter sp. SD115 | reverse complement strand
ATGGGGGAGGGTTCCGCCGCTGAGTCTGGCGCCCGCAGGTGACATCGCAAGGTAAGGAAGCCCGCGTTAGGGGGGGGCCGGCCCACGCCGTCTACGGCGCGAGCCGGAAGCCGCCGGGGTTGTCCCAGCCGTCGACATACTGCAGCAGGATGGTCTTGCAGTGGAGACAGCAGAAGTTCTTGAAGATGCCGGTGCGTCCGTTCGCGGCGTAGCCGGGCGCGGGCATGTTTCCCCGGAACGCCAGTCCGGCATGAGGGGGGACTTTCGCCCCGTCGATGATCTGGGTATAGCAGGCTTCGCAAATGACGCGGGAAGAGTAAGACGATGCGGGCGCGGACGACGCCGATCCATTCGTGGTCCAGGAGAGCGGGGTCGCCGGGGTGTTATAGGAGCTCAAGGCAGGGTTCCAGCGAGGGGCGGCGCAGGGTTGGCGCAATTCACGCTGATGCTAGGTGCGGGACGTGGCGCGAACAAGCGGCGCGGCCCGATTCCGGATATCGGAAGAAGCGAGTCGGAAAATGGTGTTGACCCATCCGATAGCAAGAATCGGAATTTCATGAAGATCGGGGAGCGCGCTTGCGGTTACTGTCGGTCGAATGGCGACGCAAGCATGCGGGATGGTGAGAGCATGCGCCGTGTACAAGGTGCTCTGCCAAGATGCAAGCTGCAACAGACAGTCCGCGTTTGCTGGTGTTGGCCGATAGGGTTGCGATACGCCACTTTGATCGTGTCCTGGCTTCCGCCTGCATGGAGTATTGCTGGATCGAGTCATTGGCCCAGCTCGACGCTTCTCTGGATGGCGGAAAAGCCGGCGTGGTGGTGGCCGAGGTCAGCGGTCTCAACGCCGATGGCATACGTGTGCCGGCCCATGTCAGGCAGCTATGCGGGCGCGATGCCGAAGGCGCGCGGCAGCAGCCCGTGATCGTATTGCTCCAGGGGGACATCGCCTATGAAACTCTGGCGCACCATGCGGAAATCTCGCGCGACCATGGCCTGGACGTGCGCGTCGTGCGCAGGGAAGCACGGGTCTCTGGCGTCCTGGAAATCTTGCGCGGCATACTCAACGCTCCGCCCAAACGGCCGCAGGCGCGAGCGCATAGCGGCTATGGCAGCCTGAGCGAGTCGGACCTGCGGCGTGGCCTGCGTTCGCCCGGCGCCCTGCGCATCGTGCTCCAACCGCAATATGACCTTGTCAGCGGCATGCTGATGGGCGCGGAGGCGCTGGTGCGCTGGCGGCATGAGCGGCTAGGCGACATACCCGCAATCGTCACGGTGACGCTGGCGCATCGACATGGCCTGGCGGAAGCGCTGTTCCATCATGTCGCCGGGTTGAGCGCATTGGTGATTGCATGGCTGCAGCGCGCCCGAGAGGACCTGCGTATTGCCGTCAACGTATCGGCCGACGTGCTTTGCCTGCCGCAGTTCGTGCCCAAATTGATTGGCGACTTCGGCAGGCTGGGGTTGGATACGAATCGTCTGACGGTAGAGTTGACCGAGGACATGCCGGCGGACGATCTGCTGAGCCTGTCGACGTCGCTGAATCTGTTGCGCCTGCATGGGTTCGGGGCGTCGATGGACGATTTTGGAATCAGCAATTCGACCCTCGAATTGTTGACGAGATTGCCATTTGACGAGCTCAAGATCGATTCCAGGTTCGTACGCCGCGCAGCCAGGGATCCGGCCGCCCACGCGGTGTTGGCCTCGGCGCTGCAGTTGAGCCGCGACCTGGGGCTGAGGTCGGTGGCGGAGGGGATAGAAAGCCCGGAGGGACTGGAACTGGTGACCGCCATGGGTTGCCAGATCGGCCAGGGCTACCTGCTTTCTCCGCCGCTGGAGGTGGGCGAATTCTTGCGGGACTTGCCGCGCTTGCGCCGCCTCAGCTGAATAGCGAGGTCTTGCCTTCTCTTGCGAGAGCCCTGGGGATCTCGTCCCGCAGCACGTCGATGACCCGGGTAATGCGGGAGGACAGTGGGCGCTGCGCGGGAACCAGGGCATTCAGCGGAAAGGGCGGAACTGCGTATTGGGGCAGCACGCGGACAAGCTTGCCCTGCTGCAGCGCGTCGGTGCAGGCCGGCTTCTGCACCACGCCGATGCCGCTGCCGGCCGAGATCATCTCGTACACGGGACGCCAGTGGCTGGTCGTCATCATGGTGCGTATCCGGACGTTGTCGATGGTTGAGTCGGGGCCGTTCAAGGACATCTGTTCATTGGTGAAGACGCCCTTCACGCGGATGAATGGATGCTTGGCCAGATCGGACGGTTTGTCGATCTGGCCATGCCTGATCAGATAGGCGGGGGTTGCGACCAGAACGCGTTCCACCACGCCCAACGGGTAGGCGATATAGGCGCCTTCGGTCAGCTTGCCCAGGCGCAGGGATATGTCCACGCCTTCCGTCAGCGGATCGACTATCGCGTCGTTCAGGACCAGGTCTATCTTCAGGTCGGGGTACTTGGCCTGCATGCGGAGCAGGACGCCGGGCAGAACGGTCTCTCCAAAGCACTGCGCCGAGGCGATCCGGATGGTGCCGTTCAGAGTGTGGTCCAGATGAGTGAGGGATTGCACCGCCTGGTCTGCCGCCTGGAGCAGCTCGCGACTGTTCTCGTAGAACGCCCGGCCTTCGTGAGTGCAGGTCAGGCTGCGGGAACTGCGCGTCAGGAGCCTGACGCCGAGGAACTTCTCGAGCCTGTCTATGCGCTCGCTTACTGCCGGTTGTCCCAGATCCAAATCCCTTGCGGCCGCGGACATGGTTCCCCGTTCCACCACGCGCACATAGATGCGCATCATTGCTAGCAAGTCCATGCGGAACCACCAGGAGTTGAAAGGCGGTTCTTGCAATGGATGCGGGAGCCTGTCCCGGAAGTTCGACGCATATGAAAAGACCGCAGGCCACGCCCAGAGTGCGAGTTGAGAGTTGTGGAAGCAGTGGGGCGAGACGTCTGATCAAGATCGTCGCGGGTCGCGCATGGCCGTCGCGGGTGGCGGCGGACCGTAGCAGAGGCCGCGCGGATGGTCGGCGAGCCCGTCCTACTGATGGCACATCGGTCCCGTAGTGCGAGCGCGGTTTTGTGATGCCCGCGTCGATTGCCAATCGCCGGATTCTACTGATCGCGAACGGAATTTGGGTGCGGTGTGCCCCGATGATTGCTATCGGCTTTTTTGCCTATTTGGGGTCAGACCCGGCGGGTAATCTCGGCACAGCTATTTCCCCGCATGTGCCTGGCAAATCTGGACGAATCAATCTGTTTCATATTTTGCCGAATCATACGCGTTTCCTGCCTGGATAGCTGGATTTTTGGATATTGCGGTGACAGGCATCTGGAAGGCATGTGCCAAATTGAGTAATGACGAGAGTAGGTATGAACAAGGTCTACAAGACGATCTGGAACGAATCCATAGGCGCCTGGATTGCAGTCGGTGAAGATGCCGCAGCCCGTGGAAAGTCATCGAAGAGTCGCGTGGGCCTAAGTCCTTTCGCTGCGGTGTTGGCCGGCGCGCTGGCGGCAGGGCTGTTCACGGCGACTCCCCCGGCGCAGGCGTATACCTATGGTCCGGGCGGCACTTCCTGCAGCGCGACGCCTGGCGGCGTTGGACCGGACGGGATCAGCCGCGTCCCCGTAGGCAGCCCTGTTGACGGTAGTGGTACGTGGTCGAACGTGATTGGCTGCGGGGCCAACGGCGACAATCAACTCGCGGTCCAGGTGATAGGCGCCTGGGCAGTAGCCAGAGGTGACGCAGCAGTGGCTGTTGGTTACCGCGCGATTGGCGGGACACGCGGCACCGGTGTTGGCATGCAAGCCCAGGCGTTGGGCGACGGCTCAACTGCCCTCGGTCAATGGACCCGGGCAACCGGCGCGGGCTCGGTCGCGATCGGTGGCGACATGTCGTCCAACACCGCCAATGCTGGGGCGCAAGCCGCCGGCAACAATGCCATTGCCATCGGCGGCCAATCGAGGGCGAAGCTCAATGGTGATATCGCGATTGGCGCCGGAGCCGTTGCGGACGCCCAGACCAACAATTTCTCGGCCATGGCCGTCGGTTTCCAGGCGAGTGCGGTAGGAGAAGACGCGACCGCGCTCGGCAATAGCGCTCAAGCCACCGCCAACTATTCAACGGCCGTCGGCAACTACGCCACCGCATCCGCACTGAATTCGACCGCGCTGGGGAACTCCGCACAAGCGGCGGGACTGTATGCCACCGCGACAGGCAACTTCTCGAACGCCGCGGGGCGCAACGGCGCCGCATACGGCAACAACGCGAATGCGGGCGGAGACTTCTCGACGGCACTAGGCAACGACTCCAGCGCCGCAGGCCGGACTGCGACTGCGGTCGGCAACCGCTCAAGTGCGAGCGGCGCTGCGTCGGCCGCCTACGGCAATTTCGCAAACGCGGCAGGGGACCTCTCGGTCGCGATCGGTGTGGGAGGCGTCGTCGGGGCCTACACGGGAGCCACTGCAACCGGCACGGGCGCCGTCGCTATCGGTGGCAACGTCGCGGGCGCGGCTGCCGCTCGGTCGAATGACGGCATCGCCATTGGCGCCCAATCGAATGTTGGAGCCACTGCGGTCTCCGGCATCGCGGTAGGGCGGGGCGCGACCGTCTCCGCCGACTACGGCATCGCGCAAGGTGACGGCGCCAACGCAAGCGCTGCCAACGACATCGCCGTCGGTCACAATGCAGCGACTGGCCCGAACTCCGGCGGCAACAACATCGCGGTCGGCAATGGCGCGACGACGGGCGATACGGGTCAGAACGTCGCGATGGGTTCGGGCTCGACCACCGCCAACGCGGCAACGCCAGGCGGCGGCGCGGTGGCGATCGGCCGCGACCAGAAAGCGACCGGCGACGGCGCGGTCGCGCTCGGCGACCCGAACACGGCCAATGGCAATGGCGCGGTGGCGCTGGGACAGAACAATGTGGCGGCGGGTGACGCCGCGGGCAATAGCGCCGCGCAGGGCGCGGTGGCCATCGGCAGCGGCAATCAAGCGGTCGGGCAGGGTTCGGTCGCGCTGGGCAATGCCTCGCAGACGGCCGCCGCCGGTTCGCTTGCGTTGGGGGATACGGCGCGCACGGCGGCGCTCAACGGCGTGGCGCTGGGCAGCAATGCGGCCGCCTCCAATGCCGGCGATGTGGCCCTGGGGGCCGGTTCCGCCACGGCGGCGGCGGTCGGGACGTCCCAGACCGTCATCAACGGTGCTACCTATTCCTTCGCCGGCACGGCCCCGTCCAGCACGGTGAGCGTCGGCGCCGCGGGCGGAGAGCGCACAATCACGAATGTGGCCGCGGGCCGCCTGAGCGCAACCAGCACGGACGCCATCAACGGTTCGCAGCTCTACGCCACCAACCAGGCCGTCGACTCGATCGGCACCAATGTCAACAATCTTGGCAACAGTACGGCGGCTGCGATCGGAGCCGGCTCGAGCTACGACCCGTCAACTGGACAGGTGGCGCCGCCGAGCTTCAACATCGCGGGCGGCAATCAGACGAACATCGGCGATGCAATCAATGCGTTGAACCAGGGCTGGACGCTGACCACCTCGGGCAATGCGGCCGGATCCAGCGCTACCGCGATCCGGCCGGGGTCGACCATGACGGTCACTGGCGGCAGCAACATCCAGTTGACGCAGAACGGTTCCGAAATCACGGTCGCAACCTCGGCGACGCCGACCTTCGACAGCGTATCGATCAATGGCGGACCGGTGATCTCCGGGGCCGGCATCGACATGGGCAACAAGAAGATCACCAACGTTGCGCCAGGCACCGACCCGGGCGATGCGGTCAATGTCAGCCAACTCGACAATGCCAGGGCGCGCTACTACAGCGTGAACGACGGCGGCACGGTCCAGGGCAACTACAACAATGACGGCGCGGCAGGCGCAAATTCCATTGCCGCGGGAGCGGGCGCATTGGCCCAATCCATCAACGGTGTCGCCGTGGGCTACAACGCGCGCTCGATCGGACCTGGCGGCATTGCCATCGGCGAGTATTCCCAGGCCCATGGCGAAAGCGACGTCTACATCGGCGGCGCCGCGGGTGCCAACGGTCAGGCCACCAACTACCGCAACACGGGTGTAGGCGAACGCGCGGGTTCCAATGTCAACGGCGCCGACAATACGGCGATCGGAGGCACGACCGGGAACAATGTCACCGGAACCGCAAACTTCGCAGGTGGAGCCTATTCCGGGAGCAACGTCACCGGCGACGCGAACATCGCGATCGGCGGCGTCGCTTCCCAATGCGGGGGCAGCGGCAGCGGCTTGCTGAGTTGCGATCCGGCGGCGATCGCCGCCGGGGTCAACGTCACCGGCAGCAACAACATCGCGATGGGACCTGCAGCCGGAAGCAATTTGACGGGCGACAACAACATCGCCCTGGGCAATCAGGCCGGCGCCGGCGTATCGGCCAGCAATACCTTTTCCGCGGGCACCCAGTCCGTCGCGCGTAGCGATAACGACATCGCCATAGGCTCTGCCGCGGCTACCGCAGCTGGCACGGGCGGCAACAACATTGCCATCGGCAATGCCGTGACGACGGGGGGCGATGGCCAGAACGTCGCAATCGGCTCGGGTTCGACGTCGGCGAACGCCAGCGATGCGTCCGGCGGCGCAGTGGCGATCGGTCGGGATCAGACCGCAATAGGAAACGGCGCGGTCGCTATCGGTGATCCGAACAGGGCCAATGGCAGTGGCGCGGTCGCCATGGGCCAGAACAATGTGGCGGCCGGCGATGCCGCGGGCAATAGCGCCGCGCAAGGCGCGGTGGCCATCGGCAGCGGCAATCAGGCGGTCGGGCAGGGCTCGGTTGCGCTGGGCAATGCTTCGCAGACGGCAGCTGCCGGTTCGCTTGCGTTGGGAGACACGGCACGCACGGCGGCGCTCAACGGCGTGGCGCTGGGCAGCAATGCGGCCGCCTCCAATGCCGGCGACGTGGCGCTGGGGGCTGGCTCCGCCACGACGGCGACGGTTGGGACATCCCAGACCGTGATCAACGGCACCACGTATTCCTTCGCCGGCACGGCCCCGTCCAGCACGGTGAGCGTCGGCGCCGCCAACGCCGAACGCACGATCACGAATGTGGCCGCGGGCCGCCTGAGCGCGACCAGCACGGACGCCATCAACGGCTCGCAGCTCTACGCCACCAACCAGGCTATCGATCAGGCCGGCGACACGATCACCAACATCGCCGGCGACACGAGTCAGGCGAACTGGGACGCGAACGGCGTGGGCATCCGCTACGTCCGCACCAACGAAGCCGGCCTGGCGCAAAGCGATGCGTCGGCGCAAGGCCAGGGCAGCACGGCCGTGGGCTACAACGCGACAGCAACGGTCGAGAGCGCGCTGGCCTTGGGTAGAGAGACCCGGGCCGACATCGTTGGTGCCGTCGCGTTGGGAGCCGGGGCGGTGTCCGACCGCGCGTTGACGCCTTCCAACGGCAGCATCGCGGTGGGCGGCGGCGGCGCCTTGGTGCCGTTCAACACGACCGATCGCACGCTATTGGGCGCGGTGTCGGTAGGCAGCGGCACGACATACCGTCAGATCAGCAACGTGGCGGACGGTACCGATGACCATGACGCGGTCACGGTGCGCCAGCTGACTGGCGCCATGACCTCGCTGACCATCACGGGCACGCGCTATTTCCACGCGAATTCGACACAAGAAGACTCGCTTGCCGCGGGTGATCAGTCCGTGGCTATCGGTCCCAATACCGTGGTGAATGGCGAGGATGGCATCGGCATAGGCAACGGCGCCATTGTCGAACAGAACGCGCCGGGCGGCATCGCCATGGGCGAGGGTTCGCACGCCCAACTGGCGGATGCCATTGCGCTGGGCACGAAGTCGGCGGCAGCAGGTGAGCAAAGCGTGGCGCTAGGCGCTGGCAGTAGCGCCACGACCGTGGGCGGCGTGGCCTTGGGGGCGGGCTCGGTTGCGGCGACGCAGGCGGGCGTGGCCGGATATGTGCCCGCCACGCAAGGCGCGGCGGCGGTGGACGCGACGCGCAGCACCTTGGCGGCGGTTTCCGTCGGCGATGCGGCCACGGGCAAGTTCAGGCAGATTACCGGCGTGGCGGCGGGTACGGCTGACAGCGACGCCGTGAACGTGAGCCAGCTGAAGTCACTGGCGTCGAACGTGAACGACCTGGATGAGGGATCCGTGAAGTACGACCGCAACCCGGACGGCACGGTCAACCACGGCAGCGTCACACTGAATCCCTCGGGCACCGGCGGTTCGCAGATCCATAACGTCGCGGCAGGTACCGCCGGCACCGACGCGGTCAACGTCGACCAGTTGAACCAGTCCATAGAAACCAACAAGACGCGCTACTACAGCATTAACGACAACGGTACCCGCCAGGCCAATGCCGACAACGATGGCGCGTCCGGGGCGGGAGCGATGGCTGCGGGCGTGGGAGCGGTGGCCGCCGGCGAACGCGCGCTCAGCGTGGGCAATGGCAATGCCGCAGTCGGCGCGCGTGCGGCGGCCATCGGCAGCGGCAACACGGTCAACGGCAACGGCTCGTCCGCCTACGGCAACGACAATACGATCGCGTCGGCCGACGTCTTTGTGATAGGCAGCGGCGTGACGGTCGGCGCCGGCCTGGACGGCGCGGTGGTGTTGGGCCGGGGCTCGATGGCGGTAGCAGCGTCGCCCACGTCGCGCGGCACCATCAACGGGGTCGAGTATGTCTACGCGGGCGGCAATCCGGCGGCCGGCGACGTGGTGAGCGTGGGCAGCGCGGACGCCCCGCGCCAGGTCCAGCACGTCGCGGCAGGGCGGGTGGCGGCTGACAGCCTGGACGCCATCAACGGTTCGCAGCTGTATGCGACCAATCAGGCGATCGACAGCCTGGGTCAGGTCGTACAGAACATCAACACGGGCGGCGGCATCAAGTACTTCCATGCCAACGGCGGCAGCGCCGGAGCGCTGCCCGACTCGCAGGCAAGCGGAGTGGGCAGCGTGGCCGTGGGGCCATCGGCCGTCGCGTCCGGCTCGAATTCGATCGCAATGGGCAATGCGGCGGCCGCTGGCGCCGACGGCGCGGTGGCCATCGGCGCCGGCGCGCAGGGCAGGCAGCAGGGTGACGTCGCGCTGGGAGACGGCGCCATCGCCGATCGCGGCGCGGAGTCTTACATGGGCAAGTACTCGAATGCGCAGAACGACACGGCGGGCACGGTGTCGGTGGGCGCCCCGGGTTCCGAGCGCACCCTCAGCAACGTGGCCGACGGCCGCAACGCCACCGACGCCGTGAACCTGCGCCAGCTGGATGGCGCGGTGAAGGTGGCGAACGACTACACCGACCAGCGCATTGGCGACGTCAACCAATCCGTGGTGGAGATAGGCGATACCGTCAAGGAGCTGGATGGCCGGGTGACCCAGGTCGAGGGCGACGTGACCAAGCTGAAGAACGGCGCCGACGGCATGTTCCAGGTCAGCCAGGACGCGGGCAATGTTGCGCCCAGGGCCGAAGGCAAGAACTCGGTGGCAGGCGGCGCCGGCGCCGTGGCTTCGGGCAGCAACGGCACCGCGGTCGGCAACGGCGCGACCGCATCGGGCAGCAACAGCACCGCGATGGGCAGCGGCGCGAACGCGAGCGGCGAAAACGCGACGGCGATGGGGAATGGCAGCAAGGCCGAGGCCAATAGCTCGGTGGCGCTGGGCGCCGGCTCGGTGGCGGACCGCAGCGATACGGTTTCCGTGGGCGCGGCCGGCGCTGAGCGCCAGGTCATCAACGTGGCGCCGGGCACGGCGGGCACCGATGCGGTCAACGTGAATCAGCTGCGGGACATGGAAGGCAATCTGAGCAATCAGATCGCCAGCGTCAAGGGAGACCTGCGCCGCCAGGACAACCGCTTGAGCGCGGGCGTCGCGTCGGCCATGGCCATGGCCGCCCTGCCGCAAGCGTATCTCCCAGGCAAGAGCATGTTCAGCGTGGGAGGGGGCACGTGGCGTGGTGAAAGCGGTTTCGCCATGGGGCTTTCCACGGTTTCGGACAACGGCAGATGGGTCGTCAAGGGCCTGGCCAGCAGCTCGTCCCGCGGCGACTACGGCGGGTCGGTCGGTGTGGGCTATCAGTGGTGAGCCGCTCTCGCGCAGCTTGCGCTCCCAACGGAAACCGAAACCTGAACGCCATGAAAAAAACCATGCATTTCCTCCGCCGCCATCTGGCGCCCACGGCCGCGCTGCTGGCGCTGGTGACACTGGCGGGCTGCGGCAATCTGAGCCGGATCGATGCGGCGGGTTCCGCCGCCGACCCGGTGTTTCCGGATCCTGCGTCGGCCAGGCCGCCGGGCGGGGTCTGGCCCAATCTGGACAACCTGCGCACCGTACGCACCGGGATGAGCAAGACCCAGATGTACCTGCTGCTGGGGGTACCCCATTACCAGGAGGGCATATCCGGCGTGAGGGAATGGGACTATCTGCTTCGCCTGCCCGTGGCGGGCAGAGAGCAAACCTGCCAATACAAAGTGCTGTTCGATAGGAATGGGCTGACCTCCGAATTCCATTGGAAGCCGGAGGCTTGCGCCCAGGCGCAGGCGGGTTAGCCGGCAGCCGCCTGATCAATCGGATTTCCTTCTTCCATTTCCCACGCCGGACTGGATCTCCGCCGGCCTTTCGACACTTCAAACACACATATATGCAGACCGCTCTTCGTTTCGCGCTCGTCGCTTCGTCGGCAATCTTGTTGGCGGCGTGCCAGCCTTTGAAATCGCAGCAGGCGCCAGCTGCCGCGCCGGCTCCCGCGGCAGCGCAGCCGCAGCCGCAGCCGCAGCCTGCGTCGGCTGTCGACTTCCGTCTGGTGCAGGCCAAACCCGCCGCGCAGCTTCAAGCCATCCGCGTCAGGGGACAAGTGCTCCACATACTGCCCACGCCGGTCTTGACGCGCGCGGATCTGGCCAGCGTCGTCCCGATGAAGACGAAGGAAGGAGCCGCCTTCCTGCGCCTGCAGTTCACCCCCGAAGGCGCGGGCAAGCTCGGCGAGATAACGCGGCGCAATGTCGGCAACTGGCTTTTGTTCACGGTGAACAATCAGTTCGTCGAGCTGCCGCGCATCGGCGGGCCGGTAGCCAACGGCGTGATCGACATAGGCATGGGATCGGAACAGAACGCCATCAATGTCGCCAATCTCATCGTGGGCGCGCCGCCTGCCAACGCGCCGGCGTCCGCGCCTGCCAATCGGCGCTAGAGGCTGTCAGGGACCTGATGCGGCGCGCCGCGCAAACAGGCCTGACGCGGGCCGCCGATGGTGGGTATCGGGTCGGGCCAAGCGTTCAGCACGCTGGCCGCAAGTAGTATTGCGCTCATCGTATCGATAGAAGAACCGCGCCATGATCATCCTGGAAACCGACCATCCTGAACGCCTCTGGGCCCGCATTCAGAAAGCGGTATCCGAACGCCGGTTCGAAGGATGGGAGGCGCATTCCGATGTACAGCTGGCGCAGATGGACTGGCCGACCCGCTATGCCAATCTGCGCCTGCGCGTGGGGTACCGGCGGGATTCATGCGAACTGCGCCTGCATGACCTCAGCGGGGATCGGCGCTTGCCCGCGCAGGCACTGTTCATCTACCAGAAGAGCCTGGGCGCGCAACTGTGCAACATGTTCGCGGCGAGTATCAAGAATGCGAGAATCAGCGTGCGGGAACAGAACAGGGGCGGGGGCAAGCGCAAGCTGCGCATGGCGGCGGAGTTCGTCCCCCAGCGGTTCGAGCATTGCATAAACGGCAATGACCTTGCCGAATACCGCTTCCAGTGATGCCGCGGCCCGCGCTGCGCGAGAGCCCGCCTTGCCGGCGTCCCGGTCCGGCGCATTTGCGCAGCCCCGCCGCCGCGGACTAGACTGGCCGCTTCTCATACATTCACGCACTCCGCCATGGCCCTGCATAGCTGGCTCATCTACCTGGTCGCCGTCATCGGCTTGTCGGTGACTCCTGGGCCGAATACCCTGCTTGCGCTGACGCATGGCGCGCTGCACGGACACCGCAAGGCGTTGTGCACCATTGCTGGCGGCGCGGTGGGATTCGTGGCGCTGATCGCCTTGTCGATGCTGGGCATCAGTGCCTTGCTCAAGGCCTGGGGGCCCGCGCTGACGGTGCTGAAGTGGGCGGGCGGCGCCTATCTGATCTGGCTGGGCATTCAACTCTGGCGCGCGCCGGGCGTGCAGTTGCAGCCCGCCCCAAACATGCCGCGCATAAGCGGCGTGCGCATGTTCAGCCAGGGTCTCCTGTCCGCAATCTCCAATCCCAAGGCGCTGCTGTTCTATGGCGCCTTCCTGCCGCAGTTCATCGATCCGGCCCGCAGCCTGATCACGCAGTTCGTCATCATGGCCGCGACCTTCGTGGCGGTCGAGTTCTTGGTCGAGTACGTGCTGGCGCGGCTGGCGCATCGCGTGCGCCCCTGGCTGGAACGCTCCGGCCGGCGCTTCAACAAGGTGTGCGGCGGCCTGTTCGCCGCCATGGGCGCTGCGCTGCCGGGATCTTGACCGCTGCGGACAGGGCGCGGTAATCCGGGCAGCCTCGCGGCTTCATTCCTCAAGCAACCATAAGCCAGACTCCGGGTCGACGACGGCGCGCGCGCCGTTTATCCGGACCTGTTCCTCGTCCAGCCGCGACGCCGTCGCGGCATCGATGTCGAATTCGATGCCGAGCGCGCTTGCGACGCGGGCGTCCTCGATCGGCAGTTCCCAGGTCAGGAACAACTGCGCCAGATCCAGGTCCTCCGCGAAGTCGGCCTCGTGAAAGCCCGTGCCGCGGCGCAGGATGACGCCATGCGGTTGGCCGGTGTCGAAGAGCATGGCGGTGCCGCGGACCAGGGGGATGCGCAGGCCGGTGGCCGGGAAATGCACGTCCAGGCCCCGGTCTTCGCTCAGGAACAGATTGCAGAAGGCGGCGCCGCCATACTGTCCGCCGTCATGGTGGTAGCGGGCGCCGCGGCAGGCCATGAGGGCGATGTCGGCGGATGCCAGCACCTCGGGCAATCCCAGTTCTCGTGTCCAATCGCGCATGGCCTGCGGGCACAGGCTGTATTCAGGCCAGCGCGCCTGAGTGCGAGCCAAAGGCATTTGTTCGACGTCCCCAGGCTCCAGGAAAAGGCGCGAGGCCATCTCGCGTTCCCAATCCGCCAGCACGCGCTGGGGCGGCGCGGGCAGGTCCAGCGTGCCGGTCAGCACGGTGCCGCCGACGCTGCGGCTGCGCATGGCGTCGCCGCTCCAGTAATAGGACGTCAGGCGATCGGATGAGCGTTGCGGTGGCGGGACGGGGAGCATCGGAAGCGGGAGGATCCGGGCGGGCATAGTTGCGCCGAGCCGGAATCCGCCCGGAAAACGGCTGTGGAAAGCCGTTATCTTAACGGCGCCCCTTTTGCGCCCCGCCCGGCGGGCGCATGGCAAGGACGTTAGTCCCCCATCAGCGCGGCCAGCCGCTCCCCCTCGACCGCCAGCCGGTACGCGCGCTTCAGGTAAAGCTGGGCGTCGTGCTCCCAGGAGAACCCTATGCCGCCATGCACCTGGATGGAGAGCTTTACCGCGCGCCGCGCCGCGCTGGCGGCCAGGCGGGCGGCCAGCGCCGCAAGCTCGGGATCAGCCTGGGCGCGCGCTGCCTGCAAGGCCTCCACGGCATAGCGGCTGTTGTCCAGGCCGGTCCAGGCGTCGACCAGGGCGTGCTTGATGGCCTGGAACTGTCCGATGGGCCGGCCGAACTGTTCGCGCTCCTTGGCGTAGGCGATAGCCAGGTCCAGCGAGGCTGCTGCGGTGCCCACCAGTTGCGCCAGCAGGAAGGCCAGATGGTGCTGCAGCGCAGGCAGAACCTGCGCCGCGGGCAGTGCGGCCTGCGCCAGGGCAGGGCCGCGCAGGCGGGCCAGCGCCACGGTGGGATCCAGGCCCTGCACCGATTCGAGCATCGCCGGGTCGTAGCGCGCCAGCAGCCAGCCCTGCTGCTGCCGGCTCAGACGCAGATACTGGGCCGTGGGGCCGTAGGCGTCGATCCAGCCCTGCTCGTCGCCAGCGCGGTCGCAGCGGATGCTGGCGGGATGCGCGGCCAGGTCCAGCACCACTTCCGACAGGGCGGGCGTTTGCTGCAGCAAGGCGCTGGCGAGAAAGGCCGAAGCGCCATACGGCAGGGTGAGCAGGGCGCGTCCGGCCCATTCGCCCATGAGCGGGGTGCCGGGGCCGTACTCGGCCTGGAAGGCTTCCGATCCGGCTTCCAGCCAGCCCCCTTCGGCCAGTTCCTTCCACAGGGCGCGCTGGGCGGCGTCGTCCGCCGGCAGTGCGCGGCGGGCGTAGGCGGCGGGATGCTGCTGTTCCAGCAGGCGGCCGAAGGTGGAGGACAGCAGTGTCCTGATTTCGCTATGCATGTTGTCCCCTGTCCTTGGGCAGGCCGAGCAGGCGTTCGCCTACGATATTGCGTTGGATTTCCGAGGTGCCGGCCACGATGGTTTCGGCGCGCGACCAGAGGAATTCGCGCAACACGCCGGCCTCCTTGGCATGGGGGGCGCCGGCCTGCGGGCCGAGGATGGCGGCCTCGCCCAGCAGCTCCACGCGCTGTTCCCAGATGCGTTGGCGGGTTTCGCTCCACAGCAGCTTGAGCATGGCGCCGTCGATGCCGGGCGTGTTGCCTGCGGCGACCTCGCGCAGCACGCGGTCCACGCGCCAGCGTATGACCCGGCACAGGTCCGCGAGCTCGCGCACGCGCCGCGCCTGCACGGCGCGTTCGTCCTCGGCCAGCGGGGCTTGCGCCAGCGCCGTGGTCAGTTGCTGAAGCTCGTCTTCCAGCAGGACGACGCGCGGCATGAAGTAGATGCCGCGCTCGTACTCGGCGGCGGCCATGGCGATGCGCCAGCCCTCGCCGGGTTCGCCCAGGATGCGGCCTTCAGGCACTGGCGTGGCGTCGAACAGCACTTCGTTGTAGTCGGCCTCGCCGGTCATCTGGCGTATGGGCTCGACCCGCACGCCTTCGGCCTGCATGTCGATGAGCATGAAGCTCAGGCCACGATGGGCCTGGCTGTCGGGATCGGTCCGCACCAGGGCGAAGCACCACTTGGCCAGATGCGCCTGGGTGGTCCAGATCTTGCGGCCGCTGACGTTCCAGCCGGCGGCCTCGGCTTTGGCGCGGGTGCGCACGGAAGAGAGGTCGGAACCGGTCTGGGGTTCGGAGTAGCCCTGGCACCAGATCTCGCTGCCGTCGCGGATGCCAGGCAGGAACTGCGCCTTTTGCGCGGGCGTGCCGAAGCGCAGCAGGGTGGGCGCCAGGATGGCGTGCGCGATGCTGTTGATGGGCTGTGGCGCATGCAGGCGCGCGCACAGTTCGTGGAAGGCGATCAGCGTGGCGGTGCTGAGTTCGCGGCCGCCATACTCGCGTGGCCAGGTCAGCGCGATGAGGTCGGCCTCGCATAGTTTGCGGTTCCAGGCCAGGCGGCATTCCTGGGTGTGCGAGGCGGTGACCGGATACTGCTCGCGCAGCTGGGCCAGCGCGGCGCGCAGCCAGGCCTCGGCGTCTTCGAGAAAATGTTCGGTGAGTATCATGGTTGAGAGCGATCAGGAGTTGGGATGCAGGACGCGGGGCGGGCCTTCGACACGAATGGGCGCGTCGATCCAGCGGCCCAGGTCTGAAGGCGGCAGGCCGTCGACCAGAGCCAGCGGCACGAAGGCGCCGTCGCGCACGTCGAAGATGCCGATATCGGTGTAGACGCGTCCGACCACGCCGGCGCCGGTCAGGGGCAGTGTGCAGTGGCCGCGCAGGCGCGGCGCGCCGTCGCGGGTGAGTGCTTCCATCATGACCCAGACGTTGCGCGCGCCCACCGCCAGGTCCATGGCCCCGCCCACGGACGGCATGGGATCGTCCGCGCCTAGCGACCAGTTCGCCAGGTCGCCGTGGCAGGACACTTCGAAGGCGCCCAGCACCGTGATGTCGATGTGGCCGCCGCGCATGATGGAAAAGGAATAGACGTGATCGAAGATGGCGGCGCCTGCGGTCAGCGCGATGGATTGCTTGCTGGCGTTGATGAGGTCGCCGTCGGCGGTCTCGTGGTCTTGCAGCAGGCGCATGCCGAGGATGCCGTTCTCGCTGTGCAGCTGCACGCCGCGCGCCGGATCCAGGCGGTCGGTGACCATGGTGGGCATGCCTATGCCCAGGTTGACCACGGCGCCGGCCGGCAGATCGCCGGCGACCAGGGCGGCCAGTTGCTCGCGTGACAGTCGTTTCATTGCGGGCTCCCCAACAGGCGGTGCACGAACAGGCTGGGCGTGACGATGGCGTCGGGGTCCAGCGCGCCGCAGGGCAGGATCTCTTCGACCTCGACGATGGTGCTGCGGGCCGCCATGCACATGACCGGACCGAAGTTGCGCTGGGCGCGCCGGTAGACCAGATTGCCAAGCTGGTCGGCCCGATGCGCGCGGATGAAGGCGAAGTCCGCGCGCAGCGGCTCTTCCAGCACATAGCCGCGGCCGCCGAACACGCGCGTCTCGCGGCCTTCGGCCAGGGGCGTGCCGTAGCCTGTCGGCGAGTAGAACGGCCCCATGCCCGCGCCGCCGGCGCGGATGCGTTCGACCAGCGTGCCTTGGGGCATGACTTCCACTGCCAGCTTGCCGGCCTGCACCCGTTCGCGGATCACGTCGTTGCCCGGCATGCGCGGGTAGGAGCAGACGATGCGGCTGACGCGGCCCGAGGCCACCAGGGCGAGGAAGCTGGCTTCACCGGCGCCGGCGTTGTTGTTGATCAGGGTCAGGTCACCCACGCCTTGCTTGGCCAGCAGGCCAGCCAGCAGGCGCGCGGGGATGCCCGAACCGCCGAAGCCGCCCACGAAGATCACAGCGCCGGATTCCACGTCGCGCAGGGCGTCGCCCACGTCGGCGCAAGTCTTGTCTTTCATTGTTCCTCCTCGGCCCAGGCCGCGCGGCCTTGGGCGCACAGGGCGCCGGCTTGATGGCATGCCAGGGCCACGCCTTGCGGCTGGCGCCATAGCGACACCGCGACCTCCAGGCCGGGATAGACCGGCGCCATGAAACGCAGGTCCAGTTCGCCCAGCCGCAGACCGGGCAATTGCCGCAGGCCGGCTTCCAGGGCGCGGTTGACCATGCCCAGCAGCGCCGCGCCGTGCAGGATGGGGCGCGCATAGCCCGCCCGCCGCGCGCTGACCGGGTCCACGTGCAGCGGATTGCGGTCGGCGTTCAGGCGGTATAGCGCGCCCTGGTTGCGGCTGGTGGGCAGGACGATGATGCTGTCCGGCGGCGTGGCGGGCGGCGCGGGGATGGGCGCGGCCAGCGCGTCGCTGAGCGCGGCGTCGCCGCCCGAGTAGCCGCCGTCGCCGCGGCAGATGTTCAGTTGTTCGATGACGGCGATTTCCTGTCCCGTGGCGGCGTCGCTCAGCGTGCGCCGCGTCACGACGAAGGCGCCAGGGCTTTTGTCGGCGATGCGCGCGACTTCCATCTGGCATACGACATCGCCGGCGGCGGGCAGGCGGCGCGGGAAGCGCATGCGCTGTTCGCCATGCACCACCTGGCTCCAGTCCAGGCCGTGGCGCGGATCGCGCATCCAGAAGCCGGGATAGGCCAGCACGCAGGCCATGGCGGGCAGGGCGCGTAGTCCCTGTTCGTAGATGAATTGCGTTTCGTCGCCGACCGTCTCGTCGTCGGACAGGCCGGCGCCCACGCCCAGGGCGTAAAGAATGCAGTCATCCTCGCCGTAGGCCTGGCGCTCCGGCGCGAAGACGTGCGACTTCAGGCTGCGGTAGTCCAGCGCCATGGCAGCCTCAGACCGGATCCCAGGCGAACACCTGGGCCGAGGTGTCCAGCGGCATGAACGACGCGCGCAACGCGGCCATGCCGTGCTCGGCGATGCTCTCCGTGGTCCAGCCATCCGAGCGATGCACCGAACGCACCGGGCGCGACTGGCTCATCAGGAAGATCTCGTTCAGGCGGATGGCGAACACCTGCCCGGACACCTCGGCGGAAGCGTCCGAGGCCAGGTAGCAGATCAGCGGCGCGATGGTTTCCGGACCCATGCGGCGGATCTTCTCGACGTGGCGCGCTTGTTCCTCGGTCTTGGCCGGGATGGTCTCCGTCATGCGGCTCCAGGCCAGCGGGGCGATGCAGTTCGAGCGCACGTTGAAGGCGGCCATGTCCAGCGCCATGGCCTTGGACAGGCCGACGATGCCGAGCTTGGCGGCGCAATAGTTGGCCTGGCCGCGGTTGCCGATGACCGCCGAGTTGGAGGTCATGTTGATCAGGCTGCCTGCGCCCTGTTCGCGGAAGTGGCGGGAGGCGGCATGGCTGAGGTTGAAGCAGCCATACAGATGCACCTTGACCACGGCATCGAAGTCCTCGGGCGTGAGCTTGTGGAACATCTTGTCGCGCACGATGCCGGCATTGTTCACCACCGCGTCCACGCGGCCATAGGTGTCGGCGGCGGCCTCGATGATGCGCTGCGCGCTGGCGTATTCGGCCACCGAGTCGCCATTGGCGATGGCCTCGCCGCCCGCTGCGCGGATTTCCTCGACCACTTGCGCGGCCGTGCTTTGCGAGGCGCTGGTGCCGTCCAGCGACACGTTCAGGTCATTGACCACCACGCGGGCGCCTTGCGCCGCCAGGGCCACGGCTGCGGCGCGGCCGATGCCGTTGGCCGCGCCGGTGACGACCACTACTTTTCCTTCCAGCATATTGAGTCTCCCTCAGTCCATCCAATTGGTCAGCACGGTGGTGGCCTGGGCGCTCAGCACCCCGCCGTTGCCGTGCACGAGCGCGGTGCGCGCATTCTTGACTTGCCGATCGCCGCATTCGCCGCGCAGTTGGCGTACCGCTTCCACCAGGCCGAACATGCTGTACATGCCCGGGTGCACGCAGGACAGCCCGCCGCCGTTGGTGTTCACCGGCAGCTCGCCGCCGGGAGCGATGCGTCCGCCGGACACGAAGGCGCCGCCTTCGCCTTTGGCGCAAAACCCCATGTCCTCAAGGAACAGGATGGGATTGATGGTAAAGGCGTCATAGAGCTGCACCAGGTCGATATCGGCCAGCGCCACGCCGGCCCGCTCGCGCGCCAGGTCGGCGCTTTGCCCGGCCACGGTGCGCGTCAGGTCGGCCATGCAGGCGATCTGGCGATGCGAGTGCGCCATGGCCGTGCCTTGCACGTACACGGGCCGGGCGGCCTCGACGCGTTCGGCGGCGGTAACCACGATGGCGCCCGCGCCGTCTGTCACCAGGCAGCAGTCGCGCGCGGTCAGCGGCGAGGAGATCACGCGCGCGGCCAGCACGTCGGCGATGGACAGCGGTTCGCGCTTGTAGGCTTCCGGATTCAGCTGTGCCCAGGCGCGCGCGGCGACCGCCACTTCGGCCAACTGTTCGCGGGTGGTGCCGTATTCATGCATGTGGCGGCGCGTCGCCAGCGCGTAGCTGGTGGGCGGGTTGAAGGGCTGGAACGGCTCCTCGTAGGGAAACGGATCCAGCCGCGCGCGAGCGCCGGAGGTCGCCGAGACGCCGTTGCCGCCGCGCGGCGCGGCGCCGTAGGCGATCACGATATTGCGGCACAGGCCGGCCTGGATCGCCGCCGCGGCGATCAACAGGTGCCCGACGAAGGAGGCGCCGCCGATCTGGGTGCTGTCCATGAAGCGCGGGTACAGGCCCAGGTACTCGGAAAGCTTGTTCAGCCACATCGATGAGGACAGGCTGGCGCTCATCAGGCCGTCGATGTCTTCCATGCGCAGTCCGGCATCGCGCACGGCGGCGTGCACTGCCAGGGAGGTGATCTCCAGGTCGTTCAGGCCGCCCGCATCGCCTATGCCCGCCGTGGCGCAGCCGGTGATGGCGATGGCGCCACGCAGGTTCTTGTTCCAGTCCGTCATGGCGCTTCCTTTCCAAACACCACTCGGGCGCGCTGCGGGTCGGGCCGGGCCGTCAGCCGCATGCCGATGCGCGGCTCGCCTTCGTCCAGCAGCGTGGACATCATGCGGAAGCCTTCGTCCATGTCGGCCAGGATGACGTTGCGCGCGGGCGCCTGCGGCGTGGCGGGGATTTCCGAATAGGAATAGAGCGTGGCGCCGGCACGCATGGGCCGCCAGGCATATTCCTGCGAACGGCAGTGGGTGCAGTGCGTGCGCGGGAAGAAGAACGAGAGGCCGCAGCTGCGGCACACCTGGACCTCCAGGCGTCCCGCGCGCAGCGCCTCGGCAAAATAGGCTTCCGGCGACAGCGAGCCGATGCGGACCTCACTCATCCTTGACCCCGGCCTGGGTGATGACGGCCTGCCACTTGTCCATTTCGTCGCTGACGAACTTCTGATACTGGCCCAGATCCATGTCGCCCGGCTCGGAACCGGTGGAGCGGATGTACTCCTGCGTGGCCGGCTGCATCACCGATTTGCGGATCTCGCTGTTCAGCGTCTGCACGATGTCGGCGGGCGTGCCGGCCGGGGCGTAGACGCCTACCCAGGTGCTCAGGTCGAAGCCCTTGTAGCCCAGCTCGTTGAGCGTGGGCACGTCGGGATAGCGCGACTGGCGCTGGGCCGAGGCGATGGCCAGGGGCACGATCTTGCCGGATTGCAGATAGGCGTTGGCGGTGACCGACTCGGCCATGCCGACGGGCACCTGTCCCGACACCAGATCCGTCATGGCCGGGCCCGCGCCGCGATAGGACACGTGCATCAGCGGCAGGCCGCTTTGCGCGCGCAGCAGTTCGCCGACGATATGGGGCGCGCCGCCGGCGCCGGCCGTGCCGTAGGGCACGGAGGGCTGCTTCTGCGCATAGCTCTTGAAGTCCGCGAAAGTCTTGATGCCCAGGTTGGCGTTGACCAGCAGGAAGTTCGGGCTGACCGCCAGCAGCGCGACCGGGGCGAAATCCTTGCGGGCGTTGTAAGGCAGCTTCTTCAGCACGGGGTTGATCACGTGGCTGGTCGCGCCCACCAGGATGGTGTAGCCGTCCGGCTTCTGCCGCGACACGTACTCGGTGGCGATCTGGCCGGTGGCGCCCGGCTTGTTTTCGACCACGAAGGGCTTGCCCAGGCGGGTTTGCAGATCGGCCGCGATGCGGCGCGTCAGGATGTCGGTCATGCCGCCGGGGGCATAGGCCACCACCAGGGTGACGGGTTTGGCCGGATAGGTCTCGGCGGCGGCGATGGCGGGAACAACGGCGAGCAGCGTCAGCAGCTGCTTCAGGCCAGGCTTGAGTGTCATGTCGGAGGTCTCCTCGTGCTGCGGGCTGATTTGCCCTGCATGGTTATGGCGTCGAGGTGACCGTCTGGATAGCGCGTGGGGTGCGGGGCCTCGACGCGCTAATGATGGAAGCGGTCCATCATGCAAACAATTGATTAATTGTCATGAAGGCATTCAGGAAAGAGATTAATCGCCGGCCGCGGCGGGCTGTCCCTGTTCACCAAGATGCGCTTCAAAGGCGGCAAGAAATGCCGCTGCGGCGCGCGACAACCGGTAGTCGGCCCGGCGCAGGATGGACAGCTCGTGCTGGGCCTGGGGCCGGTCGGCGATGCACAGCGCCTTCAGGCCCATTTCCTGGCAGACCTTGCGCACGTAGCCCGGCATGACGGTAATGCCCATGCCGCCGCGGATCATGGCGAAGGCCGTGGTCAGGCTGCCGGTCTGGGCCACGCTGCGCACCGTCAGCCCCTGGTCCTGCAGGATCTGGTCCATCTTGCGGCGCACGGTGTAGGTGCCGCGCAGCAGGATGTGCGGGTAGCGGGCGAGTTCGCGCCAGCGCGTCTCGTCGCGCTGCGCCAAGGGGTGGCCGGCGGGCACCACGGCATACATGGGGCCGCGATAGACCACGCGGCAGTCCAGCCTGGGGTCCTGGCTTTCCATCGCCACCAGCCCCAGGTCGGCCTTGCCGTGCAGGACATGTTCGGTGGCCTCGTCGCCCGTGAGTTCATGCAGGTCGAAGACGATGTTGGGATGGAGTGCATGGAATTGCGTCACCACCGGCGCGACCAGCGTGTGCATCATGATGGGCGAAGCCGCGATGGAGACCTCGCCGCGTTCCAGCCCGGCCAGGCTGCTCAGGCTGCGTTCGGCCGCGCGCAGCGAACCGAAGGTTTCCTGGGCATAGGCATACAGCTCGGCCGCGCCTTCCAGCAGTTCGACGCCGCGCGCCGAGCGCTCGAACAGCGCCATGCCTATCGCCTTCTCCAGTTCGGAGCAGAGCTTGCTGACGGTCGACTGCGTCAGGTTGAGCGCCTCGGCGGCGCGGGTGAAGTTCTTCAGCTCGTACACGGCGCAGAAGGCCCGGAGCTGGCGCAGCGTGATACCCATGGTGCGACTCCCGCAAGAGGCGGCTATCGTAACCAAGCCGCCGGGGCTTCGGTATTTATTCCATTTAAGACTTATTTCATGAAAATTACTCGTTTGTTGTGATGAAACCGTACCCTTAGCATCGATGGCCATAACCCTAGCTGGAGTTTTCATGACTGCGCCTATCCCTGCTTTCGCCCATGCCCTCGTGACCCGCGACGAGCGCGGCGTCTATACCCTGCAGATCCACGACGCCAAGAGCCTGAACATTCTGGCCTCGTCGGTCACGCTGAGCCTGACCGAGGCCGCCCGCTGGATCGCGGCCCAGGACGATGCCCGCGCCGTGGTCATCCGCGGTTCGGGCGAACGGGCCTTCGTGGGCGGCGCCAACATCTATGAGATGGCCGAGCTTGATCCGCAGGGCGCGCGCGAGTTCATCACCCGGCTGCGCGATCTGTGCGACGCGGTGGCTGCGATCCCCGTGCCCACCATCGCCCGTATTCCGGGCTTCTGCCTGGGCGCGGGCATGGAGTTGGCCGCCGCCTGCGACATCCGCCTGGGATCGAAGGACGCGGTCTTCGGCATGCCCGAGGTGCGCGTGGGCATCCCGTCCGTGATCCACGCCGTGCTGCTGCCGGCCATCATCGGCCCCGGACCCACCAATTGGCTGCTGCTGACCGGCGAGACGGTGGACGCTGCGCAGGCGCAGCAGTGGGGCTTCCTGGAATTCGTCAGCGAAACCGGCGCGCTCGACGCGCTGGTCGAACGCACGGTGGCGCCCATCGCCGAAAGCGGCCCGATCGCGGTGCGCTCGCAGAAGGCGCTGCTGCAATACTGGAGCGAGTCCACCGTGGAAGCCGGCCTGGACCGCAGCGTGGCCGCGTTCGGCGAGGCCTTCACCACCGACGAGCCGCGCCGCTACATGGCGCCCTTCGTCAACCGCAAGAAGCAGCAGGAGGCCAAGTAATGGCTGGCCCGCTCGCGGGCGTGCGGGTCGTCGACATGACTTCGGTGGCCATGGGGCCGTACGGCACCCAGATCCTGGCCGACATGGGAGCGGAGGTGATCAAGGTCGAGGCGCCCGAAGGCGACGTGTTCCGCACCTCGGCCCCGGCGATGAGTCCGGGCATGGGGCCGGCCTACCTGAACCTCAACCGCAACAAGTACAGCGTGACGCTGGACGCCAAGACGCCGGCCGACCGCGACAGCCTGCTGCGCCTGATCGACGGCGCCGACGTGTTCGTGTCCAACGTGCGCCCGGCGGCGCTGGCGCGCCTGGGCCTGGACGCTGACACGCTGCGCGCGCGCAATCCGCGCCTGATCCATTGCTCGGCGGTGGGCTTCGGCCAGGACGGCCCCTACGCCGCGCGTCCGGCTTTCGACGACATCATCCAGGCCATGAGCGGAATGGCGGACCTGCAAGGCCGCAACAGCGGCGCGCCGGCCTACGTCAACACCATCATCGCCGACAAGGTGGCGGGGCTGACGCTGGCGTACGCGATTCCCATGGCCTTGTACGAGCGCGAGCGTTCGGGCCAGGGGCAGGCGGTCGAAGTCCCCATGTTCGAAACCCTGGTCTCCTTCACCCTGGTCGAGCACATGAGCGGGCACAGCTTCGTGCCGCCGCTGGGACCCATGGGCTACAGCCGGGTGCTGTCGCCGCAGCGGCGTCCCTACCGCACGCTTGACGGCTACCTGGCTTTGTTGCCCTATACCGATGCGCAGTGGCGGCGCTTCTTCGCCCTGGCCGAACGTGCCGACCTGGCGGCGGACCCGCGCTATGTCGACGCGACCTCGCGCGCGCGGCACTTCGACGAGCTCTACCAGGACCTGGCGGACATCGTCGCGCTGCGCGGCACCGGGGAGTGGCTGGCGCTGCTGGCGGACGCGGACATCCCGCATTCGCGCGTGAACACGCCGGAAGCCCTGTTCGAGGATCCGCACCTGCAGGCGACGGGGTTCTTCCAGCGCGTGGAGCACCCGACCGAAGGGCCTTTGATGGCCGCGGGCATCCCGGTGCGCTTTTCGCGCACGCCGGGCGAGATCAAGCGCCAGGCGCCGCGCCAGGACGCCGATCGCGATATGCTCGAGCCTGCGCGCTGAGGCCGGCATGGCCGGCGGCGCCTGGCGGCGACTTCGACCATGAACATCACTCTCAAGCAATTGCGCGTGTTTTGCGCGCTCTACGAACTGCGCAGTTTCACGGCGGCCGCGCGCGCGGCCTTCGTGACCCAATCGGCCGTCAGCAAGCTCTGCGCCGAACTGGAGGCCGAGGTCGGCCAGCCGCTGTTCGAGCGCTCCACCCGCAGCGTCACGCCCTGCGATGGCGCGGCGGATTTCTATGCCTACGCCCAGGAAATCCTGGGCACCGTGCGCGCCGCCGAGCGCAGCATGTCGGGCCTGCGTACGCTGGAACGCGGCACAGTGGGCGTGGCCACCTCGCCGCTGATGATGGTCGGGTTGCTCGGCGAGGTGGTGGCCGACTATCACCGCGCCCATCCCAGCGTGAAGCTGGACCTGTTCGAGCTGTCCACCGACGACACCATAGAACACGTGCGCAATGGCCGCGCCGACTTCGGCATCGTTTCGGTCGAAACCCCTTCGGAAGAACTGGCCACGCGGGTTATCTACCGCGACACCATGTATGCAGTGTGCGCGCCGCGCCACGCGCTGACGCGCAAGCGTTCCGTATCATGGGCCGATGTGGCCGCCCATGACCACATCATGCTGCGCAACGTGTACAGCGTGCGGCGCAGCCTGGACCGCGTGGCGGCCGACCTGAACCTGGAATTCCGTTATCGCATCGAGGCCGGCATGCTGGTCTCGGCGCTGAAGCTGGTCGGCGCGGGGCTGGGGATAACCGTGGTGCCCGGCTATGCCTGCGACCTGGCGCGGCAGCTGGGCTTGCGCATCCTGGAGATCGACGGCGCCCGCAAGCACGGCCACGAGCTCTGGCTGATCCAGCGCCGCAACGCGCGTCTGTCGTTGGCGGCTTCAGCCTTTTTGCAGGCCACCGAAGACTATCTGCGCGAGCGCCAGTCTGAAAGTAATTAATCCAGGTTTGGAATAAGTCTATGAAAATTAGTCCCTTGTTGGGATAAGCGGGTCGCAAGCATCATACGGTCAGAGTTAAAGAGGCCGACCCGCGGCCCCTGACAGGAGACAAGCATGAATCGACCGTTCGGCGTCCGCCGCCGCCTGCTGGCCGCTGGCAGCCTCACCGTCCTGACCGCGCTGGCTGGCGCGCTGCCGCCCGCGGCGCTGGCGCAGGGCGCGTATCCCGACAAGCCCATCACCATCGTCGTGCCGTTCTCGCCGGGCAGCGCCACCGACACCAGCGCGCGCATCATTGCCGAAAAGCTCGGCCCGCGCCTGAACGTGCCGGTCGTGATCGAGAACAAGCCGGGCGCGTCCGGCACCATCGGCGCCTCGTTCGCCGCGCGCGCCCAGCCTGACGGCTATACGCTGATCCTCACCAGCAGCTCGACGCACTCGGCCACGCCGGCGCTGTTCCGCAAGCTGCCGTTCGATCCTACTGGCGACTTCACCCACGTCATCCGCATCGCAACCATCCCGATGATGCTGGTGGTGCGCGAGGATGCGCCGTATAAATCGCTGCAGGAACTGGTCAAGGCCACGCAGGCCAAGCCCCTGAACTACGCCTACGGCTCGCCCACCAGCCAGATCGCCGGCGCCACTTTCAATACCGTGGCCGGCGCCGCCGCCAATGGCGTGCCCTACAAGAGCCAGCCGCCGGCCGTGACCGACCTGCTGGGCGGCCACGTCGACTACCTGTTCGCCGACCTGTCCGTGGTCACCTCCTTCATGCAGGCCGGCAAGCTGCGCGGCCTGGCCTACACGGGCCATGAGCGCGCCAAGGAATTCCCCGGCGTGCCGACCTTGGCCGAGCTGGGCTATCAGAAGTTCGACCTGGTCGTGTGGGTCGGCGTGGCCGTGCCGGCCAAGACGCCCGACGCCATCGCGCAGAAGCTGAACCAGGAAGTCGCCGCCATTCTGCGCGAGCCTGACGTGCTGCAACGCTTCGAATCCCTGGGCATGCAGGTCTCGCCCAATACCGTAGCCGAGCACCAGGCCTTCGCGCAATCGCAGCGCCAGGTCTGGACGCAACGCGCGATCGACGCGAAGATCGAACCGCAGTAAGCGGCGGGAAGCCGCAGGAAGCAGCAAGGGCGTCGGTGGGCGCCCTTTTTTTTGCTCTTTTCTTGTGGTTGTTGCTGCTGTTGCGGTTGCGCTTCGTAGGTCGCCCGTCGGCGCGGGCGGCGTGGCGGCTCGCGCCCACGATTGCGGTCCGGAGCGTTCGCTCCGGACTCGCCTCGGCGGCCCCCCCCGTCGTCATCTTCGTCCAGGCCTGCGGCCTTCCCTTCAGATTCCCTCGGGCGCATCGAGGTTGCGAGCCGCCACGCCGTCCGCGCCGACGGGCTGCCGCTGTCTTGGCCTGGTGCGCTGCTAGAGCCGTGGTTAGTGGCGAGTCTTTTACTGCCCGTCATTTCCGGCCGCGCGGGCGGCCGGAAATGACATACGTGTTTTTTTGAATTTCGAGCGTGCTCGCTGTCGCGAATGTGGGTAGTCGCTTTCTGAAGGCATCACCGCCTTCCCTCGAAAGCTGAAGGCCATCAGCGAACCGCTCACCGCATCCGCGCCATTGAACACAATAGAAATTCAATAAATCACGTATGTCATTCTCGGCCGCCCGCGCGGCCGAGAATGACGGGCAACCCAAACCTCGCCCCTGACCACGGCTCCAGCAGCGCAACAAACCAAGATTCAAGTAGCGCGTCCGCGCCGGCGTGCGGCCTACGAAGCGACGCGGCGCGGGGCGGTTCCAACCCCGCGCCTTTGCGTACTCAGAAGATCTCGAACAACCCCGCCGCGCCCATGCCGCCGCCCACGCACATGGTGACCACCGCATACTTGGCGCCACGGCGCCTGCCTTCCAGCAGGACATGGCCGGTCAGGCGCGCGCCAGTCACGCCGAAAGGATGGCCCACCGCGATCGAACCGCCGTTGACGTTGAGCCGCTCCATCGGAATGCCCAGGCGGCGCTGGCAATACAGCGCCTGCGAGGCGAAGGCCTCGTTCAGCTCCCACAGATCGATGTCCTCGACCTTGAGTCCATGGCGTTCCAGCAGGCGAGGCACGGCGTAGACCGGGCCTATGCCCATTTCGTCCGGGGCGCAGCCGGCCACGGCCAAGCCGCGGAAGGCGCCCAGCGGTTCCAGGTTGGCGCGTTCGGCGTCGCGGGCGTCCATCAGCACGCAGGCCGAGGCGCCGTCGGCCAGTTGCGAGGCATTGCCCGCGGTCACGTAGCGGTCCGGGCCCATGACGGGCGTCAGGCCGGCCAGGCCTTCAGCGGTGGTGGATGCGCGGTTGCAGTTGTCGGCGCTGACGGTGACGTCTTCGCGGCGGGTGGCGCCCGTCGCCTTGTCGGTGATTTCCATGGTGGCGCGCACGGAAATGATCTCGTCGGCATAGCGGCCTTCGCGCTGCGCCGCGGCGGTGAGCTGCTGGCTGCGCAAGGCAAAGGCGTCCTGGTCCTCGCGGCTGATGCCGTAGCGCTGCGCCACGATATCGGCGGTGGCGATCATGGGCAGGTAGAGGCCGGGGATCTGGTCCTGCAGCCAGCTGTCGATACCGCTGACGCCGTCGTCGCGCGTGCGCAGCAGCGAGCAGCTTTCCACGCCGCCGGCCACGACCGGGCCGGATTGGCCCATGACCACGCGCGCCGCCGCATCGGCCACGGCCTGCAGTCCGGAGGCGCAGAAGCGGTTGACGGTGGCGCCGGCGACGCTTTGCGGCAGGCCGGCGCGCAGCGCTGCCTGGCGGGCCACGTTGCGGCCGGTGGTGCCTTCCGGGTAGCCGCAGCCCAGTACCACGTCTTCGATGCTGTGCGGATCCACGCCCGCGCGTTCCACGGCTGCCTGGATGGCGTAAGAGGCCAGGGTCGGCCCCTGGGTGATGTTGAACTCGCCGCGCTTGGACTTGGTGAGCGGCGTGCGCGCGGTGGCGACGATGACGGCTTCTCGCATGATGCGGCGATTCCTTATTGGGGTTGGTTCAGTTTGCCGAAGGTCGCGCCTGCGCGCGCCAGGCGCCGCAGCAGTTCGGAGGGGGCCCAGAACGCCGCGTCTTCCTTGGCATAGGATTCGATGTCGGCCAGGACGGCCGCCAGGCCGACGTCGTCGGCGTATTTCATGGGGCCGCCGCGCCAACGCGGAAAGCCGTAGCCGTTGACCAGCGCGGCGTCGATGTCGGCGGGCCGCAGCGCGATGCCGTCGTCCAGCACCTTGGCGGCCTCGTTGACCAGCGCGGCCATGTAGCGCCGCACGATGTCCTCGTCGCTGAACGGGCGGGCTTCGATGCCGCGCGCGGCGCGTTCCTGGTCGATCAGCGCCAGGACTTCAGCGTCGGGCTTGCCGCGCTGGCCGCGTTCAGGGTAGAGGTAATAGCCCCGGCCGGTCTTCTGGCCGAACCAGCCGCGTTCGCACAGCCGGTCGGCCACCTGTACGTAGCGGGCTTCGGGCGGGCGGGTGGCGGCCTTGCGCTTGCGCGTCGCCCTGCCGATGTCGCCGCCGGTCAGGTCGGCGGTGCGGAACGGTCCCATGGCGTAGCCGAAGCGTTCCAGCGCCTGGTCGATCTGGTAGGGCGAGGCGCCGTCTTCCATCATGTGGTTGGCGGCTTCGCGGTACACGTAGAGAATGCGGTTGCCGATGAAGCCGTCGCACACGCCGGCGCGCACCGGCACCTTGCCCAGTCGCCGCGCCAGCGCGAAGCCCGTCGCCACCACGTCGTCGGCGACCTGCTCGGGCACCACGATCTCCAGCAGCTTCATGATGTTGGCGGGCGAGAAGAAATGCAGCCCGATCACGTCCTGCGGGCGTGAAATGCTGCGCGCGATCTGGTTGATGTCCAGGTACGAGGTGTTGGTGGCCAGGATGGCGCCAGGCTTGCAGACCCGGTCCAGTTCCGCGAACACCTGGGTCTTGACTTCCATGTCCTCGAACACCGCTTCGACTACCAGGTCGACCGAGGAAAGCGCGGCGTAGTCGGTTGCCGCGCTCAGGCGCGACAGGCGCTGCTCGCGCGTGGCCGCGTCGAGCCTGCCCGAGTTGACCTGCCGTTGGTAGACGCCGTCGATCCGCTCCTGGCCGGCCTGCAGCGAGGCGGCGTCGCGCTCGATCAGCGTCACGTCCAGGCCGGCATCCAGCATGGCCACGGCAATGCCGGCGCCCATGGTGCCGCCGCCGATGACGCCGGCGTGTTGCACGGGACGCGGCCGGGTCGCGCCGGCTGGTGATTTCCCGGCCTGTCTTTCGGCGAAGAAGGCATGCGCCAGACCCTTGTGCTCGGGGCTGGCCACGCATTGCAGAAAGGCCTCGCGCTCGACCTTCAGGCCCTCTGCCAGCGGCAGTTCAAGCGCGGCTTGCAGGCAATCCAGCAGCAGGCGCTGGGCCGGCAGGGAATGGGGCTTGGCGGCCAGGCGCTCGCGTTGCGCCGCCACGGCGGCCAGCCCGGCCTGCTTGTCGACGGCCGCGGCGGCGCCGCGGCGCGCGGCGTCATTGTCTGCGCACAGCGCCCGTGCCTTGCGCACGGCGCAGTCCAGCAGGCCGGCTTCGTCGCAGACCTCGTCCAGCAGGCCCAGCGCCAGCGCGGCCTTGCCGTCCACGCTACGGCCTTCCAGGATCAGGGGCAAGGCAGCCGCCGCGCCGATCAGGCGGGGCAGGCGTTGCGTGCCGCCGCCGCCGGGCAGCAGGCCGAGCTTGACCTCGGGCAGGCCCAGCCTGGCGTTGGCGGCGCCGACGCGGGCATGGGCTGCCAGCGCCAGCTCCAGGCCGCCGCCGAGGGCCACGCCTTGCAGCGCGGCGACGATGGGCTTGCTGCTGGCGGCGATGAGATTGGCGACGTCGCCGGCCCAGGGCGCCTGCCTGGGTTGGTCGAATTCGCGGATGTCGGCGCCGGCGCTGAAGTTGCCCCCCGCGCCGTGCAGCACGATGGCTCGCACCGACGCATCTTGGGCGGCGGCCTGCAAGGCTTCATGCAATTGCTGGCGCAGGGGATGGTCCAGCGTATTGAGGGGCGGGTGGTTCAAGCCCAGCAGCAGGACGTCGTCCTGTCGCGTGGCCTGGATGCGTTGGTTTGCGGGGGTTGCCATGGCGAGATAGGAAGGAATGATCAAAGCGGATGTCAGGCGTCGGCGGGCGCTGCCAAGCCTTCGGACAGCAGGGCCAGATGGTCGTCCTGCGAGCCGAAGGCCGCGTCGCAGCACAGCAGCTTGCGGTAGTAGTGGCCGATGGGATATTCGTAGGCCATGCCCATGCCGCCGTGCACCTGGATGGCCTGGCCGCCCACGTGGCGCGCGCTGCGGCCCACGGTCAGCTTGGCCAGGCTGAGATCGCGCTGCGCCTCGGCATCGCCCGCGGCGGCTTCGTCCGCGCGCAGCGCGGCCAGCAGGGTCATGGAACGCGCCCGTTCGGCCGCGATCAGCATGTCCACGTAGCGGTGCTGCAGGACTTGCAGCGCGGCCAGCGGCTTGCCGAACTGGCTGCGTTCGTGCAGATAGTCGCGGCAGATTTCCAGTGAACGTTCGATGGCGCCCAGCGCCATCGCGCAGCCGGCCGCCAGGCCGCGGTAGACGGCGCGCAGCAGCAGGGCTTCGGCTGCTTGGCCGCTGGCCAGGCAGGCCGCGGCCGGCGTGTTTTCGAACACCAGGTCGGCGCTGCGGGTGCCGTCGGCCAGCGGGGCGCCGGTACGGGTCAGCCCCGCGGCGTTGCCTTGCACCAGCAGCAGTTCCAGGCCAGCTTCGCTATGTGCCGTCACCACCAGCCAGTCGGCGTCCGCGCCGTTGTCCACCAGCGTTTTGCGGCCGCTTACGCGCCAGCCCTGGCCGTCGTGTTCGGCGCGGGCATCCGCCTGCAGCGGCGCGAAGCCGCGATCGGTTTCGGTCCATGCCAGGGCCAGGCTGGCCTGGCCGGCGATTGCGGCTTCCAGCGCCTGCGCGGCAGGCGATCCCGCGGACGCGCCCGCCAGCAGCGGCGCCGCCAATACCGAGCTGGCCAGCAGCGGTTCGGTGCTGAGCGCGGCGCCCGCGCCTTCCATCAGCAGCATGGTTTCCTGCGGCCCCAGGCCCAGGCCGCCGTCGTCCTGCGGCACGGTGAGCCCCAGCCAGCCCAGTTCGCCCATGGCCTGCCAGGCTGCGCGGTCGGCCGTGGCGGGGTTGGCCAGCCGTTCGAGATGACGGTCGAAGCCGTAAGCGGTCGAAAAATAATCGAACACGCTCGCGCGGATCATCGCTTGTTCGTCGGAGAGGTTCAGATTCATGGCGTGTCCTTGCTTATTTCTGGAATCGGCTCTTGGCGATTACGGACTTCTGAATTTCGGAGCTGCCGCCGTAGATCGTGGCCACGCGGTTGAACAGGTGGTCGCCCAGCAGGCCGTGCGCCGTGGCATCGCCGATGGGCGACTGGGTGTAGCGGCCGGTGTAGACCATGCCGTAGCGGCCGGCGAGGTCCAGCAGCAGTTCGGTCAGGGCCTGGCAGATCTCGGAGCCTTCGATCTTCAGCATGGAAGAATCGGCGACGTCGAAGCCGGACCCCGGGCGGTAGGCTGACAGGGCGCGCAACTCGGTCAATTCCAGTGCGCGCAGGCGCGCCTCGATGTCGCACAGGCGCTGGCGGTAGATCGGGTTGTCGATGGGACGGCTGCCGTCGGCCAGCGGATGCGAGGCCAGGCGTTGCGCGCGCGCCAGCTGCATGCGCGAGCGGCCGACGCGGGCGATCATGGCACGCTCGTGGCCGAGCAGGAACTTGGCGTAGGTCCAGCCTTCGCCTTCCTTGCCGACCAGGCCGGACTTCGGCACGCGGACGTCGTTGAAGAACACTTCGCAGATGCTGGCGCCTTCATCGATGGTGCGCACCGGCCGGACCTCGATGCCCGGCGTCTTCATGTCGAGCAGCAGGAAGGAAATGCCTTGCTGTGGCTTGCCGGTGTCGCTGGTGCGGGCCAGGCAGAACATCATGTCGGCATGGCGTCCGTGGGTGGTCCAGGCTTTCTGGCCGTTGAGCAGATAGTGGTCGCCGCAATCGACCGCGCGGGTGCGCAGCGAGGCCAGGTCGGAGCCGGCGTTGGGTTCCGAAAAGCCCTGGCACCACCAGGTTTCAGAACCGAGTATGGCGGGCAGGTATTGCGCCTTCTGTTCGTCCGAACCGAAGGTGTAGATCACCGGGCCGACCATGGAAATGCCGAACGGAATGGTCTCGGGCGCGCATTGCAGGGCCAGCTCGTGCAGGAAGATGCGCTGTTTGCCCAGGCTCCAGCCGGTGCCGCCGTACTGCACGGGCCATGCCGGCGCGATCCAGCCCTGGCGGTGCAGATGCCGCTGCCAATCCACGTATTCGTGTTTCTCCAGTTTCTCGCCATACAGCACTTTGCGGCGGACGCCTTCGGGCAGGTGGGCCTGCGCGAAGCTGCGGACTTCCTGGCGGAATTCCCGCTCTTCGGGCGTGATTTCAATATCCATGGTGATGATCGCTCTATGGGGCGCCTTCAGATCGGCGAAATGGGATGGGCGGCCTTGATGTGGATGGGGACATCGGGCAGGAATTCGGCGGCAACTTCATTGACCGTGCGGGGGATATCGCGCAGGCGCGCGGCCACGTCCTGGCGCGTGCCGGCGATGGCCAGGCCCATCAGCCCGGAGTGGTCGCCGGCGCCTGGGTCGGTGACCAGCGCGAAGGAGAAGGAGGCGCGGTTGGCGCTTTGCAGCCGGTGCGAGTAGACGAAGCCGGCGCTGCGGGCCTTGTCGACAATGGTCAGGACCTGGCGCAGGGTCGTCACCGGCGATTCGTGCTCGGCGCGCGCCAGGCAGACGCTGGCAATGGCGCAGACTTCGTCGTCGGGCAACTGCGCCAGCAGCGCGTAGCCCAGGCCAGTGTCGATCAGTGGACGCACTACGCCGATGGGGACTTGGGTCTTGCGGTCCTTGGCGCCGTAGAGCACGTGGGCGTACTGCACATAGCGGCCGCTGCGCTGGCCGAGGATGATGCTCAGGCCCAGCCGTTCGCCCAGTGCGCGCATGGCCAGGCGCAGGTTGCTGCGGGGCAGGGCCAGGTCATGCACCCAGCCGCCCAGCATATTGAGCCGCAGGCTGGGCATGTAGGTGCCATCGTCCGGGTTGTGGCACAGATAGCCCATGCGCATCAGCGTCTGCACCAGCATCCAGGTGCTGGACTGCGGATAGCCGCTGGCGCGCACGATCTCCGCCAGCGTGACGGGCCGTCCGAGCTGTTCGAGCAGCTCGATCAGTTCGAGCACGCGCTGGGCCGACTTCACCGAGCGCTGGCCCAGGTCGCGCGTGCTGTCCTTGATGGACGCGTCGGGAAGTTCGAGCCGGCGGGAGGATCGGGACATGGCGTGCCTCGGGATCAGTCGGTGCGGATATTGGCCTTGTCCGCCAGTTCGGCCCAGCGCTTCAGATCGGTCTGGAAGAACGTGGCGAAGGTCTTGGGATCGCTGCCCACGGGATCCAGGTTCATGCCGACGAGCTTGGACTGGACCTCGGGCGCCTTGACCGCGTCGGCGATCTGCGTCGACATGGCCTGGACGATGGCGTCAGGCGTGCCCTTGGCCGCGAACAGACCGAACCACGCGCCCAGGTTGAAGCCCTGGTAGCCCAGTTCCGTCATGGTGGGCGTCTGCGGCAGGGTCGCCATGCGCTTGTCGCCGGTCACGGCCAGCACGCGCAGGCGGTCGGAATTCAGGTGCGGCAGGGCCGAGCCGATGTCGGGAAAGGCGAAGGAGACCACGCCGCCCAGCAGGTCGGACATCATGGGCGCGGCGCCCTTGTACGGCACGTGCTGCGCGCTGGTCTTGGTTTCCTGCAGGAATTGCGCGCCCAGGAAATGGCCGGTCGAACCGTTGCCGTAGGACCCGTAGCTGTATTTCTGGGGAGAGGCGCGTAGCGCTTCCACCAGGGCCTTGACCGAATCCACGTCCACGCTGCTGCGATTGACCACCAGCACGTTGGAGGAACGGGCGACCAGGGATACCGGAATGAAGTCGCGGTCCACCTGATACGGGATCTTGACCGTCGAGGTCGCCGGCAGCTGCGACATGGTGGTGAAACCCAGCATGAAGGTATAGCCGTCGGCCGGCGCGCTGAGCACGGCATTGCCGGCGATCACGCCCGAGCCCCCGGCGCGGTTCTCGACCACGATGGGCTGCTTGAGCACGCCGCCGATGTGCTGGGCCAGCAGGCGCGCGACCGTGTCGGCCCCGCCGCCCGCGGCGCTGGGCACGATGAAGCGGATCGGCTTCTCGGGCCAGGCGTTGTCGGCCGCCTGCGCCGGCAGGCTGCAAACCGCGGCCAGGGCGGCGGCGGCCGCCAGGAAATGCCTTCGTGCTGCGAATTTCATGGTTGTCTCCTGTGGATGGGTATTTTGTTTTGGTGAGTCAGTTGCAATGCGCGCGCGCCATGTCGACGACGGCCTTGCGGAGGATCTTTCCATTATCTGCCGCTGGCAGCCTGGAAAGCAGGATGATTTTCTGCGGGCGCTTGTAGGGCGCGAGGCGCTCGCGCGCAAAGGCCTGCAAGGCTTCCGCCTCGATGCTGAGGCCGTCTTCCGCTTCGACGAAGGCGATGATCTGCTCGTCGCCGTCGAGTGGTACGCCAACCACGCAGGATTGGCGCACGCCGGCATAGGCGTTCAGCGCGGCCTCGACTTCGCTGGGATAGACGTTGAAGCCCGAACGAATGATCAGGTCCTTGATCCGGCCCATGACGAACAGCGCGCCGTCCGGCTCCGCGCGCAGCAGGTCGCCGGTGCGCAGCCAGCCCGCGGCGTCCAGCGCCTGCGCGGTCTGCTCGGGCGCCTTGTAATAGCCCTTCATGACGTTGGGGCCGCGCACTTGCAGTTCGCCGACTTCCCCGGACGCCACTTCCTGGCCGTCTTCACCGACGATGCGGGCCTGCATGCCCGGAATCAGATAACCCACGCTCAGGTCGGCGCGCCGTTGGCGGTAGGGCACCATGCTGATCGTCGGCGAGGCCTCGGTGAGGCCGTAGCCGTTGTTGATGGGTTCCCCGAAGATTGCTTCGATGCGCGCCTTGAGCGACGGATCCAGCGGCGCGCCGCCGCAATGCAGCAGGCGCACGCGCGGCGCGGGAATCGGCGTGCCTTGCTCATGCGCCTGCAGCAGGCGCACGTACATCGCGGGTACGCCATGCAGCATGGTGATGCCGCCGGCCAGCGCGGCGATCGCGTGCGCAACGTCGAAGCGGCTGGCCAATTGCAGCGTCGCGCCGGCGCCGAGCGCGGCCAGGGCCACGGTGCTCAGGCCATACACGTGCGAGATGGGCAGCGCCGAATAGATCCGGTCGTCGCGGCCGGTGCCGCGTGCGTGGCGTGCGACGGCGGACGAATGGCCCAGGTTCGCATGCGTGAGCATCACGCCCTTGGGCGTGCCGGTGGTGCCGCTGGTGTAGATCATCACCGCCACCTGTTCGCGCGAGTCCGCCTGCGCCGGCTCGGCTTGCGCGGCGGGGTCCGCTTCGGTGCAGGAAAAACGCAGGCCGGCAAGCTCGACCTCGCGCGCGCCATGGCGCAGACCGTGGGCCTGGGCTTCCGTCGACAGGCCGCTGGTGGCAAGCAGCAGCCGCGGCTGGCAGTGCGCTTTGATGGCGTCGACCTCGACGCCGGTCATGCGGGCGTTGACGACCACCGCCCAGGCGTCCAGGCGGCTGCAGGCCAGCACGGCGGCCAACTGGGTGCCGCCGCTTTCCCCGGCGATCAGCAGGCGGTCGCCAGCACGCAAGCCCTGGCGCTGCAGATAGGCGGCCAGCGCATCGACCACCGTGTCGAGTTCCGCATAGGTCCAGCTTCCTTCATCGGAAATCAGGGCGGTATGTGCGGCCAGGCCAGGCAGGTGCCGGCTGACCAGCTGGTGTATGCGGAAATCGGTATCGGGTAGATCAACGGACATGGTGTGGCGGGGCGTCTGTACTGGGCTGCTATTGAGCGGAATCATAGGAATGACATCTCGCCATTTCCATCACATATGTGAATTCTTTCGCGAGCTGCAGTGACCGCTCCTTGGCCGCGCCGCGTGCCGGTGACGCGCAAAACGCATAAAGTGCCAGTCAGCGCCCGCGCAGTGGCCGCGGGCAATCATCGAAAAATGGAGACAGTATGGATACGGCAGGCAAGGGCGCCAGCGTGCGCGAACAGGTCAGCGCAACGGAATGGGAGGTCCGCAAGGATCTGGCGGCGCTATACCGGCTGGTGGCGTTGTTTGGCTGGGACGATCTGATCTTCACCCATATCACGGCCAAGGTGCCCGGGACCGAACACTTCCTGATCAACCCCTACGGCATGATGTTCGACGAGATCACCGCATCCAGCCTGGTCAAGATCGACCTGGACGGGCGCAAGGTCATGGAGTCGGAATACGACATCAATCCGGCCGGCTTCACCATCCACAGCTGTATCCACGCGGCCCGCAAGGACGCCATGTGCGTGCTGCACACGCATTCCATCAACGGGGTGGCGGTGTCGGCGCAGAAGGCCGGGTTGCTGCCGCTGTCGCAGTTCGCGTTCATTGTGCTGCGCTCGCTCAGCTACCACGACTACGAAGGCCTGGCGTTGAATCCCGAGGAACAACCGCGACTGGTGCGGGACCTGGGCAGCAATTCTTATCTCATCCTGCGCAACCACGGCCTGTTGACCGTGGGGCAGAGCATGGCCGAAGCCTTCCAGGCCATGCACCGGCTGGAGGCCGCCTGCATGGTGCAGGTGCGGGCCCAGGCCGGCGGCGAGCTGACCTACATACCGCCCGACATCCTGAAGAACGCGACGGTGGAATCGCAGGCCGACCGCGCGCACAAGGCCATGCTGGCCTGGCCGGGCTTGCTGCGCCGGCTGGATCGCCGCAACCCCGGCTACGCGGAGTAGCGGGGATGCGGGCCCCGCGGCAGGGGCCCGCAGTGGTGGATCAATACTTGCCCATGTAATCGCGCTTGCCGATTTCCACGCCGTTGTGGCGCAGGATGTCGTAGGCCGTGGTGACGTGGAAGAAGAACTGCGGCAGGCCATAGTGCAGCAGGTAGGCGCTGCCGCTCAGCTTCTTTTCCTTCGGGGTGCCAGGGCGCAGCACGATTTCGCGGGCTTCGCTCTGCGCAAATTGTTCAGGGCCGAAGGAACCCAGGTGCTCCAGCGTCTTGGCGATCAGGGCCTGCAGGCCGGCGAAGCTGGCTTCGCTGTCCGGCCACGACGGCACTTCGGCGCCAGCCAGGCGCGAAGCGATGCCTTTGGCAAAATCCGACGCGATCTGCACCTGACGCGCCAGCGGGAACATGTCGGGGAACAGGCGGGCGCCGAGGTAGGCGTCCGGATCGATGTTCTTTTCCGTGGCGTGGGCCTCGGCTTTCTTCAGCACGTCGGACAGGGCCGACAGCATTTGCGTCAGGACGGGAACGGAGGCGCTGTGCATGAAACTGCTCATATCGTGTCTCGCTAGAGAGAGGGCGCCGGCGCGGGAGGCGCCGGCCGGGCCTGCGAAGACTACCAGTTGCTGGCGACTCCGTTGTAACGCGGGGAACTCTTTGCATCATCATGACATCATGATGTTATGATGTCTTCATGCAAAATCAATCCGAAAATGCCCCCCTCTATGCCCGGGTGGAAACGGCATTGGCCGCGGAAATCGCGGCCGGCAGCCTGGCGTCTGGCAGCCAGCTGCCGACGGAAGACCAACTGATCGAGCGCTTCGCCGTCAGTCGCACCACGGTGCGCAAGGCGGTGGAAAACCTGGTTGCCCGCGGGCTGGTGGAAATCCGGCGCGGCAAGGGCACGTTCGTCACGGAACCCAAGCTGACCCAGGCGCTGACGGCGCTGAGCGGATTTGTCGAGGACATGGACGCGCTCGGCCGCCAGGCGACCGCGCGCCTGCTGGACAAGCGGCCGGTGCCGGCCACGGCAGACGTCGCGCGCCAACTGGGCGTGACGCGTGGCGCGCTGGTCTACCGCATCGAGCGCGTGCGGCTGGCGGACGGGGTGGCCATGTCGTTCGATGAAACCTATCTGCCGCTGGACATAGGCGTAAAGGTTGCCAGCAACGACCTGGAAGCCGAACCCATCTTCGACCTGCTGGAATTGCGCTACGACCTGCCGTTGATCGAGGCCGAATACCAGCTTGAAGCGGTGACGGCGGACGAGCGCGTCGCGCAGGCGCTGGGCGTTGCCGTGGGCAGTCCGATCTTCCTGATCGAGCGCACCTCCTACACGGAGGGACAGCGGCCGGTCGACTACGAAAAACTGTATTACCGCGGCGACCTGATCCGGTTCACCACCCGCCTCTCGCGGCAACCGCGCAAGCGGGCCTGAGCCGGCGGCCATGGAGACGTCGACCCTCTTCTGGCTGTTCGCCGCCGCCTTCGGCGCCAGCGCGCTGGGCGGGGTGCTGGGGATGGCCAGCGGCATCTTCATCGTCCCCATCCTGACGCTGCTGTTCGGGGTGGATATCCATGTGGCCATCGGGGCCAGCATCATCTCGGTGATCGCCTGCTCCTGCGGCAGCGCGGCGCCGTTCCTGAAGGGGCGGCTGACCAACGTCCGGCTGGCGATCGTGCTGGAGACCGCCACCACGCTGGGCGCGCTGACCGGCGTATTCCTCATCGGCATCGTCTCCACCGAATTCCTCTACGGTCTGTTCGCCGCCATCCTGGCCGTGTCCGCGCAGCAGATGCTGGCGCGCCGCCGCGAAGCCGTGGCAATCGCGCCCGACGCCGCAAGCTGGGCCACGGCACTGCGCCTGCACTCCAGCTTTCCCGACCGCGCGCTGGGTCGAGAGGTGCACTATCAGGTGGACCGGGTGCCGCTGGGCCTGTCGCTGATGTATGGCGCGGGCCTGATTTCGGCCTTGCTCGGCATAGGCTCGGGCGTGCTCAAGATTCCCGCCATGGACGCCGCGCTGAAGCTGCCGATCAAGGTCTCGTCCGCCACTTCCAACTTCATGATCGGCGTGACCGCAGCGGCCAGCGCGGGCGCCTACTTCGTGCGCGGCGACATCGACATCGGCATCGCCGGTCCCGTCGCGCTGGGCTCGGTCGCGGGCGCGCTGCTGGGCGCCCGGATGCTGATGGGGCTGCCCGCCGACAAGCTGCGCATTTTCTTCGTGGTGGTGCTGGCCCTGTTGGCGGTGCAGATGCTGCTGAGCGCGCTGGGCGTGCATATTCCGGGAGGCCCGGCATGACTCAGGCGGCAGACAAGCAGGCGCGGCGCGACCGCGTCATCGCCGCATTGCTCTGGTATGGAACATGGCTCGCCTCGGCCCTCATCGCCGCAGGCATGGCAATTGATTTCCTGCCGCAAGCGCCGGCCGGCCTGCGCGGGCTCGAACTGGTCAAGGCCGGCGTGGCCCTCTTCATCCTGCTGCCGGTGGCGCGGGTGGCGCTGATGCTGGCCATCTTCCTGCGCGAACGCGACTACGCCTATACGGCGATTTCCGCGCTGGTGCTGCTCATCATCGCCGCCGGCGTGGTGTCCGGACTGCGGTGAGGCTTCCGGCTTTCCTATAATCGGAGCGCGGTGCGATGGCGCATCGCCGCATACTCTCCCCAGGACTTTTCATGCTTGCCATTACCAGCCAGGATGTCTACGTGCACACCAGCCAGGGCCGTCTTTTCGCGCGGCGCTGGGACCCCACGGGGGAGGCTGTGGCCGCGGCGCCCATCGTGATGTTCCACGATTCGCTGGGTTGCGTGGAACTGTGGCGGGATTTTCCTGAGCAGCTGGCGCAGGCCACCGGGCGCGGCGTCATCGCCTATGACCGCCTGGGCTTTGGCCGTTCCGATCCCAATACGGCCGTGTTCGAGCCCGGCTTTGTGGAAGACGAGGCTCGCGAGGGGTTTCGCAGCCTGCGCGAAGAACTGGACATCGGTCCCTACGTGGGGTTCGGCCACAGCGTGGGCGGTGGCATCGCCGTCTGCAGCGCCGGCGTGTACGCCGACGATTGCCGGGCGCTGATCACCGAGTCGGCGCAGATGTTCGCCGAAGACCGCACGCTGGAAGGCATACGCGCGGCCAAACAGAGCTTTGCGGAACCCGGCCAGCTGGACCGCCTGAAGAAGTACCACGGCGAAAAAGCCGCATGGGTGCTGGGCGCCTGGATCGACACCTGGCTGTCGCCGGACTTCGCCGATTGGAGTCTGGACGACCAACTGCGCCAGGTCCGCTGCCCGGTGCTGGCCCTGCACGGCGAAGTCGACGAATACGGCTCCCCCAGGCACCAGGACAAGCTCGTCGCCCTGGCGGGTGCGCGCCCCTTGCTGCTTGAGAACTGCGGCCATGTCCCCCACCGTGAACAAAGCCGCATCGTGCTGGACGTGGTGAGCGAGTGGTTGAGGGCGGTACCCTGACGTACCCGGTGCATTCATCCACAGTCCGCGCTTAGAATCGGACTAGCCTTTCCGCGCCGCCGCGCTCGTTTTCTTGAGGTCCCCGATCCGATGTCCGACCGTCAACCCGAATCCCAAGCCGTACACAACACGACCACCCGCCACGCGATTTTCATCGTCGCCACGCTCAACCAGGGGGCTGCCGCCGCTGGTACCGTGCGCGACTGGTGCGCCGATGTCGCAGGCGTCGTCCGCACGGTGTCCACGCGCGCACCCGAGCAGAATCTTTCCTGTGTCACCGCCTTCGGCTCCACGGCCTGGGACACGCTTTTTGGCGCACCGCGCCCGGCTGCGCTGCACCCTTTCCGCGAGTTCGGTGCGGGCGAGCGCCTGGCCGTCGCGACGCCGGGCGACTTGCTGCTGCACATTCGCGCGGATTCGATGGATTTCTGTTTCGAGCTGGCGACCTTGCTGCTCGGCGGGCTGGGCGATGCCGTGACGGTCGTGGATGAAGTCCATGGCTTCCGCTACTTCGACCGGCGCGCCATCATCGGTTTCGTGGACGGGACCGAGAACCCCGAGGGACGCGAGGCGCTCGACTTCACCGTCATCGGCGACGAGGACGCCGGGTTCGCCGGCGGCAGTTATGTGCTGGTGCAGAAGTATCTGCACGACATGGCGGCATGGAATGCGTTGACGGTCGAGAGCCAGGAAGGCGTCATCGGCCGCCACAAGTGGTCCAACGTCGAACTCGACGACGACATCAAACCTACGTCTTCACACAGCGCCCTGACCACCATCGAGGAAAACGGCCAGGAACTGAAGATCCTGCGCGACAACATGCCATTCGGCCGGCCGGGGGCAGGGGAGTTCGGCACCTACTTCATCGGCTACGCGCGTTCGCCGCGGCCCATCGAGCTGATGCTGGAGAACATGTTCGTCGGGCGCCCGCCCGGCAACTACGACCGCCTGCTCGACTTCAGTCACGCGGTCACGGGCGGCCTGTTCTTCGTGCCGTCGGCAGATCTGCTGGAAGAACTCGCGGAGCGCAGTCCGGCCGCCTGTACGGATGCGGGCGAGTCTGCGGTGCCGGCGCTCGCATCGGCGGGCAAGGCCAACTAAAGCGCATCGAGGCGCAGCCTTGGCTGCGCCAGCAAAAATTCCTGGCGCGGCCGCGATGGTGGCCGCGCCAGTTTTCATTCTGACCATGCCACGCGAAGTCGTTTCGCGGTCCGGGCAGCGCGCCTCTTGCCGCGATTATGTCCCCAAAAATCGCGCCTTTCTGCGCGGTAGCTTTGGCTTTATCAATAAAGCGCCTGAGAATCGTTTGCATTACACTTTCTTCCGATTTGAAGTTTCAACATGGGAAAGGAAGCCAACATGCAATACCTCAGGCCTGCCGGCCGCGTTCGTCTCATCCGTCCGCGCTTCGTCCTGCGGCGCACGCCGTGCCTGGTGCTGATGGCACTGGCATGGGGCGCGGCCGTCGCGCAGGAGGAGGGTGTGTCGACGCTGCCGTCCGTGCAGGTGATCGGCAATGCAGACAGCACGACCACCGAGGGTACCGGTTCGTATACGCCACGCGCCACCGCCGCCAGCACGGGGCTGCCGCTGACATTGCGCGAAACGCCGCAGTCGGTCACGGTAGTTACGCGCCAACGCATGGATGACGAGAACATGCTGTCGCTGGTCGACGTGATGGCGAGCACACCGGGTATTTCGGTGCAGAACTATGACAGCGAGCGCTATTCGTTCAATTCGCGCGGGTTCAGCGTCAGCAACTACATGTATGACGGCATCCCGACGAGCTTCGACACGGGTTACGCGGCGGGCGAATCATCGCTTGACCCCATCATCTACGACCGCGTTGAAGTGGTGCGCGGCGCGACCGGTTTGCTGACCGGTGCAGGCAATCCGTCCGCATCGATCAACCTGGTGCGCAAGCGCGCCACCAGCCGCGAGTTCAAGGCGGACATGAGCGTCAGCGCCGGGAACTGGGACACCTACCGCGCCACCGTGGATCTGTCGACGCCGCTTAACGCTGCCGGCAGCGTGCGCGGGCGCATCGTCTCGGCCTACCAGGACAATCATTCTTACCTGGACGGCTACCAAAACCGCAAGAAGATCTTCTACGGCGTGGTGGACGCCGACATCACTTCCCGCACGACGCTGAGCGTGGGTTTCAATTATCAGGACAACGATCCGAAACGCAGCAGTTGGGGCGGCTTCCCGCTATGGTATGCGGACGGCGGCCGCACCGACTGGAGCCGATCGCTGAACACGGGCGCGGATTGGTCGTCGTGGGGCAGCACCACCCAGGGGGCCTTCGCCAGCCTGGAGCACCGCTTCGACAACGGTTGGACCGTCAACGCAGTTGGATCGCACTCCAAGAACGAAATGGACGCCAAGCTCCTTTATCTCTATGGCTGGCCCGACCGCAATACCGGCCTGGGCATGGGCGCATCGCCCAGCTGGTATCTGGGAGACCGCAAGCAGAACAGTCTGGATGTGAAGGCGTCCGGTCCATTCACACTGTTCGGCCGGCGCCACGAAGCCGTCGTGGGCGCCAGCTTCAACCGCCAGCACGGCGATTTCGACTACCGTTCGGCCCTGTCAAGCGCAGCCGTGGGCAACTTCCTGGACTGGGACGGCTCGTATCCGGAACCGGAGTGGAACAGCGACTCGGTCACCGCCAACCGCTATACCACCAAGCAGACGGGCTGGTATGGCGCCTTGCGGCTGAACCTCGCCGATCCGCTCAAGCTCATCGTGGGCGGGCGCTACAGCACCTGGGAGACGGATTCGGTCGGCTTCGGCGGCGGCAGCCGCCAAGCTTTCAAGAAGAACGAATTCACGCCCTATGCCGGGTTGCTTTACGACATCAACGATACCTATACCGCCTACGTCAGCTACACCGGAATCTTCAATCCGCAGAGCTATCAGGACCGCAGCGGTAGCTGGCTCGATCCTCTCGAGGGCAAGGCTTACGAGGCCGGCATCAAAGGCGAATTCCTGGAGGGCAAGCTGAACGCCAGCGCCGCCGTGTTCCAGATCGAGCAGGACAATGTGGCCCAGGTTGATCCGGGCTACATGGTGCCCGGCACCATCAATCAGGCTTATACCGCCGCGCAGGGCACGCGCAGCCGCGGTTTCGACCTGGAAGTCTCGGGTGAGGTGATGCCGGGCTGGAACCTGGCCGCAGGCTGGTCGCACTGGACCGCGCGCGATGGAGACGGCAACGCGATACAGACCGATCAGCCGCGCAGCCTGGTGCGCGTGTTCACGACCTATCAGTTGCCCGGCGACTGGAACCGGCTGACGGTCGGCGGCGGCGTCAACTGGCAGAGCCATGTGTACACCATGGCCACCGGACCCAATGGCGAAGAGCGCGTGGGCCAGGGCAGCTACGCGATCACCAATCTGATGGCTCGCTATCGCTTCAATCGCAACCTGAGCGCCCAGCTCAATGTGAATAACCTGTTCGACCGCAAGTACTACAGCCAGATCGGGTTTTACAGCCAGGGGGCGTGGGGTGCGGGCCGCAGCGCCATGCTGACGATGCGCTATCAGTACTGATGCGTCGGCAGCCGGGACGGGGGCGCCGCGCGCCTACCGTTCCTGCTCCAGCGTCGTCTTCATCCGCACCATGCTTTCCTGGCTGACCATGATGACGCCGGTGGCGGGTTGATCGATGTCCAGGATGAACGTCAGCACCAGGGAAATAAGCGTGGCGAACAGGCCGGTCGAGATCAGCCGCCTGCGCTTGTGCAGCCCGGTGCCGTAGGCGATGAAGCCGATGGCGCCCGCCGTGACGATGAAGAGCAGATAGAAGACGGGCTCGGGAACGTGGTTTTCCAGCGCGACGCGGCGTTTTTCGTTGACCTGCGCCATTTCGTTGATGGCCTGGATGAACATGACCGCGGAAATCGAGGGCGGATTTTCCAGGACGCTGGCCGCGGTACTGCGGATCTGGCGCTCGATGCGCCGCGACGCCGCGCTGGCCGCCGTCAGGCGGTCCTTGTCGTTGTCGGCGTCGCTGAACTCCAGCGCCGTCGTCGTGTAGTCCAGCAACAGCTTTGCGATGGGCTCGCGGGCGGCGGGAGGCAGCAGCTGCGAACGCCAGTAGGCGTTGCCGATGGCGTTGGCCTCTTCCAGCACCAGGTTCTTGCGTGTCTCGAAACGGGTCACCGACATCGCGAAGGTAAAGCCCAGCAGCAGCGCCAGCAGGCCCAGCAGGGCGGTCTGGAGCGCGCCGATATGGGTCTTGGCGGCGTCGTCGGAGGCCCGGCGGCGCTTGCGTCCCAGTTGGAAGCCCAGCTCGATGATGGCCAGGCAAACGATGACGCAGATGAAAAACACGTACGTTTCATCAATTTCGCGCAGCACGTCGATTTCCGGTGGTTATTTGGGGATAGAGCGTATGCCGAGAGGAACGCGACGGGCAAGGGGCGAATAACCCGCAGCTGGGCTTAGGGCCTGCCCGAAGGTAGTTGCCAGGTTCTTGAAAACCGTCTTGGAGTAAGGTGTCGCTTCCCTTGTAAGCGACACCGCACGGAGCAGAAATTGAAATACCGCAAACTCGGCCGTACCGACCTGGATGTCAGCCTGATCGGACTGGGCACCATGACCTGGGGCGAGCAGAACACCGAAGCCGAGGCGCACCAGCAGCTGGACTACGCCCTGGAGCGTGGCATCAATCTGGTTGACGTCGCCGAGATGTATCCGGTGCCTCCCAAACCCGAAACGCAAGGCTTGACCGAGACCTATATCGGCACCTGGCTGGCGCGCAGCAAGCGCCGCCAGGACATCGTGCTGGCCAGCAAGGTTGCGGGCCCGGTGCGCGACGCCAAGCGCCCCGGCCACATCCGCGACGGCAAGACCCACCTGGACCGCAAGAACTTGACCGAGGCCCTGGACGCCAGCCTGAAGCGCCTGCAGACGGATTACCTGGACCTGTACCAGTTGCACTGGCCCGACCGCACGACGGCCACCTTCGGCAAGCTGTCCTATCCCTGGGTCCAGGATGAATACACCGTGCCGATCGAGGAGACGCTGGAGGTGCTGCAGGACTTCGTGCGTGCCGGCAAGGTGCGCCACATCGGCGTGTCCAATGAAACGCCCTGGGGCGTGGGGCAGTTCCTGCGCCATGCCGAGAACAAGGGCCTGCCGCGCATCGCCACCATCCAGAACGCCTACAGCCTGCTGAACCGCGTCTACGAGATCGGCCTGTCGGAGTTCTCGCATCACGAAGGCGTGGGACTGCTGGCCTATTCGCCGCTGGCAATGGGCATGCTTTGCGGCAAGTATCTGGACGGCGCGCGTCCGGCCGGCGCCCGCCTGACGCTATACACGCGCTTCACCCGCTACAGCAACGAGCAGGCCGAGGCCGCCACCCGCGCCTACGTTGAACTGGCGCGCGCGCACGGCATTTCGCCTACGCATCTGGCCCTGGCCTGGGTCAACCAGCGCCCCTTCGTCACCAGCAACCTGATCGGCGCCACGACGCTGGAACAGCTGAAGGAAAACATCGGCAGCGTGGACGTGACCCTGTCGGCGGAAGTGCTGGAGGCGATCGACAAGATCCACGCCCGCCAGCCGAATCCGGCGCCGTGACGGGCTGATCGTCCCGTACGCAAGGGAGGCCAGGACCCATGATGCTCTCCGGGCGTCATGGGTTTTTTCATTGGGGACGTTGCGCCGCTCCGACCTTGGATACATTTTTTTTCGCGGCGATTGTCGATTTCGCCTGGCGCCGTTCGTCGTGTCGATGGAGCATGCAAGTTCCACCATCCACACAAGGAGACCGAGATGCGATTCATGGTTCAAGTCAGGGCCACCGCCGATAGCGAAGCAGCGGTGATGCCTACTCAGCAGTTGTTGGAGGACATGGGGCGGTTCAACGAGGAACTGGTGAAGGCGGGCGTGATGCTGGCGGGCGACGGCCTTAAACCGAGTTCCGCGGGGGCGCGGGTACATTTTTCCGGCAGCAGCCGGCAAGTGATAGACGGCCCCTTCGCGGAAACCAAGGAGTTGATCGCCGGCTACTGGCTCTGGGAGTGCGCCTCCCTGGAAGAGGCGATCGAATGGGTCAAGCGCTGTCCTAATCCGATGCCGGGCCCGTCCGATATCGAAATCCGCCCGCTATACGAGGCCGATGACTTCGGCGACGAATTCACGCCGGAGCTGCGCGCCCAGGAGGAACGGCTGCGCGATCAGCTGGAGAAAGCGTCCAAGCAGTGACCGCAATGCCTGAGCGGAATGGGGAAGTTTTCAGTTGATAATACAATTGCGAATCAGTCCTATTCATTAGAATAATTGTTTCTTCCCCTCCCGCTCTGGAGTATTCAACGTGGTCCGTCCCGCTTCCGCCAGGAAGTGCCGCGCGCGCAAGCACGCGCGGCATGCCGTTGCGCCCTATGCCCTAGCCCTGACCCTGGGCATCGTCCATTCCGCGGGCGTCCATGCCCAGGCTGCCGGCGTGCCGCCACCCAAGGGCGCGGGGGATACGCAAGGCGTGGCCCAGTTGCCCGCAGTGACCGTCAACGCGGCCTCGGTGGACGACACGCTGGAGCATCTGTCCGCGCCGGTGAACAGCGGGGCGCTGGGCAGCCGCAGCCAGCTGGAGACGCCGTTTTCCACGGCCGTGGTCACCGCCGCGGATATCGAAGAGCGGCAGGTCCGCAAGCTGGGCGACGTGTTCGCCCTGGACGCATCCGTCACCGACAACAGCGCCTCCTACGGCGCCTGGGCAAGCTATCTGAGCGTGCGAGGCCTGCCGCTGGATTGGCAGAATTCCTACCGCATCGACGGCAAGCCCTTCCTTAGCTACGTCACAACCTTGCCCTACGAGCACTTCGAGCAGATCGACCTGCTCAAGGGCGCGTCTGGTTTCATGTACGGCTTCGGTTCGCCAGGTGGACTGATCAACTACGTCACCAAGAAACCGACCGATGAGCCGGTGCGCAGCATTGAACTGGGCTATGTGTCCAAGGGACTCTTGCGCGAGCACGTCGATCTGGGCGGACGCGTGGGCGGCGAGGGCAGGTTCGGCTATCGCCTGAACGCCACGCACGAGGAGGGCAATACCTACAACGGCGGCTCGCTGTACCGGGATTCGGTGTCGCTGGCGCTGGATGCGCGCCTGACCGACAAGCTGAGTTGGGACTTCCAGTCGATCTACCAGGACCGCAAGGCGATCGGCCAGGAGCCGACCATCTACGCGGGCCAGATGGCGGGTTCGGAGTTGCCGTCGCCGGTGCGCAACGACAACGGCAGGCTGGTGGGCGAGGGTCCGTATGCCGACAACAAATTCCGCTTTTATTCAACCGGGTTGAAGTACCAGCTGTCTTCCGACTGGTCAGTGCGCACCGACTACAGCTACAGCTCCACCCGGACCCGCCGCAATGAATCGGTGCTGTTCCTGCAGAACCAGGCGGGCGATTACCAGGACTACCGCTCGGACTACGGCGAAGCCTATGCCTACAACCAATGGCAGGGCATGGTCGAAGGCAAGTTCAGCACTGGTCCCTTGAAGCATCAGGTAGTGGCGGGCGCGTCATGGCAGAAGCAGAAGAACGACTACAGCGCCAACGGCGTGTATCAGCTGCAAGGCACGGGCAATCTGCGCTCCCAGAACACCAATACCTATTACAGCCAGGGCAGCCTGGACCTGTACCGCGCCGCCGAGATCACGCAGAAGGCGCTGTTCGCCAGCGACACCATAGATCTGACCGGCGGCTGGTCCGTGCTGGGCGGCCTGCGCTATACCGACTACGAGCAGGTCGGCTTCGATGCGGCGGGGGCGCGCAATTCGCGCTACGACAAGAACGGCGTGCTGACGCCGACGGTGGCACTGATGTACAACATCACGCCGCAGACCATGGCCTACGCCAGCTACATCGAATCGCTGGAGCCGGGGTCGTCGGTGGGCAATACCTATGCCAACTACGGCGCGCTATTGGACCCGCTCAAGAGCAAGCAGTACGAACTGGGTATCAAGACCAACCAGGATGGCTGGGCGGCGACGGCGGCGCTGTTCCGCATCGAGAAGAAGGCGGAATACACCAATGCCGCCAATGAGCTGGTGCAGGACGGCAAGTCGATCTATCAAGGCCTGGAGTTGGGAGCGTCCACGCGCATCGCCACGAACTGGAACGTGGGCGGCAGCCTGATGTTCCTGGACACCGAATACAAGAAGGGCTCCAGCTTCACCGGCAACCGCGTCGCGGGCGCACCCAAGTTCGTCGCCGCCGCCCAGGTCGCATACTCGGTGCCGCAGCTGCCTGGCCTGAAGCTCAGGGCCGACGTGAAATACACCGGCAGCACCATGCTGGGCGCTTCCAACGCGGTCCAGGTACCCGACTACGCCATCGTCAACATCGGCGCGACCTACGATACGCGCATCTACGGCTACGAAACCACATTCCGCGCGGGCATCAACAACCTGGCGGACAAGCGCTACTGGCTGTACCAATCCCCGGACTACGTGAAGGCGGGCGATCCTCGCACCTATGCCTTGAGCGCAAGTCTCAAGTTCTAGGCGCCGTTACCTCCCACAACCGATCCGGCGCGAAGTCCTGCTGCTCTCCCTTCTTGGCATAGCCCAGCGGATTGGCCACGATGCGGCAGCCGTCCTTCACGTAGTCCTGTGGACAGTGGAGATGACCGTGCATCCAGACGTCGGCCAGGGGCAGCAGGGCGTCCAGCGCGTTGCAGAACCCGGCGGTGCCTGGGGTGACGCCGTAGCGCGGATCCGCGCTCGCCAGCGTGGGGGCGAAGTGGGTGACGGCCACGGTCGGGCCGTCATGGGGCACGCGCAGGGCGTCCTGCAGCCATTGCTGGCAGAGCAGCCCCTGTTCCCGCATCTGCTCGGCCATGAAGGGCGCGTCGTTGCGGCGCATCTCGGCCTTTTCCAGGTAGAAATCGGCCGCGCGGAAAGCCTTCTCGCGCTTTTTCAGGGCTGCGCCCACCGTGTCGCCGGGGGCGGCCAGCGCGTCGAAATCCGTCCACAGCGTGGTGCCGATGAAGCGCACCCCATCAATCACCAATGTTTCGCGTTCCAGCCAGTGGATGCCGAGTTCCTCGCAAAGCCCGCGCAGCCGCTCGTGGGTTTCGTCGAAATCCACGTTGTCGTACTCGTGGTTGCCCGGCACGTACACCACGGGCGTGGGCCAGCCCTTGCGCGGCGCATAGCTGCCCAGGCCGAAGTCGGTCCCGGTCATGAGCGAGCCGCGGCGGTAGGAGCCTATGTCTCCGGCCAGCACCAGCAGATCGGCGCCGGGCGCGGGCCGCGCCAGGAAGTCCGGGTCGGTTTCAAGGTGCAAGTCTGAGAGCAGTTGGATCTTCATAGCCGCCATCTTAGGCCACCGGCGACGGAGCCGCCGCTGCATGAGGTCATTGTTCCATGCGACACTTTCCGCGTTCACCCAGTCACACAGGAGGAATTCCATGCGTATCGCCATCATGACCGCCGCTGCCGCCCTTGCGCTGGCCGCAAACGCGCAGGCGCAGCCGCTGGACTGCGGCAACGCGGCCACGCAGACGGACATGAGCCTGTGCGCTGACCAGGCGTACCGCAAGTCCGATGCCGACTTGAACACCGCCTACAAGGAAGTGGGCGCGCGCCTGAAGAACGACCGGGACGCGACGACCCAATTGCATGCCGCCCAAAAGGCCTGGCTGTTCTTCCGCGACGCGGAGTGCGCCTTTGCGTCCAGCAGCACGTCCGGCGGCAGCGCCTATCCCATGGCGCTGAGCCTGTGCCTGGACAAGCTGACGCAGGCGCGCACCAAGGAATTGCGGGCCTACCTGAAGTGCGAGGAAGGCGATCTGAGCTGCCCGGTGCCGGGCAAGCAGTAAGCGGTTGCATGAACACCAACGAGATGAGCCAGACCAATCCGGGCCTGATCACGGACGGGCAGGGCGTGGCGCGCTGCTTCTGGCAGCCGTCGATGCCCGACTATCACGACCACGAATGGGGCATGCCGGTGGCGGACGACCGCCGCCTGTACGAGAAGATCTGCCTGGAGGGTTTTCAGGCCGGCATGGCCTGGATCACGATCCTGCGCAAGCGCGAAGCGTTCCGCGCGGCCTTCGACGACTTCGATTTCGAGCGGGTGGCGCGCTACACCGAGCGCGACGTCGAGCGCCTGATGGGGGACGCCGGCATCGTGCGCAACCGCAGCAAGATCCTGTCCGCCATCAACAACGCCAGGCGCGCACAGGTTTTGGCCGATGAGTCGGGTTCGCTGTCGGCCTGGCTCTGGCGCCATGAACCGCCGGCCCAGGACCGGCCCGCGACGGTGGACCTGGATTACTGGAATGGCAATCCGACCTCGCCAGCGTCGACGGCGCTGTCGCGCGAGCTGAAAAAGCGCGGCTGGACCTTTGTCGGGCCGACGACCATGTATGCCTTCATGCAGGCTGTGGGCATGGTCAACGACCATATGAGCGGCTGCGTCTGCCGCCAGGCGGTCGAGGCGGCGCGCGCGGGCTTCAAGCGGCCCAAGTAGGCCGCGGCAGGGACGCCGATAAAATTGTTGAGTTGGTTGCGCTTCGCAAGTATATTGGTTGCGAACCGCAACTTTAAAGGCGCGCCATGGATCTCATCGACCCCCCCGTCCAATCCCGCGACCAGACCATCCGGGACCTGCGGGAGTTCTCCCGCAAACTGGTGCGCGAACTGGGCTTCATGCGCAGTTCGCTGGCAGGCAGCGAATTGGCGCCGTCCGCGGTCCACGCCATCATCGAGATCGGGCTGCAGCCGGGCATACAGGCGCGCGACCTGGCGGCCATCCTCAGGCTGGACAAGTCCAATACCAGCCGTCAGGTCGCCAAGCTGGAGTCTGCCGGACTGCTGACGCGCGAGGCCGACAGCGAAGACGCCCGCTCATCGCGGCTGCACTTGAGCGAGACGGGGAACCAACTGCGCGCCCAGATCGACCAGTTCGCCACGGACCAGGTGTCGCGCGCCTTGCGGCAGTTGGCGCCGGCGGACCAGCAGTCGCTGATACGGTTCCTCTCGCTCTATGCCGACGCCCTGTCGCACGAGAACCCCAACACCGTGCCTGCCGCCGCCAGCGGCATCGAAGACCAGATACGCGCCGGCTATCTGCCTGGCTGCATTGGCGACGTGGCCAGCCTGCATGCGCGCTATTACGCGCAGGCCTCGGGATTCGGCGTGTACTTCGAACGCAAGGTGGCGACCCAGCTGGCCGAATTTGCCGAAGGCCTGCCCGCCGCCGGCAAGAACATCTGGCTGTACGTGGACAACGGCAGGACGCTGGCTTCCATCGTCATCGATGGCGATCTGGCCAAGCGCCAGGCGCACCTGCGCTGGTTCATCGTCGACGAGTCGCTGCGCGGCATGGGCGTGGGCCGCGCGCTGCTGGCACGGGCCCTGGCCTTTGCCGACGCGAACTACGATGAAACCTACTTGTGGACCTTCAAGGGGCTGGATGCCGCCAGGCACCTCTACGAGGCTGCGGGCTTCACCCTGGCCGAGGAATCCGAAGGCAGGCAGTGGGGCAGCGTGGTGGTCGAGCAGCGCTTCGTCCGCCGCAGCCAGCACGCCTCAGATCACGCTGATGCGTAGTTCGGCCAATAGCGCCGCCGCCTGAGTCTTGGATATGGTGGCGCCGGCCAGGCGCGCGGCCGAGTTCAGGTCCAGGCCGCCGAGGTCGGCTTCGCGCAGGTCCGCGCCTTCGAAGCGTACGTTCTTCAGGACGGCGTTGCGCAGGCTGCCGCCATGGAATACGGTGTCGCGGAAATCGCTGCCGGTCAGGTCGGCATCGGAGAAGTCCAGCTGCAGCACGTCGCTCTTGCGAAACGACAGGCCGCGCAGCAGCGCGCCGACCAGCAGGCATTCCCGCAGGGACCACCCGAGGCAGGCGATGCCGTCGAAATCGCTGCCGGTGAGCTTGCAGCCCTGGAAACGGGCCGCAGCCAGCCGTGCACGACGCCAACTGGCATTGTTGAGATCGCAATTTTCGAAGACGGCGTCGCTGGCGTCGCACGAGGCGAAGTTGACCTGGCCGCCGCGGCAGCGCAGCCAGGCCGAGTCCGCCAGGTTGGCGCCCTGAAAGGAGGCTCCCGCGATGGCGCAGGCCGTCAGTTGCGCGCCGCGTAAATCCAGGCGCGAGAAATCGGCGTCCTGGAAGTCGCAGTCCTGGAACGACAGCGCGCGTCCGGCGGACTGTTCCATCAAGGCCTGCATCATTTTGCGGTCCACTTCCTGGCCCGTCACCGTCTCGATTGCTGCTTGTGTCATGCCGCGCGTTCCTGCCTGAATTTCTGCAAAAGAAGGAAAGCCTACTGGAAAATCTCGCTTTCCACGCAGAAGGCGATCAGTTCCTGGTCGGTGCGGACGTTGAGTTTGCGCATGGCCGAGATTTTCTGGCCGCTGACCGTCTTGACGCTGCGCTTGAGCGCCTCGGCCACCTGCATCATGGATTCGCCGCGGATGAAATGACGTAGCACCTCGAATTCCTTGGGCGACAGGCTGTTGATGCGTTCGCCGATGAACTTGCTGCGCTCATCGGGCGCGCCGTCGCGCTGGAAGCCGGGCGGATAGTATTTGCGGCCGGCATGCAGCGTTTCCAGCGCGGTCATGATTTCGCTGAGATTGTCGCGCTTGAGCACCACGGCGGCCACGCCGGCGTCGTAGAGCGCCGAGATGATCATGGAATTCGACACCATGGTCAGCACCACGATCTGGACCTGCGGGTAATGGCGCGTCAGGTACTTGACGAGGCGGATGCCATCGCCGTAGGTATCGTCGCCGGGCATGGAATAGTCGGTGATGACCACGTGCGGCGCGTCGCGTTGCAGGTGCTGGATCAGCGCGGTTGGCCCGGGCAGAGTGGCCGTGACCTCGAAATTGAGGTCTTTTTCCAGCAGGTCGCGCATCCCCATCAAGACCAGGGGATGGTCGTCGACCAGGACGATTCGGAGTCTTTCCATGCGGGGGAGTGCCGTCAGGCGAGCCCTGGTTTCAAGCGGAGATAGGGCGGTCGGGCTCGGGGTTGAGGTCGGAGGCAAACCGATAGCGTAGTGGTTTTTGCGAAGCTGCGCGCCCCGCGCCGATGCTCCGGAGCGGGGGGAGGTCCGAGGGACTGGCGTCAGACGGCTTCAGGCCGCCGCTTCGGCCTGCATGCGCCCCAGGATGAAGCCGTCGACCGCGCTGGTGCGGCCGCGCCAGAGCGTGGGCTGTCCGGCGATGGGGGTGCCATCGGCCGTGAAGAACAGGGCATCGGCGAGATGGATGTAGTTCGGCAGCGGATCCGCCGGCTGCGGCACGCGGAAAACGTCGCCCAATTCCGCCAGGGAGACATGCACGGCCTTACGGGTGGCTTCGTCCACGGTGTTCAGCGACCCCGTGAAACTGGCCGCGAAGCTGTCGAAGTAATCCGCGCCGGACACGATGGAACCCGACACCAGCATGCCGCCCATTTGCAGGGTGACGCCGATGCTCTCGATCTGGCTGCCGTTGTTCACCAGGTTGACCAGGAATTGCAGAAAGGCGTCGGCGTCGGGCGTGGCGCTGGCGCCCAGGCTGGCGTTGGGAGCGGTGCTCATGGCGTGATCTTCTGGAATATTTGGAAAGCAGCCAAGATACTCGAATCGCGGGCGAAATACACAGATTGGGATCGCCCGAAAAACAGCCAAATCCGACCGCTATCCCCCGGCTTCGGGCGCTGGCATTTTTTCCAGGGCGCGCGCCAGCCTTCCGGCCGCCAGCCGCAGGCGATCCCGCAGCGCTGCAGGGGCCAGAACTTCGAATTCCACGTCCAGCGCCATCAGCCAATACACCAGCGCGTCCAGGGAAGGCACGGCGCATAGCAGCAGGCAGCGCGTTTCGTCCAGGGGTTCGATCTGGCCGGCGCCCGGCGGGATCCGCGCGGCCATGACGGCGCGCGGCGCGTGCAGGACCACGCGCGCAGGTTCCGGATGCGGCGTCATGTTGACCGAGCGCGACACGTAGGCGCGCAGGTCGCCGCCTTCGGGCGGAGGCCGCGGCGCGAAATGCGCGCCGACCTGCGGGGTGCCCGCGATGCGGTCGATGCGGAAGGTGCGCCAGTCGTCGCGCGCAGGGTCCCAGGCCACCAGATACCAGCGATACCCGGTATGCGCCAGCCCTTGCGGCTCGACCAGCCGGGTGCTGGCCCGGCCCTGGCCGTCCGCGTAATCGAAGCCGAGCCGCAACTGGTCGCGGCAGGCGGCCGCCAGCGTGGCGAGCAGGGTGGCGTCGACGGTGGCGCCATCGCGCGGTATGGGCACGATGGCCGAGCGCAAGGCGTCCACCCGGCGGCGCAGGCGCTGCGGCATGGCCTGCTCCAGCTTCACCAGCGCCCGCAGCGCGGTTTCCTCTATGCCGCCCACCGTGCCGGTGGCCGCGGTGCGCAGGGTGAGCGCCACGGCCAGGGCTTCATCGTCGTCCAAAAGCAGGGGCGGGAGGGCTTGCCCCGCGCGGAAGGCATAGCCGCCTGCCACCCCGCTGCTGGCATGGATGGGATAACCGAGCTCGCGCAGCTTGTCGATGTCGCGCCGCAGTGTGCGGGGATGGATGGCAAGGGTCGCGGCCAAGTCGGCCCCAGCCCAGTGGCGGCGGGTTTGCAGCAGCGACAACAGGCGCAGAAGGCGGTTGCTGGAAGTAAGCATGGAGGCACGATAACGCGTATTGAGGGCGGAATCTGTCCTCAATGGGTTTTACAGTGGCTCCCGTAGTCAGCGGCAGGGGCCGCGACGCTTATCCCTTGATTGAATTGGAGATTTGCCCATGTCTATCGTCTTTTATTGGCACCCCATGTCCAGCGCGACCCCAGTGGCCAGCGCGCTTGCCGAACTGGCCGTGCCGCACGAACGCGTCAAGGTGGACATCAGGACGGGCGAGCAGCACCGCCCCGAATTCCTGGCCCTGAACCCCAACGGCAAGGTTCCCACCCTGACGGTGGACGGCGCGCCCTTGTTTGAGGCCCTGGCGATACAACTGTGGCTGGGCGAGCGCTACGGCGTGGAGCGCGGCCTGTGGCCTGCTGCTGGCACGCCCGAACGCCTGCTGGCGATGTCGTGGTGCGCATGGTCCTACGTCAGTTTCGGCGCGGCGGTGATGCGCCTTTTTCTGGCCACGCAGGGCGAGGGTGCGCCCGGCGGCGCCGAGGCGCAACGCGTGTTGAACGACGTGGATGCCTTGCTGGCTGTGCTGGATGGGCATCTGTCGCAGCAGCCCTGGATGTTGGGCGCGGCCTACTCGCTGGCCGACCTGGTGGTGGGTTCGGTGGTCGGCTATAGCGCCTATCTGGGCGCCAGGGTGGCTTTACACCCGCATGTGCAGGCATGGCTGGACCGGGTCCAGGCCCGGCCCGCCATGCAGATCGATGCTTAGCGCCGGCTGACTGGCGCCGTGGCTTACCAGCCCCAGCAGGTGCCGGCCGCGGGCTTGCCGCAGTTGCGGTAGTTCACGGCGAACCACAGCTTGCCCGCGCCCCGCGGGCTGCCGTCGGCCTTGGCATCGTTGCGCGGCAGCTCCTCCAGGGTGTCGCGCGCCTTCTTGGTGGGCGAGCCGCTGGCAGCGTCGGCCACCAGGGGGATGCGCCCCAGGCCGGCGGCGTCGCGGTCGTCGAAGACGATGTCGCCGTCCTTGAGCGCCGCCATCTTCAGGGAGGCGTCGCGCACCGCGGCAGCATAGCTGTCGCTCGCGCCGGCAGGCGCCAGGCTTTTGTCCAGCGTGCTGACGGCGAGGATCTGTGCGGGGGCGGCGGGCGCCATCATCTTGTACTGATCCAGGCCGGGCAGTTGGCCGCCGGCGGCCTGGCGGCGCAGCCAGTCGCCCCACAGGAACTCGGCGAATTCCGGCAGATTGCCGTTGCTGTAGGCGATGTCGCGGGTGAAATACACGAGCGAGCGGTAGCGGTCCTCCTGCATGCCGCCGGCCTCCTGGACGCTGGCCAGGCCCAGACGGGCGGGTAGTTGGTCTACGGTGATGGGCTGGTTCTGGCCGTCGCGCAGCCAGGCGCGGCGTTCGTCGACCATGCGCTGCCAGAAGGCGGCGGCGTTGGGCAGGCTGCTGTAGTTGGCGTCCACCTTGACCCAGACCGGCAGCTTGGGGCCGCCATCGGCGATCTCGCGCAGCGACGAGAAGGTATGGTGGCCGTCGGTCAGATACAGATTGCCGTCCCAGCCGACCACCACGGTCTTGAGGTTGGCTGCATTGGTGCCGGGGGCGTTCTTGCAGGCATAGGTGGCGGGCTGGTCCAGGCGGGCGGCGCGTGCCTCGGCGACGCTCTGGAATTCCTGCGCGCGCTCGGCGCCACCCATGTCTTCGCAGTAGTCGTCGAACTTCTTGCCGACCGTGCGGTTGAGGTAGTCCAGCTGCTGCACCGGCTTGTCGGTCCAGGTCGGGCGCTCGAAGTCGCCTTGCCAGCGGCCCAGCTTGTAGTAGATCTGGTCGTAGCCGATGGCGGCTTGGGTGGGGTGCAGTTCCTCGATGCGGACCTGGATCACGTCGCCCGGCTTGGCTTCGAGGTAAGCAGTGTTGCGAGGCGGCTGGGTTTCGACGGGCGGCGGCGTTTCCCCGGTGGGGGGAGGCGTGACGGCGACGGGTTCGTCGTCATGGTCGTCGCCGCCGCCGTTGCAGGCCGCCAGGGCCAGCGGCAGCAAGGCCGCGGCCAGGATGCGCAACAGGCGTTGCCGGTTGGGAAGGGAAGCGCGCGCGGGGCGGAAGGTCGGGGTCATGGTCCGTTCAGGATCTGGTTTCAAAGATAGCCGATCATGAGGGACGCGTGTTTCCTGAAGATTGCACGGCAGCGGGTTGCCACGCATGCAGTCTGTCCATGAGGCCCCGCACGACGGTGGCCTGATCGTGGATGCGGGCGGCGGCGGCGGCGGACAGGCCTGTGGAAAGCTCCTCTTCCAGGGCTTCGAAGTGCGAGGCTGGCGCCCGCATCTGCAAGGCCAGCAGCGCGCCCTGTATGCGGTGCAGCATCTGGGCCGTGGCGACGGCGTCGGGTTTTTCGGCGGCCTGTTCCAGCGCGTCGAGATCCTGGGTCATGGTGTCCCGGATCAATTGGCGATGGTCGGGCGCAAGCGCGGCGTACACCGCGAGCGTGCCAGCGGCAGGGCCGGCGGGAGCATGGGGGAGCGATTTGTGCATGAGAGCCTCCTAGGCGTACATGCGAATGACGTCAGGCTCGCGGGCGATATTAAAAAAGCCCGGTACCAGGAGGCTGGGAATCGGACGGATTCGCCATAGGCGGAGGCGGCCCCGCAGCCGCTCCGCCGCTTTGCTTAGAACGTGTGGCGCACGCCGATGCCGGCGGCCGTGCTCTTCAGGCCGTCGATGAAGGCGTAGTCCTTGCCGTACGAACCGTAGGCGTACAGATTGGTGCGCTTGGACAGGTCGTAGGTATAGCCCACGCTCCAGACGTTCATGTTGGTGTCGCCGCCGGTCAGCTTGTCGTTGTTCGGCGATACGTGTTGCCACGATGCGAACAGACTGCCGGAGCCGCCCATGGGCATGGTGGCGCCCAGCATGTAGGAGTTGGCCTTGAAGCCGTCAACGAAACGGTTGGTGCCGAATTCGTCGCTGAAGGGCGTGCCGGCCGGCAGATCCTGGCCGACGAACCAGCCGTCGGTGGTGCGGCCGTAGGCGGCGGCGAGCTTCACCACTTCCAGATCATAGGACAGGCCCAGCGCGTACTGGCGCGGCGTGGCGTCATGATCGATGGCGCCGCGATTGGAGCCGTTCAACTGGTCATAGGTCAGCGTGACGTTCACCGGGCCCTGCACATAGCGCAGGCCTGCGGTGATGCCGCGGGTGTTGTCGGCGGTGCGAAAGCCCGTCTGGTCCGCCACCGTGTCGTCCGCATTGAACGAGTAGCCGACGCCGAACTCGAAGCCGCTCATGGACGGCGACTTGTACATGACCATGTTGTCCCAGCGCATGGTGTTGGCGGCGCTGAACCCCAGGCCCATGTTGGACTGGGTGTAGCTGGTGTAGAAGGGGTCGATGTCGGCGAGGTAGTTCGAGCCCACCGTGGCCTGGCGGCCGAACTCCAGCGTGCCCCAGGCGTCGTTGGCCAGTCCGATGGTGGCTTGGCGGCCGAACAGGCGGCCGGATTGTCCGCGCTGGCCGTTGGCCGAGTCGAAGCCGCTTTCCAGCTTGAACACGGCGCGCAGGCCGTCGCCCAGGTCCTCGGCGCCGCGCAGGCCCCAGCGCGAGCCGGCCTGGATGCCGTTGATCATGCCTATCTTGCTACCGTCGTATCCATCGCCTTTGATCTTGTTGTAGCCGATGCCGGTGTCGATGACACCATAGAGAGTTACCGACGATTCTGCCTGAGCGACGCCTGCAAAAGTAGTGAACATTGCGGCTGCGAGCAGCGTCTTTTTCATCCTTGGGGACTCCTGTAGAGGGGTGGAAAAAGCAAAAGGGAACAGCACGCGAGCAATTAGCCCAGCGCTGTTCCCTGCCCTCATTGTAGGACACCGGCCGCGGCCGGCAGGCTCAGCCCTTGCGCCGCGCGCGCTTTTCCTCGCGCACGAAGATGAATGCGCCGACCAGCACCATGGCCGCCAGGGCGTACCAGGTGATGGCGTAACCCAGGTGGTTGTTGGGGAAGTTCAGCACGGTCAGGCCGCCGACCGGCGCAGTGCGCCCGCTGCCGTCCTTGCCCGTCGCGTCGGCGTCGATGAAGTAGGGCGCCACGTCGGTCAGGCCGCGCGCCGCGGCGATGGCGGGCAGGTCGCGCGAGTACCAGAGGTTGGTCGCCGGATCGTTGTTGCGCAGGAAGCCATGGCCGGGTTCGCCCATGCGCAGCAGGCCGGTGACGCTGGCCTGTTCGGGCGCGGACTGGATGGCGGACTTGCTCTTGCGCCATTCAGGCAGCACGAAGCCGCGGTTGACCAGCACCGTGCCGCCTTCGGGCAACTGCAGCGGGGTCATGACCCAGTAGCCGCTGCCCAGCTCGGTTGCGGCTTGCACCAGGGTCTGGCGGTCGTACAGGTAGGTGCCCGTGGCCGTGACGCGGCGGTACTCGGCGTTGTCGGAGGTCAGCGCGGGCCATTCGGCCTGGGCTGGAGCCGGCGCGGGCGCCGCATGGGCGCGCTGTTCAACCTGCGCGATCAGGGTGCGTTTCCAGGCCAGCCGATGCACCTGCCAGGTGCCCAGGGCGCAGAGGCCCGCGAAAATGGCGACAGCAAGCACCCCCAGGATGACCAGAGTGATCTTGCTGCGCGGATTGCGGGAGGAGGTGTCGCGGGAAGTAGAGTCGTTTACTGCGGCCATCAGGGCATTTTCCGCATGTCGTGGGTAGACATGGGCATCATATTGGAGTCGAGGTGATACATGATCCAGATGGATCCGCTGAGCGTGATTACGACCAGCACCAGCGTGAATATTAACGCCAACATGTTCCAGCCGCTTTCGGACTTGGTGTCCATGTGCAGGAAGTAGATGATGTGGACCACGATCTGCACCACGGCGAACGCCAGGATCACCAGCGCGGTGGTGCGCGATTCGGCGAAGACGCGGTCCATGACCAGCCAGAACGGGATGGCGGTCAGGACGGCGGCCAGCACGAAGCCGGTCATGTAGCTCTTGAAAGTGCCGTGGGCGGCGCCGTCATCGTCGTCGTGGTGGTCATGGCCGCCATGGCCATGATCGGCCGGGTGCTCCAGGTGCGCGGTCATGGCAGCACTCCCATCAGGTACACGAAGGTGAAGACGCCCACCCAGATCAGGTCCAGGAAGTGCCAGAACATGGACAGGCACATCAGGCGGCGGCGGTTTTCGGGAATCAGCCCGTGCATCTGCACCTGAATCATCATCGTCACCAGCCACACGATGCCGAAGGTGACGTGCAGCCCGTGGGTGCCGACCAGCGTGAAGAAGGACGACAGGAAGGCGCTGCGCTGCGGGCCGGCGCCCTGGTGGATCAGGTGCGTGAATTCATACAGTTCCAGCGACAGGAAGCCCAGCCCCAGGATGCCGGTAACGGCCAGCCACAACTGGGTGGCGCCGACGCGGTTGCGCCGCATCTCCAGCATGGCGAAACCGTAGGTGATGGACGACAGCAGCAGCAGCGCCGTATTCACCGCCACCAGCGGCAGGTCGAACAGGTCGGCGCCGGACGGGCCGGCCGCGTAGTTGCGGCCCAGCACGCCGTAGGTGGCGAACAGGCAGGCGAAGATGAGGCAGTCGCTCATCAGGTAGACCCAGAACCCCAGCAGGGTGCCGTTCTTGGGATGATGTTCGCCGGCGACGTGGAACATGGGCTCCGCGGGGGGCGCGGTGCCGCCGGGCAGGTGGGGGGCCAGGGTATCAGACATTTTTCGCTAGCAACCTTGTGCGGGCGTCTTCGGCGCGCACGACCTCGTCGGCCGGCACGTAGTAGTCGCGCTTGTAGTTGAAGGTATGAACGATGGACACCAGGATCAGTGCCGCGAACGACAGCACGGCCAGCGGCCACATATGCCAGATCAGCGCGAAACCCATGACGACGCTGATCCCCGCCAGCACGATGCCGGCCCAGGTATTCTTGGGCATGTGGATGGGAATGAAGCCCTGTTGCGGGCGCAGGTAGCCGTGCTGCTTCATCTGCCACCACGCGTCCTGGTCGTGTACGCGCGGCGTGAAGGCGAAGTTGTAGTTGGGCGGCGGCGACGAGGTCGACCATTCCAGCGTGCGTCCGTCCCAGGGGTCGCCGGTGGTGTCGCGCAGCGAGTCGCGGCGGCGGTAGCTGACCACCAGCTGGATCAGGAAGCTGGCGATACCGCAGGCGATCAGCAGCGCGCCGAAGGCCGCCGCCTGGAACCAGATCTGCAGCGACATGTCCTCGAAGTGGTTCACGCGCCGTGTCACGCCCATCAGCCCCAGCACGTACAGCGGCATGAAGGCGACATAGAAGCCCACCAGCCAGAACCAGAACGAGCACTTGCCCCAGAACGGATCGAGCTTGTAGCCGAAGGCCTTGGGAAACCAGTACGTGATGCCGGCCATCAGCCCGAACAGCACGCCGCCGATGATCACGTTATGGAAGTGCGCGATCAGGAACAGGCTGTTGTGCAGGACGAAGTCGGCCGGCGGCACGGCCAGCAGCACGCCCGTCATGCCGCCGATCACGAAGGTAACCATGAAGCCCAGCGTCCATAGCATGGGGACCTCGAAGCGGATGCGGCCGTGGTACATGGTGAACAGCCAGTTGAAGATCTTGGCGCCTGTCGGGATCGAGATGATCATGGTGGTGATCCCGAAGAAAGAATTCACGCTGGCGCCCGACCCCATGGTGAAGAAGTGGTGCAGCCACACCAGGTACGACAGCACCGTGATCACGACCGTGGCATACACCATGGACGCGTAGCCGAAGAGGCGCTTGCGGCAGAAGGTGGAGACCACTTCGGAGAAGATGCCGAAGGCCGGCAGGATCAGGATGTAGACCTCGGGGTGGCCCCAGATCCAGATCAGGTTCACGTACATCATGGCGTTGCCGCCGAAGTCCGCGGTGAAGAAGTTGGTGCCTACGTAGCGGTCCATGGACAGCAGCGCCAGCACCGCCGTCAGCACCGGGAAGGCAGCCACGATCAGCACGTTGGTGCACAGCGCGGTCCAGGTGAAGATGGGCATGCGCATCATCGTCATGCCCGGCGCGCGCATCTTGACGATGGTGACCAGCAGGTTGACGCCGGACAGCAGCGTGCCTACCCCCGCTATCTGCAAGGCCCATATGTAGTAATCGACGCCTACGTCGGGACTCTGCATGATTCCCGATAAAGGCGGATAGGCCAGCCAGCCGGTGCGCGCGAATTCGCCCACGAACAGCGACATCATGACCAGGATCACGCCGCCCGTGGTCATCCAGAAACTGAAGTTGTTCAGGAAGGGAAAGGCCACGTCGCGCGCGCCGATCTGCAAGGGCACGATGTAGTTCATCAGCCCCGTGACCAGCGGCATGGCCACGAAGAAGATCATGATCACGCCATGCGCGGTGAAGATCTGGTCGTAGTGGTGCGGCGGCAGGTAGCCCGCCGAATCGCCGAAAGCCACCGCCTGCTGCAAGCGCATCATGATGGCGTCGGCAAAGCCGCGCAGCAGCATCACGATGCCCAGGATGACGTACATGATGCCGATCTTCTTGTGGTCGATGCTGGTGAACCACTCGCGCCACAGATAGCCCCACTTGCCGTAGTAGGTGATGGCGCCCACTACCGCGATGCCGCCTATGGCGACCGCGATGAAGGTGAAGAGCAGGATCGGTTCATGGTAGGGAATGGCTTCCCAGGTCAACTTACCGAAGATCAGCTTGGTGAGGTCTGGTTGGTCAGGCATCTCGATTCCAGCAAAAAGACCGCAATTTCACGAAGCCCTTGCATCATCCGGATCGCCGTGCGCCAGCGATCCGCTACAGGACCAATCCTTCGGTGGCCGTGCACATCGCGCCCACGTACTTGCGCGGCGGCGTGCCGGTCAGTCCCAGGCGCTCCCGCGTTTCCGCGTCCAGGGTGGTGACGTTGAGCGCGCCGGGTATGCCCATGCCGCCCTGCGCGTCGATCGCCATTGCGTCGCGCATGCACATGCGGTTGGGCTCCACGCAGCGGTTGACGATCGCTTCGAACAGGCCGGGCGCGCTGGAGGCATAGAGCTGCACCGGATTGCGTTCGCTCGGCTGTTCAAGTTTCAGGTAGGCGTCGCGGCTGAGCGCGGCGTTGGAGGCGCGCGCGTTCGCCACCCACTGGTCGAAGCCCTGCTGGTCTACCCCGTGGAACTTGAAGCGCATGCCCGAGAAGCCCGAGCCGCTGTAGTTGGCGGAAATGCCTTCATATTCGCCGGGGTGGTTGATCACGGCGTGCAAGGTGGTCTGCATGCCGGGCATGGCGTAGATCTGGCCCGCCAACGCGGGTACGAAGAAGGAGTTCATCACCGTGGACGAGGTGATCCTGAACTGGATGGGACGGTCCACGGGGGCTGCCATCTCGTTCACCGCCGCGATGCCCTGTTCGGGATAGATGAACAGCCATTTCCAGTCCAGCGCCACGACTTCGACCACCAGCGGCTTGGTGCCGGCCGGCACTTCGCGGCCTTCGGACAGGCGCGCGAGCGGGCGGTAGGGGTCCAACTGGTGCGTGCTGACCCAGGTAACCGCGCCCAACGCAATGATGATAAGCAGCGGCGCCGCCCAGATCAGGAGCTCCAGCATGGTGGAGTGGTTCCAGTCGGGGTCGTAGTGCGCTTCCTTGTTGCTTGCGCGATAGCGCCACGCGAACAGGAACGTCAGGAAGATCACCGGCACGATGATCAGCAGCATCAAGCCGGTGGAAATGATGATCAGATTGCGCTGCTGCAAGGCGATGTCGCCCGACGGCGAGAGCAGGACCGCATTGCATCCGGCGAGCAATGGCAGAGCGGCAATCAGGACCAATCCGCGGAACCTTGGGAAGGACGGCATGACCATACCCCGAAACGTAACCGTGGGAAGTAAACGCAACACTACGCTGGAAGCCGCGAAAAATCTAGGGTAAAAAGAACAAAAATGTGCAGGGCGGCGCGCGCGGACCAGGGCTGCATCCCAATAACGGAGCGGCTCTGCGCGATATGGACCGCAGGCGCGCGGGTGTGTTTCAGGATCGTAGGCCAGGCTGTTCCGAACCTCCTTTCAGCGAGCATTCACATGGCGACCACCACGCAATACCCCGGTCATGCCCCTTCAGTCCCCGCGGCCGGCGGCGGCGGCCACGCCAAGGTGGCGCCGGGTGAAATCGCGGTGGGCGTGGTGGTGGGGCGCGCTTCCGAATACTTCGATTTCTTCGTCTTCGGCATCGCCTGCGTGCTGGTGTTTCCGCAGGTCTTCTTCCCCTTCGAACCGCGCCTGGAAGGCACGCTCTGGTCCTTCGTCATCTTTTCGTTCGCGTTCATCATGCGGCCCATCGGCACGGCGCTGTCGATGGCGGCGCAGCGGCGCTGGGGGCGCGCGACCAAACTCACCATCGCCTTGTTCCTGCTGGGAACCGCCACCGTGGGCATGGCCTTCCTGCCCGGCTACAACGTCATCGGCGCGCACGCGATCACGCTGCTGGCGCTGTTCCGCTGCCTGCAGGGCCTGGCGCTGGGCGGCTCATGGGATGGGCTGCCGTCGCTGCTGGCTTTGAATGCGCCGCCGAATCGCCGCGGTTGGTATTCGATGCTGGGCCAACTGGGCGCGCCCGTGGGCTTCATGGTGGCCAGCGCGTTGTTCCTGTTCCTGCACGTGACGCTGACCGAAGCCGATTTCCTGGAATGGGGCTGGCGCTATCCCTTCTTCGTGGCGTTCGCGATCAACGTGGTGGCGCTGTTCGCGCGGCTGCGGCTGGTGGTGACCGAGGAATACACGCAACTGCTGGAAGAGGGCGAGCTCGAGCCCATCAGCACCACGCAGATGGTGCGCGAGCAAGGCTACAACCTGTTCATTGGGGCATTCGCGGCGTTGGCCAGCTATGCCTTGTTCCACCTGGTCACGGTGTTTCCGCTGTCGTGGATCGCGGTCAGCGCCACCCAGCAGATCCAGGACGTGCTGGTCGTGCAGATCATAGGCGCGGTGTTGGGCATCCTGGGCACCATCGCCTCGGGCTGGCTGGCCGACCGCATCGGCCGGCGCACCACGCTGGGCCTGCTGGCCTTGCTGATCGCCGTGTTTGCGCTGTTTACGCCCTGGCTGCTGGGCGGCGGCCCGAAAGCGCAGGACGCATTCATTCTGGTGGGCTTCGCGCTGCTGGGACTGTCCTACGGCCAGGCCTCGGGCACCGTTACCGCGAACTTCACGCGCCGCTTCCGCTACACGGGCGCGGCGCTGACTTCCGACATGGCCTGGCTGATCGGCGCCGCGTTCGCGCCGCTGGTCGCTCTGGGCTTGTCGGCGCGCTTCGGGCTGGTGGCGGTCAGCGTCTATCTGCTGTCCGGTGCGGCCTGCACGCTGTTGGCGCTGCGCATCAACAAGGTGCTGGAAACGCGGGATTGAAGGGATGAAACCAAGGCCGCGCCTGCGGAATTTCCGCGGGCGCGGCCTTTTTTCTTGTGTAATGGCGGGGCTAGCGCACCGGCCAGCCGTACATCAGGCCACCGTCGCGCCATTGCGCGTTCAGCGCGCGCGGCAGCTTCATCGGGCTGCTCATGCCCAGGTTGCGCTCATAGCTTTCGCCGTAATTGCCCACTTGCTTGACGATGTTGTAGGCCCATTTGTCGTCCACGCCCATGTTGCGCCCCATGCCGGGCGTAACGCCCAGGATGCGCTGCACGTTGGGGCTGTTGGCCTTGAGCTGCGCATCGACGTTGGATGAGGTAATGCCGAATTCCTCGGCCTCCAGCATCGCGTTCAGCGACCAGCGCACGATGTTGATCCAGTTGTCGTCGCCCTGGCGCACCATGGGGCCGAGCGGACTCTTGGAGATGTTCTCGTCCAGGATCACATAGCTGTCGGGGTTTTCCAGCGTCATGCGGGAAGCGGCCAGTTGCGACTTGTCGGAGGTGAAGGCGTCGCAGCGCCCGGCCGAGAAAGCGCGCACGATCTCGTCGTATTTCTCGATGACGACCGGCTTGAAGCGTAATGACTGCGAGCGGAACCAGTCGGCCAGATCGAGTTCGGTCACGGTGCCGGGCTGCACGCAGACCGTGGCGCCGTCCAGTTCGCGCAGCTTCTTCACGCCCAGCTTTTCCGACACCATCACGCCCTGGCTGTCGTAGTAGTTGACCGCCACGCTCAGCAGGCCGAGCGTGGTGTCGCGCGCCATGGTGGGCGTCACGTTGCGGGTCAACACGTCGACCTCGCCGGACTGCAACGCGGTGAAGCGCGCCTGGGTGGTGAGCGGCGTCAGGCGGTACTTCGTCGCGTCATTGAAAACTGTCGCGGCGATGGCGCGGCACATGTCCACGTCCAGGCCGTGCCAGGTCCCCTTGCTGTCGGGCGCGGAAAAGCCTTGTATGCCGGTCGATACGCCGCATTGCAGATAGCCCCGCTTGCGTACCGTGTCGAGCGTGGGGCCGGCGAACGCCTGGCTGGATACGGCGGCCAGCGCCAGGGCGCAGATGGCGTATGTGCGTCGGTGCATGTCGTTCTCCTGCCGGGCGGGCCGGCGCCGGATGGTTGCGGAAAGGGGCTTCAGGCGGCGCGCGCGGCCGGCTTTGCGATCTTGTCGAGGCTCTCAGTCAGGGCCTGATCCAGGATCGCAATGGCGCGGTCGATCTCGGCGTTGCTCACGGTCAAGGGCGGCGCGATGCGCCACACCGAACCGCGTTCGGGACGGCGGCGGATGTTCATGGACAGGCCCAGTTCGAAGCAGCGCTGGGTGGTCAGGGCGCCGAGCTGGTGATAGGGTTCGCGGGTGTTGCGATCGCGCACCAGCTCCACGCCCAGCAGCAAGCCCAGGCCGCGCACGTCGCCGATGGCTTCGTGGCGCTGCTGCAGTTCCAGCAAGCCGCAGCGCAGGTAGTCCCCCTGGGTCCGGGCGCGCTCGATCAAGCCTTCGCGCTGGATGGTATCCAGCACGGCCAGGCCCACCGTGGCGGGCAGCGGGTCCGATACGTGGCTGGTGTAGAAGGTGAAGCCCTTCTCATGCACGTCCTGCTCGATGGCAGGCGTGGTGACGGCGGCGGCCAGCGGCAGGCCTCCGCCCAGCGTCTTGGACACGCTCATGATGTCGGGCGTGACGCCGAAGTACTCGGAGCCGCTGCGGTAGCCAATGCGGCCGAATGCCGTCTGTGCCTCATCGAAGATCAGCAGCATGCCGCGCGCGTCGGCCGCCTGCCGCAGCGCCTGCATGTAGGACTTGGGCGGCACCAGCACGCCGCCCGCGCTGATGACGGGCTCGACGATGATGGCGGCCGGCCTGCCGGCGGAAGCCATGTCGAACATCTTCAGGCCAATCTCCAGGCAGGCCAGCGCGGATTGCTCGGCGTCCATGCCGGCGATGTAAGGACGGTAGGCATTGGGTTCGGGCATGACGAACACGCCGGCGGGCGGCACGCCATAGCCCTTGCGGTCGCTGGCATAGGAAACCGAACCGGCTCCGCTGGTCACGCCGTGCCAGGAGCCGCCGATGGCGAGGATTTCGAAGCCGCTCTTGTTCATCTTGGCCATGCGCAGGGCGATTTCGTTGCTTTCCGAGCCGGTGTTGACGAAGATCGACTTGCTCAGGCCGGCGGGCATCCAGTCGCGCGCGACGGTGGCCGCCAACTGGGCCACGGCTTCCGGAATCATGCCGCTGAAGAAGTGGAAGGCGGTTTCGCCGGCTTTGTGCACCGCCTCGACGATGGCCGGATGGTTGTGGCCGATGGTGGCGCACATCTGGCCCGAGGTGAAATCCAGGATCTCGCGCCCGGTGTCGTCGCGCACGATGGCGCCCTTGGCGGACGTGAACAGGTTGGGAAAGGTATCGCCGCCGTAGCGTACGAGATATTCGCGGGCGGCGGCGCGCAGGGTTTCATCCATGTTTACACTCCGTGGCGTGTGGGCTCCAATGCGGAACCGATGGCGGCAGTGTCCGGCAGGGCGCCGACGCCGTCCAATGCGAACTGAGCATGCGCGGCGATGCATCGCGCGCATGGCCGATGCGGATTACGCATGATGCAAGGAGCACTATGGATACCCGGTGGTTGCAGGACTTCATCACGCTGTCGGAAGTGCGCAATTTCACGCGCGCCGCCGAGGCGCGCAATCTGTCGCAGGCCGCGTTCAGCCGCCGCATCCAGAGCCTGGAGAACTGGGCAGGCGCGCGCTTGATCGACCGCACGGCATTTCCCACCCAGCTCACCGAGGCGGGCGAGCGCTTCCGCGGTGCCGCGATGGAACTGATCAACCAGTTGGCCGAAGCGCGCGCCGGTATCGCGGGCGTGCCGGCGCAGAATCAGTTGCGCCTGGCCACTTCCTACGCGCTGGCGACAGCGCACCTGCCGAAATGGTGGCGAACCTGGAGCGAGGGAAAGCTGCTGAGTTGCAGCCTGCAGACGGGCAATGTGCACGATACGGTGTCGGCCTTCACCTCGGGCGCGGCGGATTTCCTGATCTGTTTCCATCAGGTCGCCCAGCCTTTGCCGCTGGATCCCGCGCGCTACGATTGCCTGACGCTAGGCCGCGAACTGATCAAGCCGTACGCGGCGCGCACGTTGATCGAGCGCACCGGGCTGGACCTGCCGGGCACGGCGGCCCTGCCGGTGCCTTTGTTGATGTACTCGTCCAACGTCTATTTCGGGCGCCTGATCGACGCCGCGATCGAAGGCGCGGCCGAGCCGCTGCACGGCATGCGCGTATTCGAGGCCGAGATGTCTGACGTGCTGGGCGACATGGCCGCCCAGGAACTGGGCGTCGCCTGGCTCGCGGATAGCGCGCTGCAACGGCTGGCGTCCGCGGACCTGGCGCCGCTGGCCAGCCGGCTATGGGACATCGAGGTGTCCATCCTGGCGTTCAAGGACCGCGCCGACTCGCGCCCCGCAGTGGAGGCGATGTGGCAGCGGATGCGCGCGACCACTCAGCCGGCGTAGCCTTCCAGCACGTTGGCGACGTTGATGCCCACGTCCGCCACGGCATAGCCGCCTTCCATCGTGAACACAGCCGGCAGGCCCAGGCCGGCCAGCAGGCGGCCCACGTGCAGATAGTCGGCGCTCTTGAGCTGGAACTTGGAGATGGGGTCGCCTTCGTAGGTGTCCACGCCCAAGGCGATCACGACCGCGTCCGCCTTGAAGGCGCGCACGGCCGCCAGTCCCTGTTCTAGCGCCTGGGTCCAGGCGGCAAAGCCCGTGCCGGCGGGCAGCGGCAGGTTCAGGTTGGAGTCCAGGCCGGCGCCCGCGCCGCGCTCATCGGCGTAGCCCAGGTAGAAGGGGTACTCGGTGGTCGGGTCGCCGTGAACCGACACGGTCAGCACGTCGCCGCGTTCGTAGAAGATGCTTTGCGTGCCGTTGCCGTGGTGGTAGTCCACGTCCACGATGGCGACGCGTTCGGCGCCGGCTTCGCGTAGCGCCTGCGCGGCCAGCGCCGCATTGTTCAGGAAGCAATAGCCGCCGAAGAAATCGGGACCGGCATGGTGGCCGGGCGGGCGCGTGAGCGCCATGGCGGCGCGCGGGCCGCCCGCCGCGGCTACGGCGCGCGCGGCGTCGATGGCGCAGGCGGCGCCCGCAGTGGCGGCATCCCAGGTGCCGGCGGTCAGCGGGCAGCCGCTGTCGAACGAGAACAGGCCGACGCGCGCGGCGAAGTTGGTGGGTTCTATATCGTGGCGGAAGCCGCGCACGGGCCAGATCGAGGGCAGGACGTCCAGTTCGGCGTTGGCCGGATCCAGCGCGACCCAGTCGTGCCAGGCGCTGGCCAGGAAATCCACGTAGCGCGGGGTGTGCACGCGCTTGACCAGATCCAGGTCCGCAGTAGACGGCGTGCGCAATTCTCCAATACCGCGCTGGCGCAGCGCCTGCAGCACGAACTCCAGGCGCGCCGGGGTTTCGTGGCAGGGCACCAGCTTGCCGCGGAACATTTCCTGCCGGCCAGCATGTTTGTCATGGACAGGGTTGTGGAAGATCAGCACGGCGGGGATGTCCTCGGACGTAGAGCCAGGAAGGCGGAAGCGCAACTATAGCGGCCGCGATGCTTGCGGCGCCACGGCTGGCGTGCGACGGCGCGGGTTGCGGCGGGTGCTTCCCGGCGTGTGCGCGCCTAAGGGCCAGGCCGCGCGACGCATTTTCCGGCCTGGGACCCCGGGTGCGGAATGCGCCGCTCGGACTCGCCCTCGCGCCGTGTCCAGGAAATGGCCTGCGCCGTGCCGTCCGGGCATACCCGGTATTCCTCGAAGCCATAGGTGTCGGCGCTGTAGCGGCACGCCACGGAAAAGACGGGTTTGCTTGCGTCGAACACGGGGTTGACGAAGCCGCGGCAGGGACTGGCCGCGGCATCGGGATGCGGCATTTCGAGAAAGCGTCCCTCCTGCGGGCGGTACAGGAATATGCGCGAAATGGCCTGTGTGCTCCCGCCGGTCTGGCCGATGACGAAGTCCCGGTAGCCATCATGGTCCACGTCCAGGTCCTGGAACTGGTCGATGTCTTCGTCGCCGTCGAGGCGGGGGATTTCCTGCGCAGTGCCGTCGCCTACGCGCACGCTCAGGCGCTGCTCAGGCAGTTCGGAAACCGTTACCACGGCGGACAGGCCGGGGCGGATCGAATAGGGGTAATCGCGCGCGGCGGCATTTTGGCTTAGCGCTGACAGCGCAGCCAGCGCCGCCACGGACAAGAATGCTCTCATGGGGCGCCCTCCGCGCCGTCGACTCGGTGAGGCATTATGCCGCAGCGGCTTGCGGGGAAACCAGGATCCCTCGCCCCGCGTCGGGCGGTGGATCCTGGGTAGAATTCCAAGATACGCAAGATCGCCGTGACGCGCTCCGCCCGCCATGAATTTTCCGTTTCCCATCCGTCAAGAATGTCCGCCGGGCGCATGCGTGTGCGACCGTGAGCGGCTGCTGGCCGATCCGGCCGCGGACATCCGCGTGCTGCGGCTGACCAAGGAAGAGGAGAAGCGCCTGGTGGCGCGGCTGGAGAACATTTCCAGCCTGGAGGACCTGCGCGCCATGCAGGGACGCATCCAGGCGCAATTGGGCATCGTGATCCTCATCACGCCCAGCGAAAACGAGGTGCGCACTTCGCGCGGCATTGCGATCCAGCTGGAGGACCAGCTCGGCTTGTGCCGCAAGACGCGCACGGCGATCCCCGCCGCCATCCGCCGCGGCTTCGACAACCGTCCCGAGATCGTCTATGCGCTCTTGAACGAGCGCGACCTGCTCAGCGACACCTGAACGGATTCAGGACTTCTTCGCCCCAGCGGCCGCGCCGCAGGGCGCCAGCGGCACCACGTCGGCAGGCGCGCGTCCGGCGTCCGGGCGCGTCGCATCCCGCTTCTTGCCCAGGGTGACCGGGTAGATCAGCAGCACCGCGCTGCCGGCTTCCAGCTTGGGATCCTGCTTGGTGCCGTAGGCCACGGTCCAGCCGCGCACGGCCAGGGGGGCCAGCGTGTACCGCAAGGCCGAACCGGGCGAGACGTGCGCGACCTTGCCGGCAAACAGGTCCTGCTGATGCGTTTCGGCGCCGTTGGCGCTGATATAGGTGGCGATGCTGACCAGCGCCGCGCCATTGCCGGGGCGGCCCAGCACCGCGGTCTTGTATTTGCCGGGAGGGATGTCGGTCAGGTTGACCGTGAGCGGTCCGGCCGCGTTCCCTTTGGAATCCAGGCTGACGCCGTTGATTTCGGCGCGGGCCAGGGGGGAGGTGCCGATGTTGCGCACGCGCACGCTGTATTCCCCGGAAGTCCCCGTGACCGTGCAGACCTCGACGCCGTAGGCGGCGCGCACGGGATGCGCCTGCGCTGCCATGGCGGCCGTGGCCAGCAGGGCCGCCAGGAACAGCTTGGGGACAGGGGAATGAACGATGGACACGGCACGCTCCTATAAGGAGGCAGCGCGCCGGGTTGCCGCGTTGCCTGCCTTATTACACCACTTGACGGCCGGGCGCCGCGGCTTGCTCGCGCTTGCCGGCGAGCCAGTGCAGGATCAGCGCCAGCACCAGCAAGCCCACGATGATGAAGCCCCAGAAGATCCAGGCCAGCACCGAGATCAGCGTGCCGAGGCTGCCGGCGAAGGGCAGCATCTGGTTCAGGCCCTGCGCGGCCCACACCAGCCCGCCTTGCAGCGTCTGCAGCCAGGCGGGGTCGACCCAGGCCGCGGCCCAGGCGGGCGGGACCCATTGCGACGTGTCCAGCGCCGTGCCGGGCACCTGGGTCGTGGCGATGGTCGACAGGACCCAGTTGGTCAGCTGCAGCGTCAGCGCAACCAGCCCGGTCCAGAGTGCGGCAAGCACGGCGAAGGCGAGCCAGATGATCTTTTTCATTGAGGTGGTACTCCGATGTTTCTAAAGAGGGGCCACGATAAGGCGGATTCTATTTCTGAAAAACCAGCGTGGTTGTGACAAACATTAAGAAAAAACCGAAGTTTTTGCCTTGGCGAGCACGATCTGGACCAGCGGATGGTGCTGTCCCCGCCGGTTGCGGATGGCGTGGATTTCCTCGTGCACGTCGTCGCAGCGGGCCAGCGGGCGCAAGCCCCGCAGCACGCCGATGTCGCCGCCGCCCAGGCGGCTGAGCGGAAACACGCCCAGGCCGCGGGCCGCGAACACTGACATCAGGGCGCTGTCTTCGAATTCTCCCACCACATTGGGATAAATGCCTTGTTCGCCGAACCAGCGGTCCAGCGTCTGGCGCAGCACCGAATGGCCGGTGGGCAGCAGCACCGGCAGGCGCTCGAGGCAGCGCGGGAAATTCTGCGTGTCGGCCTTGCGCACCAGCTTGGCGGGGCCGTACCAGTCCACTGGCGAGGACACCAAGCGGTCGCTGGTGAGGCGCAGGTTGGGGTTGGCGGGCGCGCCCTGGCCGGCCAGCACCAGGTCCAGGTGGTGCTGAGCCAGTTCGCCCAGCAGTTCCTCGACCTCGCCCTCGTGGCAGGTCAGGCGCAGGTCCGGGGTGTGCAGCACCGGCCCCAGCAAAGCCTGCGCGGCCAACTTGGAAATGCCGTCCGACAGGCCCACGGACAGGCGCATGACGGGCTTGGTGGCCGCCGCGCGGACCTCCTGGGGCAGTACCTGGCCGATCTGGAAGATCTCTTCGGCGCGGGCGAAGGCGGCTTCGCCGGCGTCGGTCAGCGCCACCCCGCGTCCGGCCGGCTTGAGCAGTTGGTGGCCCAGGTTCTTTTCCAGTTCGCGCACTTGCGCGCTGATGGTCTGGATGGCCATGTCCAGCCTTTCGGCGGCGCGGGAAAACCCGCCTTCCTTGGCGACCATCCAGAAGTAATACAGGTGTCGGTAATTGAGCATGGCAGGAATCACTTCGGTTTTTTCGAACCTTAACTCACTTTCAGGCTGATTTCTCCATTTGCCCGGGATCCGGATCATGAGCCCCTTCGAACACAAGCGGGAACATCATGGACACCTTGCTCACCTTTCTCTCCGCCGATTTCTTCGGCACACCGGCCTGGAGCTGGCTGCTATTCATCGGCATCGTGGTCGCCTTGCTGGCCTTTGACCTGGGCGTGCTGCACAAGGAAGACCGCGAGATCGGCGTGCGCGAGAGCCTGCTGCTGTCCGCCGGCTACATCAGCGCGGCGTTGTTGTTTGGCGCCTGGGTCTGGTGGCAGATGGGTTCCGCCAGCGGCATGGCCTACTACACGGGCTTCATGATCGAGAAGTCGCTGTCGATGGACAACGTCTTCGTGATCGCGCTGATCTTCAGTTTCTTCGCGATTCCGCGCCAGTACCAGCACCGGGTGCTGTTCTGGGGCATCCTCGGCGTGATCGTGCTGCGCGCCATCATGATAGGCCTGGGCGCGGCCCTGGTCAGCAACTTTGGCTGGCTGCTGTATCTGTTCGGCGCCTTCCTGGTGTTCACCGGCATCAAGATGTGGATGATCGCGGACCAGACGCCCGATATCGCCTCCAACCCGATCCTGAAGTTCCTGAAGCGCCGCATGCGCGTCACGGAAGGGCTGCGCGGCAATGCGTTCTGGGTGATGGAGACGGATCCCGCCACGTCGAAGAAGGTGCGCTGGGCCACGCCGCTGCTGCTGGCGCTGGTGCTGATCGAGTTCGTGGACCTGTTGTTCGCGGTGGACTCGGTGCCGGCGATCTTCGCCATCACCACCGATCCGTTCATCGTCTACACCAGCAACATCTTCGCCATCCTGGGCCTGCGCGCGCTGTACTTTGCGCTGGCTGCGATGATCCACCGCTTCCACTACCTGAAGTACGCGCTGGCCCTGGTCCTGGTTTTCATCGGCACCAAGATCTTCCTGGTGGGCTTCATCGGCAAGGTGCCGGCGGTTGTGTCGCTGTCGGTGACCTTCGGCCTGATCGCTGGCGGCGTGCTGTTCTCGCTGTGGAAAACCCGCTCGGACGCGTCCAAGCAGGAACTCGCGGCGGAATAAGCCTCGCGGTTTGACGCAAGACGCCCGCCATATCCGATGGATATGGCGGGCGCATTTTTTGGGATTTGTCGCGCCAGTGCGGCGGGCGTAGAGTGCTGGACAGTCCAAATGCCGCAAGGAGCCGTCATGACCAGCTGGTCCGCCAAACAGTATTCCGCCTTTGAAAACGAACGCACCCGCCCGGTGCGGGACCTGGTCGCCGCCTTGCCCAACCAGGACGTGAGGCGCGCGGTCGACCTGGGCTGCGGCCCGGGCAATTCCACCGAGGTGCTGGCCAGCCGCTATCCGGACGCCGAGGTTAGCGGCATGGACAGCTCGGAGGACATGCTCCAGTCGGCGAGAAAGCGCCTGCCTGGGATGCAATTCGAACTGGCCGACATCGCTACGTGGAATCCGCCCGGAACCTACGACGTGATCCTGGCGAACGCCGCGTTGCAATGGGTGCCGGACCACGCGACGCTGTATCCGCGCCTGGTCGGCAAGCTGGCCGCGGGCGGCAGCCTGGCAGTGCAGACGCCCGACAATCTGGAAGAGCCGGCCCACCGCCTGGCGCGCCAGGTGGCCGGCGAAGCGCCGTGGGCCGCTGCCATCGGCGGTTTCAAGCATCCGCCGCGGCACAGCGCCGCCTGGTACTACGAACTGCTCAAGCCGCATTGCGGCCTGCTGGACGTGTGGCGCACGACTTATCATCATCCGCTGGCGGGCGCGGCAGCTGTCGTTGAGTGGTTCAAGGGCACGGCGTTGCGGCCCTACCTGGACCGGCTGGACGCGGCCGGGCAGGCCAGTTTCCTGGCCCGCTACCAGTCGCTGATCGAAGAGGCCTATCCGGCGCTGGCTGACGGCACGGTGCTGCTGCCGTTCCCGCGGCTGTTCATTGTGGCGGGACCGAAGCAGGGTTAATAGCCGTGCCAGGCGGTTCCCAGCCGCCGCCCAATGACCGGTACAGGTCCACCAGCACCAGCGACACGGCGGCCTGGGTCGACACGCGGTCCTGGTCGCTGGCCAGCACCGCGTTCTGCGCGCTGAGCACGTTCACGAAGTCCGACGCGCCTGCGGCATATTGGCGTTGCGCGTTGAGCAGCGCCTGGCGGGCGCTCCCGGAGGCGCGCTCCAGACTGACGCGGGTGCGCTGCTGCGCCTGGTAGGCGATCATGGCGTTGTCGACCTCGTGCCAGGCATTCAGCACGGCTTTTTGATACAGCAGTGCTGCCTCCTGAGCCTGCGACTCGCGCAGCCGCAGGCGGCCTCGCAGCCGGCCGCCCTGGAAGATGGGGATCTGCAGCGCGGGCCCCACACCGAAGATGCCGGCATGATCCGGGTCGAGATCCCGCAGCTGCAACGCCTGCAAGCCGAGGTTGCCGGACAGCGTGATGCGCGGATAGAAATCGCCCTCCGCCACGCCAATTGCTGCGACAGCCGCATGCAGATCGGCTTGCGCGCGGCGGATGTCTGGCCTGCGCTCGGCCAGTTCGCTGGGCAGTCCGACGGGAACCTGCAGCGGGCCGCCGGGTATCGGCCCGATATTCGCGAGGCGTTCCTGCAACGCGCCGGGCGGCAGCTCCAACAGCAGCGCCAGCGCATTCATCAACTGGTCGATGCGCAGCGCCAGCGGCGGCACCCGGGCCTCGATGGCGGCGGTCTGCGCATCGGCTTGCGACACGTCCAGTTCGGTGGCCACGCCTTCGCGTTGGCGCAAGCGGGTCAGCGCGAGGTTGCGCTCGGCGTTGGCGAGCGTCTTGCGCAGCACGTCCAACTGGTTCTGCGCGCCGCGCAACAGGATGTAGTTGCGTGCCGTTTCGGCGCGGATGACCAGCACCACGCCGCGCTGCGCCTCCAGCGCCGCCTGCGACTGAGCGCCGGCCTGCTCCACTTCGCGCCGCACGCGGCCCCACAGGTCCAGTTCCCAGCTGGCGTCCACGCCGGCCTGCCACAGATTGAACGAGGACTTGCCGCCGCGCCCCGAAGGGTCCGCCAGTCCGACCTCGCTGTTCTGGCCGCGCTTGTAGCTTGCGCCCGCGCCGATTCCAGGCAGGCCGTCGGCTTGCGTCACGCGCAAGGCGGCGCGGCTTTGCAGCAGGCGTTCGTGGGCGATGCGTATGTCCAGGTTGGCCTCGGTCGCTTCGGCGATCAGGGCGCTCAGGGTGGGATCGCCGAAGCTGTCCCACCAGGATGTGTTCACGTCTTGCGGGACTGGGACGCTGCCTGCGGCGGACTCGTTGGACATACGCCATTGCGCGGGCAGCTGTGGTCGGGGAGCTTGATAGTCGGGACCCACGGCGCAGCCCGCCAACGCGGAAAGGGCGCAGGTAAATGCGGCATGGACCAAGAGGCGGGGCGTCATTGTGTGGACTCCTCTGCCGCCGCCGTATCGACCATGGCTTCGACGGACATGCCGGCGCGCAGCGGCGGCGCGCCGGCGGCCGGCGCATCCAGCACGATCTTGACGGGCAGGCGCTGCGCCACCTTGGTGAAGTTGCCGGTGGCATTGCTGGGGACCACCGGCGAAAAGCTCAGGCCCGTGGCCGGCGCGATGCTCTGCACGCGGCCGCGCAGCGGCGTATCCGGATAGGCGTCGACCGTGATGAGGGCGGGTTGGCCCGGGCGCATGCGGGTCAACTGCTTTTCGCGGAAGTTCGCCACCACATAGGCCTGCTGCAGCGGCACCACCGCGAGGATGGGCGTGCCGGGGCTGACGTAGGCGCCCACGCGCAGCGAGCGCCTGCCGACAATGCCATCGATCGGGGAGACGACCTGGGTATGCGACAGATTCAGTTGCGCGCGGTCCTTCAGCGCCTGCGCGCGCAGCAGGCCGGCTTGCGCAGCTTCGCGGTTGGCTTCCAGCACGTCGCGCTGCTTGCGGGCGGCCTGCAAGGTGGCCGTGTGTTCGGCCTGGCGCGCCTGTGCCATGTCCAGACGGCTGCGCGCCTGTTCATAGGCCTGCTGCGTGCCGGCGCCCTCGCTGGCCAGCCTGCGGTGGCGTTGGGCTTCGCTTTCGGCATAGCGGATATCGGCCAGGTCGGCACGCGTGACGGCGATGGCCTGGTCGATCACGGCCTGCTGGCGTTCCAGCGTAGCGGCCGCATCCGACAGGCGCGCGCTCGCGACCGCGAGTTCGGCGCTTGCGGCCGCCAGCGCGGCCCGATGGTCGCGGTCGTCAATGCGCGCGAGCAGTTGACCCTGCTGGACGGCCTGGTTGTCTTCGACCAGCACGGCGTCGATGAAGCCGGATACCTGCGGCGCAACGATGGTGTGATCGGCGACGACGGTGGCGTCGTCGGTGGATTCGGCGGCGCCGGTGGCGGACCATGACCAGCCTGCATAGGCCAGCAGGACCAGGGCGCCGAGGGCGCCGGCGCGGGGAAGGGGAGAAGTCAAGAGAGAGATAGACATGATATGGGCTCGATTTCAGGCCGCGGCGCGCGGAGGGTAGATCCGGGTCGCGACGAAGGGGATCAGCAGGATGAGGAGCACGGCCACGCCGGCCATACACAGGTAGAGATCGGCGGAGGTCAGCACGGTGGCCTGCTCCTGGATGCGGCGGGACAGCGCCGCTGCGCTTTCGCCTGCCGTGCTCAGCGGGAAGTTGCCCAGTTGGTCGGCCAGCATGCTGGAGTGGTAATTGCGGCGCGATGTGGTCAGCGCGTCCAGCAGGCCGGTGGCGGCCACTGCGGCAAAGCCCTTGATGGTGTTGAACCAGGACGACGCCCAGGGGCCGTCCTGCGGCGTCAGGCCGCCGGTGGCCAGCATCAGCAACGGGATCACGGCCATGGGCTGGGCGAAGATCTGCACGGCTTCGAGCAGGTAGAACTGCTCGCGCGACCAGACCGGCGTCAGTTGCGACCCGAGCAGGCAGGACAGCGCGAGCAGTCCGAGCCCTGCAGCCAGCACCCAGCGGCAATCCACCTGGCGCAGGTTGCACAGCGCGGCGACCAGGGGCAGCGCAATCAGCTGCGGCAGGCCCATGGTCAACAACACCGGCGCCGTTTCCAGCGGGCGATAGCCGCGCAGTTGCGCCAGGAACGTCGACGGAATCAGGATCACGCCCAACAGCACGATCAGCACGCCGCCCAGCGTCAGCAAGGCATGGCTCAGATTGCGGTGGCGCAGTAGCTGGATCTTGAAGAACGGCAAGGGGTGGGACCATTCGTTGATCATGAACAGCACCATCAGCGCGCTGCCGCCGCCCAGCAGCACGCAGATCAGCGGCGAGTTCAGCCAGTCCAGCCGGTCGCCCTGCAACAGGCCGATGACCAGCATGGAGAGCGCCGGTGCGCCCAGCAGCAGGCCGCGCCAGTCGAACAGGCGTAGCCGTTCGAGCTTGAGCGGATCCTGGGGCAGGCCGCGCCAGACGGCCCAGGCGGCGAGCGCCGCGGGGCCGACGATCAGCCAGAAGGCCCAGCGCCAGCCCAGCACCTCGGTGCAGAAGGCGGCCAGCGGTATGCCCAGGCTGGGCGCGAAAGTGGCGGTGAGGGCATAGCCGCCCAGTCCGTAGAGCTTGATGCCCGGGGGCAGGAAACGCAGCGCCACCGTCATGAGCATGGGCGGCAGCGCGCCGCCCGCGAGGCCTTGCAGGGTGCGCAGGAGCAGCAGCACGGGCAGGTTGGGCGCAAACGGGCAGAGCGCGCCGAACAGGGCGAAGGCGGCCAGCGCCGCGACCGTGAAGCGGCGCAATGAAAACGTGACCGAGCACCAGGGCGCGAACGCCATGGCGCATACCGAGGCCGCGGCGTAGACGGCCACGAGCCAGGTTCCCTGGTCGTAGCCGATGCCCAGCGCGCCGCGGATGTCCGGCAGCGCCATCTTGGTCACGTTTTCGTTGAGCCCGGCGAGGATCACCGCCAGCAGCACGCCTAGCAATCCGGTCAGGATGCGCCAGCCGAAGGCCGCCGCGGCGGGCGGGGCGGGGGGAGCGGCGGCCGTCATGATCGTGGGCCGCTCCTGCCCGGGGATGAGGAAGAAAACATGGAATAGCGTCCTTGGATAACAGGAGCTATTCAGTCTAGGTAGATGTGGGGGGCGGAAAAACCATTCCTGGATCAACCCACCCTTGCATGGGACGCAAGGGTGCGCGTGGCGCGGCGTCGGCATGCCGAAAGGCTTGCGTGAGGCGCAACCTTGGATTGCACCGCGCGGGATTTATCCCGGCGGGCCGGCGAACGAATAATGCAGCACTCGTTAACCGCAGAGGATTTCATGCATACATTCCGACTTTCAGCACTGGCGCTGATCATGGCTTTCGTTGGCGCCGCCGCGCATGCCGAAGGCAAGACCCGCGAACAGGTGCGCGCCGAATTGATGGAAGCCAAGGCCGCTGGCCTGGTGACTTACGGCGAACAGCAATACCCGGTGGATCTGCCCCGTGTCAGCACCAAGACCCGCCAGCAGGTGCGTGAAGAACTCGACGCCGCGCGCGCGGCGGGCTTGGTCACGTATGGCGAACAGGACTATCCGCCCGCGCTGCCGTCGCAATCCGACCAGACCCGTGATCAGACGGTCGCGGAACTGCGCGAGGCGCACGCGCGCGGCCTGATGAAATCGGGCGAACTGGACTACCCGCCCGTCGTCAATTGATTCCTTCCGCCTTGTCCGCGAAGTAGCGGGCAGGCGTCTTGCCCAAGGTCTTGCGGAACATGGTGATGAAGGCGCTGACGGACTCGTAGCCCAGGTCTTCCGCCGTGCGCTGCACCGACACGCCGGCGGACAGGCGCTGCAAGGCCTGGATGATGTGCATCTGCTGGCGCCAGCGGCCAAAGCTCATGCCGAGCTCCTGCCGGATCAGCCGCGCCAGCGTGCGCTCGCTCATGGCGACGCGGCTGCCCCATTGCGCCACCGTGCTGCGGTCGGCGGGATCGGCGTGCAAGGCGTCGGCGATCTCGCGCAGGCGCGGGTGTTCGGAAATGGGCAGGTGCAGTTGCTCGGCCGGCATGCGCGCCAATTGATCGACCAGCACCTCGGCCAGCTTGCGGTTGGGGGCCGTTGCCGTTTCCTCCGGGGGCAGGTCGGCCAGATAGGCCACCAGCTCGCGCACCAGCGACGAGATGGCCAGCGTGCAGCACTGCTCCGGCAGGCCCGGCGCGTCGGGCGGCACGAACAGGAAGCAGACGCGGCCGTTCTGCGTGACCCGGTTGCTGTGCGGCACGCCGCCAGGGATCCAGACGCCGCATTGCGGCGGCACCATCCACAGGCCCTGCGGCACCGAGCAGGTCACGCCGCCTTGCAGGGACAGCACCAGCTGGCCCATGGCGTGCCGGTGCGGTGGAGACTCCTGGTCGTTCTCGTCCGCATGCACGCGCATGGCATAGGTCCATTGCGAGCCGGTATCGGGATTGAAGAAGGGGGCAGGGTCGTCCAGGCGGTGCATCGAATGTGCTTTGACCGAATTTAGGGATAATTTGTCATTATCTCGAAATTCGGCGATGGCGGCGATGCTTAAGCTGTAGGCATGAATTCGCATCCCCTTACTTCCAAACACCCCGCCGGCAATCCCGTGTTGCTGATCGCGGGCATACTCTGCATGTCCATGGCGCTGCGCGCGCCCATTACCGGCGTGCCGCCGCTGACAGGCATGCTGCGTGAGCAGTTGGGGCTGAGCTCCACGGCCGCGGGCATGCTGATCACCTTGCCCCTGCTGGCTTTTGCCGTGGTGTCGCTGTTCGCCGCGGGCCTGGCGCGCCGCCACGGCCTGGAGCGCAGCTTGTTTGCCGCCATGCTGCTGATCGCGGGGGGCATCCTGGTACGCACGCTGGGACCGGTCTGGAGCCTGTTCCTGGGCACCGCTGTCATCGGATCCGGCATCGCCATCGGCAATGTGCTGCTGCCCAGCCTGCTGAAGCGCGATTTTCCGCAGCAGCTCGCAAGCCTGACCTCGGCCTACGTGCTGACCATGAGCCTGGCGGCGGGCCTGGCGTCCGCCGTCGCCATACCGCTGGCCAACTTGTCCGACGCGACGTGGCGCTTTTCCACCGGCTGCCTGCTGCTGTTGCCGTTGGCCAGCGCCCTGCTGTGGCTGCCGCAGCTGGCCAATCGCACCGCGCCCGCGGCATCCACGCCGCATGCGCCGCATGGACCCCGCCTGTGGCGCTCTGCGCTGGCGTGGCAGGTGACGCTGTTCCTGGGCATCAATTCATTCGTGTTCTATGTGGGTGTGAGCTGGCTGCCGGCCATCCTGCGCGACGTTGGCTATACGGCGGAACGCGCTGGTGCGCTGCATGGCCTGCTGCAGCTCATGTCGGCCGTCCCCGCGCTGTTCCTGGCCCCCGTGGTGCGGCGCCTGAAGGATCAGCGCGGCGCCGCCTTCTTCTCTGCCGCAGCCTCGTTCGTCGCGTTTGCTGGCCTGATCGCCGCGCCCGGCTGGGCGACGCTGTGGATCGTCCTGATGGGCCTGGGCACGGGCGGCGGCATTATCCTGGGCCTGGCATTCGTGGGCTTGCGCGCCAGCCATGCGCAGCAGGCGGCGGCGCTGTCGGGCATGGCGCAATGCGTCGGCTACCTGTTCGCCGCCAGCGGACCGGCGCTGGTGGGCACGCTGCACGACGCGCAAGGTGACTGGGGCGTGGCGCTGGGCCTGTGCGCGGCCTTATGCCTGGCGATGGCGGCTGTCGGCCTCTATGCGGGCCGCGCCATCCAGATCGGCCAATACCGCGACGCTGCGCTCAAGCCTGTCCGGCCCGGCTTTTCCACAAGCGCACCAGCGGCTCGGGCGCGTCGGTCTCCGGCACGTCGAAGCTGATGTCCGCCACGTCGTCGCCTTCGTAGATGACCTCCACGTGGAAATAGCGCTGGTCGCCGCCGGTTTCAGCACAGCGCGGGACGGCGACTGGAGCAGAGCGTTGCAGGGCGTCGCAGACTTCCTGCCGCAGGTCCGGCGGGCAGGTGACGAGGTCGATGCTGCGTGGTTGTGCCAGCGCGGGCATATAAGCTAGTCCGCCTTCGCGGGTCAGGCGCACCAGCATCGCAAGGTCCAGGGAGGGCAGTTCGATCATGTCTGGACTCCCACGCCGGCCCAGGCCCGGGCGACGGCATCGCGCACTGTCGCGCCATGGCGTTCCGCTGCCACCGCCAGCGTCAGTTTCGCGAATTGCGTGAAGTCGGCATCGTGCCGCAGACGCTTGTCGCACAGCGCGTCGTACCAGACGCGGCCCGCGCCGGCCCAGGCGGGGCCTTCCAGCGCGGTGGCCGCCAGGTAGAAGGCGCGGTTGGGAATGCCGGAGTTGATGTGCACGCCGCCGTTGTCGTTGGGCGTGTCCACGTAATCGCGCATATGGGCGGGCTGCGGGTCCTTGCCCAGCAGGGGATCGTCATAGGCGCTGCCAGGCTCGGCCATGGAACGCAGTGCACGGGCGCGGATCTTGGGCATGAACAGACCGGCGCCCACCAGCCAATCGGCCTGGCGCGCATCCTGTCCCAAGGTGTATTGCTTGACCAGCGCGCCGAACACGTCGCACAGGGATTCGTTCAGCGCGCCGGACTGGCTCTGGTACAGCAGGGCGGCCTCGGCATCGATCACGCCATGCGTGAGCTCGTGGCCGATGATGTCCACTGCGACCGTGAAGCGGTTGAACACTTCGCCATCGCCATCGCCGAACACCATTTGCGCGCCATTCCAGAAGGCGTTGTCGTAGTCTTCGCCGTAATGCACGGTGCCGACCAGGGGCAGTCCCTGGCCGTCGATGGAGTGGCGCTGGTAGATGTCCCAGAACAGCTTGTAGGTCGATCCCAGGTGTTCATAGGCTTCGTCCACGGCCGCGTCCCCGCTGGCGCGGGCGCCTTCAGCGCGCACCAGCTTGCCGGGCAAAGTGGTGGTGTTGGCCGCATCGTGCACGGCGCGCTGCGGCGTGCCGGCAGGCGCCGCCTTTTTCGGGCGGGCGGGCTTGGCGCGTGGCGGCTGCACCGCCATTTCGCGCAGGCTGCGCTGCTGCTGGTCGATGATCAGCGTCTTGACCGCGGGCATGCTGACCCGCGAGTCGGCGTGCTGCGCCAGTCGATCGAGCATGTAGGGGGGGATCACACCGATCAAGGGCGCGGATTCGGAAGGACGTGGCATGCGCGGTCTCCGTCGTGGACGCCGGGCCAGGGCCGCGGCGCGAGGCCATTCAACGGTAGCAGATAGGTCTGGCGCAGGGACGTAACAGTGTGCGGCCTGATGCTAGGAACTATGGACGCCGCGGCGCGGCGTCCGGCGCGCATTCGCGCCTAGTTGAACACGCCCGTGAGTACGTCCGCCACGACGGCGGTGGCGATGGCGACGAGGATCAAGTCGCTGCCCGCGACGCGCCATTCGTATCCGGGATGGACCGGCAGGCGCGTCAGCATCGGGCCGGGCACCATCTTCTTGGCGATGCCCGGAGGCAGGGGCTTGCCGCGTGCCAGGTTCTTGCGTATGCCCGGCGGCAGCGAACTGTAGCCGGTTGCGCCAGCCTGCACTGCGTAGCCGCGCGCGGTGGAAACGGTGATGCCGGCGGTGCTGAGCGTGACGCTGACGCCGTTGTCCTGGCTCTGTTGGCCCTTGTTCTTGCCATTGCCGTTGCCCTGGCCGGCATGGTCCGGCTTGCCCTTGCCTTCGGGCGGCGCGGCATGCGCCGGCGCACCGAGCGCGACGGCACAGGCAAAGATGGCCACGATCATCGAACGTTTGCGGGGCATGGTTTCGGCTCCTGCTATGTAGAGGAGCCTAGCGTAGCGCCGTCATTGGGCAAGCGCTACTTTCGCCGGCGGATTCAATCGCAACAATCGCCACAATTCATTTGATCTTCCACTCGCGATAGAATCCCCTGCTTATTTTCCGGGGGGGAACGCACGATGAGGTATTTCCTGATCTTGGTTGGGGCGGCCGTGGTCGCCTATCTGCTGGCGCGCGGCATCGCCGCCGTGCTCTCGGACCGTAAACGTTCAAAATCAGAAAGGGATTCGAAGTGAAGCCGACAGATATCCAGATGGTCAAGACGATTGGTGCTGTAAAGCCGCGCGGTATCAAGATCGCGGTGATTACGGCGGTGTTGTTTATGCTGATCCTGTTCCTGGCGTTCGATTCCTGGTTCCAGGTCGATCAGGGCGAGCGCGGCGTGGTGCTGCGCAACGGCAAGCTGGTGCGCGTGTCGGAGCCGGGCCTGGATTTCAAGACCCCGTTCATCGACAACGTGATGACGGTATCGGTGCGCGACCACACGTTCGTGTTTGAAAAGCTGGAAGCCTACAGCTATGACCAGCAGCCGGCCACGCTGCGCGTGTCGGTGACCTACCGTGTGCCGCCCGAGCACGTGGCCGAGCTGTATTCGGAGTACGGCACCATCAGCAATCTGCAGATGCGCGTACTGGAACGCAAGACGCCGGATTCGGTGAAGAACGTGTTCGGCCAGTACACCGCGGTGCGCGCCATCCAGGAACGCCAGAAGCTGGGCCAGGACGTGAACTCGGCCGTGCTCAAGACGATGGAAGGCGCGCCGGTACAGGTGGTGGGCGTGCAGATCGAGGAAGTCGGCTTTTCGCAGGCCTATGAACACTCGATCGAACAGCGCATGCTGGCGCAAGTGCAGATCGAGACGACCCGCCAACAAAAGGAAACGGCGATGATCACGGCCGAGATCCAGGTGGTCAAGGCCAAGGCGGAAGCCGACGCGCGTCGCCAGCAGTTCACGGCTGAGGCCGACGGCATCCGCATGCGCGGCGACGCCGAGGCGGCCGCGATCCGCGCCAAGGCCGAGGCCCTGGCCGCCAACACCAATCTGGTGAGCTTGAACGCGGTGGAAAAGTGGGACGGCGTGCTGCCGGCCACGCAGGTTCCGGGCTCGGCGCTGCCGTTCATCGGCATCAAGTAGGCGCGGCGGGCGAGGGCTGCGCAGGCTCCGGCGGCGCAGCCTGCCGCCGGCGCGCGTAGTCCATGAGGCTGTCGCCCGACAAAGCCTTGCTGTAGTACCACCCCTGCACGATGATTTCGGCGGGGGATGCCAGCGCCTTCAGCTGCTGGTCCGTTTCCACGCCTTCCACCACGATCTGCAGGTTCAGCGCTTCGCAAAAGCGCAGCAGGCCGTTCAGGACCAGCGCGCCCCTGTCGCTGTCTTGCGCCACGACGAAGCTGCGGTCGATCTTGACCGCGTCGATCTCGAACTGGTGCAGATAGCCCAAGGCCGAATAGCCGGTGCCGAAGTCGTCGATGTAGACCCGCGCGCCTATCGCGTGCAGGCGGTCGAAGGCGGTGTGCAGCGCCTGGGTATCCTCCACCAGCGCGTCTTCGGTCAGCTCCACCGAGATCTGTCCGCCGGCCTGCGCCAGCACCCTGATCAGTTTTTCCAGGTAGTCGCCGGACGTCAGCGTGCCGGCCGTGACGTTGATGGTCATCGGCAAGGCGAAGTCGCGCTTGCGCCATCGCAGGCATTGCTGCACGGCCTGCCTGGCCACCCACAAATCCACTTCCCGCATCAGGTCCGCCTGCGCGAGCCAGCGCAGGAACTCCACCGGCGTCTGCCGCGCGCCGTCGGGGCCGGTGGCGCGCAACAGGGCTTCGCAGCCGGTGCACAGGCCGCTGCGCAATGACACCTGCGGCTGGAATTCCAGATGGAAATCGTATTGGCTGATGGTGCGAATACGGCTGTTCTCGGCGTTGCGGCGCGCGCGGTCGGCGTAGGTCTGCACCACAGGATCGTGCGCGTACAGCAGCGATTCTTCTTGCAGCCGGGTGAAGGTGGTATCCAGCGATTTGAAGTAGACGGTGGCGCTTTCCTGGCGCTGACGTTCCAGCGCGACCACATAGGGCGCATACAGGCACACGCCTATCGCTACCAGCGCGAGCTGCAGCGCCACCCCGCCCAGATGGCCGCCAGCGGCGACATAGGCGTTGAACAGCACCGGCGAGGTCAGGGGCAGGGTGGTCGTCGCGGAGGGCAGCCAGCCCAGTTGCACCACGGCCAGCGCGAGGATGACGTTGGTCACCGGCGCCAGGATGAACGGCACCAGCAGGCGCGGATTCAGGATCAGGGGTAGCCCGAACAGCAGGATTTCGTTCACGTTCAGGAGCGCCACCGGCAGGCTGGCCAGCGCCAGCACGCGCAGGGATTCGCTGCGCGCGAACAGCAGCATGGCCACCACCAGCGACAGCGTCGCGCCCGCGCCGCCGATGAAGACGAAAGCGCCCAGCAGCGTGCTGTTCAGGGCATACATGCCTTCGTAGCCGGCGGACTGGCTGGCGGAGTTCAGCATGGCCGCCTGGTCCATCACGCTCATCAGGGGGGCGAGGGCGTGGTAGCCGTGTATGCCGAAGAACCACAGCAGAGAGTTCAATCCCGCCATCAACGCGCCCGAGGTGAACGGGCTGTCCAGCGATGCCAGGCTCAAGGGGATGTTGAATTGCGCCACGGCGGGGATCTGCAGCGCGGCGGACAATGCCAGCACGACCAGGCTGGCCGTCAGCAGGCCGGGCACGACCATGTTCAGCGTGTCGCGGACGTTTTCAGTGATCAGTCCGTCCGGTGCCAGTTGGGTCCAGCGGCGGCGGTGCAGCCAGGCCATCAATGGCACGGTCAGCAGGGGCGAAACAATGGCGATGAAGAGCACCAGGGTAGCGGCCGCCTGGGGATAGGGCGCCATCAGGCCCTCGGCGATCATCACGTAGGACAGGCACAGGAACGCGGTTGGCAGATGCGGCACGCGGTGGCGGAACGACAGCATGTAGCCGATGGAGGTGCCGGCCAGGATCGGCATGATGCCCGAGAGCTTGTCGTGGACGCCGGTCAGCAGGTCCACCACGGAGGCGGGCAGGCCCAGTTGGCGGGCGACGACCGACAGCACCAGGAACAGCGCCGTGATCAGCAGGCAGGGCAGGGTCCAGAGCAGGCCTTCGCGTATGGCGCGCAAGCCGCTGGCGCCCGCCAGCGCGGCCAGCCGATCTTTTGGATAACGCATCAGGGCCAGTTTCGGCATGGCGGTTCGCCCCAGAGTCCGTGCAAGCGAAGATCGCCGCTCCCGTGTTTGTAAGAATATTTTGCTACATCCTAGCCCCGGCTTTCCATGTTTAGCAATCGGCACCTATCAGAATGTCAGGGATTCCCCTCTATCAAGAATTGCAAAGCGGGCGCAAGGTGGCAGCACGGGCGCGAAGGGCCGCTATACGATCAAGGGGCTCGCCCGGTGCGCGGGACAACAAGCTTCAGATTGAGGAGACATGGATGTCTCAGTTGGATTGGACGTCCGGCGATACCAAGCCGGACCGGCAGGGATACTACGAAACGCGGTACGACACCGGATGCACCGCCATCACGCTGTACAGCGTGCTGGGCTGGATGCCAGTGAAGACGCCGGGCAACATGGTCAGCTGGCGGCCCTTGCCGCCCGCCGTCGAGAAGCAAGAGGCCGAACGCCACATACAGGAACTGCGGGAGGCGCAGAGCCACATCCCGATGGATTACTAGCGGGGCGAGCGGGGGAAGCTCGCAAGAGTCTTGGCACGTAGTTGCGATAATGAGAATTATTTGTAAAATTCGCGGCGTCGCCATCTTCGCTGTCCGATCGGTTCATGTCCCGCTCTCCTCCGCCCCGCACCGGCTGGCTCGCCTACTATGACGAGCTGGTTGGGGTATGGAGCCGGCGGGTCGGCAACAGGCATGACGCGGAGGACGCGGCGCACGATGCCATCGAACGCCTGCTGAAGGCGGACGCCAGCGTCGCGTTGAAGGCGCGCAGCTACTTGTTCCAGGCTGCCGGGCATCGCTTGATCGACCGCTGGCGCCGGCAGGAACGGACCGAACATGTGCCGCTGGACCAGCTGGACGAAGCCGACCAGCCTGCCTGGACCGACCCGGAATCCCCGGTACGCGCGTCGCGCCTGGCCGATGACCTGGCCCAAGTCCTGGCAGAATTGCCGCCCAAGTGCCGTGAAGCCTTCGTCCTGAATCGCATCGAAGGCTGGACGCAGGCCGAGGTGGCTCAGCATATGGGCCTGTCCAAGAACATGATCGAACGCTACGTCATGCGGGCGATCGAATTCGTGCGCGACCGCATGCGTGAACACAATCCATGACGATGCCTTCCCCCCATGACCCCGGCGAGCAGCGCGAGGCGGATACTGCGGCGCAGTGGTTTGCGCGCTGGCATTCGGGCGAACTGACGCGCCGCCAGCGGCGCGACTTTGCCCGGTGGCGGCGCGACCATCCCGAGGCCGCGCGCGAATTCGACCGCATGCAGCAGTTGGGGCGGGCGGCTGCCGGACTGTCCCGCGATCAAGTCCGGACGCTGCTCGGAGGGGAGGTCCCGCCGCGACCCAGGCCGCAGCGCCAGGGCCGTCTTGCGCTGCGCTTTGCCGCGGGCTGTGCGGCCTTGGGCGCAGCCGCGCTGGTGGCTTGGTGGAGCCTGCCGGCAGAGGTGCCGGCGTACACCGCAACGCTCAGCGCGGAACGCGGCGAACGCCGCCAGGTGACACTGCCCGACGGTTCCATGCTGGAGATCAATGGCGCCACGCGCGCCGACGTAAGGCTTTACGCCGGACGCCGGGAAGTGGCGCTGGACCGTGGCGAGATCCTGTTCACCGTCAGTGCCGATGCGGCCCGTCCATTTATCGTGCGGGCCGGCAGCGGCGTGGTCCGCGTGACCGGCACGGTCTTCGATGTGCGGCGCGATGAAGAGCAGGTGGCGGTGCTGGTGGCGTCCGGCACGGTGGAGGTGTCGGGCGGCCGCTGGTGGAATATGGGCCATGCCGTGCTGCGCGGGGGGGACGGCATCCGCGTGCCGGGCAGCGGCGCGATCGGCGTGCCTGCGCCCACCGACGTCCAGAGCGCGATCGCCTGGCGCGAAGGGCGGGTGGTGTACAAGAACGCGCCGCTGGCCGAGGTGGTGCGGGACATGAACCGCTACTTGTCCACGCCATTGCGGCTGGCGGACGACAAGGTGGGGCGCCTGCGGGTGTCGGCGTCGTTCAGCCTGGATCGCCCTGAAGCCCTGGTCGACGCCTTGCCGGCGGTGGCGCCTGTAAAGCTGACGCCGGGCCCGGATGGCGCCCTCGACATCAGCGCCAGGTAGGTCCTGCGCTACAGTTACAAAATAAATGAGAATGGGATTCAGGTTTATCTTGGGCTGATTCGTTCTACGAAGGAAGGCGGCAGCCGCCGCGTTTCCATTTCGGGGCAACGTTCCCCGCATCGTCGAACAGAACAGCAGGTACTTGTGACTATTCCAGCAGCCCGGCATTTCCCCGTGGCCACGCGTTTCGCGTGCGCGTCTCCCCGTTTCATGCTTTCTTCCTTGGTGTTGGCCTTGAGCCTGGCGACGGCGGGTGCGCCCGCGAGCGCATGGGCCCAGGCGCCTGCCGTGTCGATCGATATCGCGGCACAGCCGCTGGGAGATGCCTTGATGCAATGGGCGGCGCAAACCAAGGTGCGTGTCTTCTACGCGCCCGAGGTGGTGGCCGGAGTCAGCAGCAAGGGCCTGCGCGGCAGGCTGGATCCGGAGGAGGCGTTGCGCAGCCTGCTGCAGGGTACGGGCGTGACCTACCGCTGGCAGGGCGACAGCATCATCCTGTCGCGCGATGGCGGCGTGGCCAGCCTGGCGCCGGTCACGGTGCTGGGCAGCATGAATCCGGCGGTGACCGAAGGCACCGGTTCCTATACGACGCCGGCCTCGGCCGCGGCCACGGGGCTGACGCTGTCGCTGCGCGAAACCCCGCAGTCCGTCAGCGTCGTGACGCGTCAGCGCATCGATGACCAGAACCTGCGCTCGCTGGACGAGGTGATGGGCAATGTGGTCGGCGTGCAGGTGGTCAGCGAAGATACCGATCGCACCGATTTCTGGTCGCGCGGCTTCTACATCGACAGCCTGCAGTACGACGGCGTGCCCACCACCATCGGCCTGTCGATGTATGGCGAATCCGACAATGATTCGTTCATCTACGACCGCATCGAAGTCGTGCGCGGCGCCACCGGGCTGATGACCGGAGCGGGCAACCCGGGCGCTTCCATCAACCTGGTGCGCAAACATGCCAACAGCCGCGAATTCACCGGAATGGTCAGCGCTGGCGCGGGTTCGTGGAATCAATACCGGGGCACGGTGGACATGTCCACGCCCTTGAACCAGGAAGGCACCGTGCGTGCGCGCATGGTGGCGCTGTATCAGGGGCGCGATTCCTATATCGACCTTTATCATGCGAACAAGAAGGTGTTCTACGGCGTCATTGATGCCGATCTGACGCCATCGACCCGGCTGAGCGTGGGGGCGGATTATCAGGACAAGCGTCCGCGCGGATCCACCTGGGGCAGCCTGCCCGTGGTGTTCAGCGACGGCACGCCGACCGACTGGCGGCGTTCCAAGACCACGGCGGCGGATTGGACCTACTGGCACACGACCAACCAGACGGTATTCGCCACGCTGGAGCATCGCTTCGCCAACGATTGGGAAGTCAAGGCCGACTGGTCGCAGCGTAAAAGCAAGTACGACGCCAAGCTCCTGTACCTGTACGGCGATCTGGATCAGGCAACGGGAACGGGCCTGGCGGCACTGCCGGGGTACTGGAATTCCTACGCGCAGCAAACCTCGCTGGACTTGCAGGCCACGGGGCCGTTCAGCCTGCTTGGCCGCAAGCATGAACTGGTGGTGGGCGCCATGCGCAGCCGCTACGGCGAGGACTTCTACCGTTATGGTTTCGACCGCGCTTCGCTGGCGGACACCGGCAACTTCTACGAGTGGGATGGATCGTACGCGCAGCCGACCTGGACCGAGGCCAGCCTGCGCGATACGGTCACGCACCAGCGCGGCGTCTATGCCGCGGCGCGGTGGTCGTTGACCGACAACCTGACCGCCATAACCGGCGGCCGCTACGCGACCTGGGAATCGAGGTCGCCCACGCGCGATCAAAAGGACTCCCAGTTCATTCCATATGCTGGCCTGGTGGTCGACCTGAACGACACCTACTCTGCCTACGCCAGCTATACCGACATCTTCCAGCCGCAGGACAACCGCGACAGCAGCGGCAACTATCTGGACCCGGTGCAGGGCCAGAACTACGAGGTGGGCCTGAAGGGCGAATACCTGGACGGCAGGTTGAATGCGTCCGTTGCGCTGTTCAAGGTCAAGCAAAGCAAGGTGGCGGTGCTGGACGGCGACAAGCTGGTGCCGGGCACGCCGGATCAAGCCTACACGACCGCCGATGGCGTCACCACCAAGGGCATCGAGCTGGAAGTGAGCGGACAACTGGCGCAGGGCTGGAACGCCTATGCCGGTGGCACCTACTACACCAGCCGCGACGCGCAGGGCGTGTCGGTCAACCCCGAGCGTCCGCGCGCCGTGGCCAGGTTGTTCACCACTTACCGACTGCCGGGGGAATGGAGCCGTCTGACGGTGGGCGGAGGCGTCAACTGGCAGCTGTCGAGCTATTCCGAAGTCAGCGCTGGCGACAGCATGGTCACGGTCAAGCAGAAGGCCTACGCGATCTACAACCTGATGGCGCGCTACGACTTCAATTCACGCCTGTCCGCGCAGATGAACCTGAACAACCTGTTCGACAAGAAGTACTACCTGGGCGGCGTGGGCAACCAGGTCTATTACGGCGAGCCCAGAAGTGTGTTCGTCAACCTGACCGCCAAGTTCTGATTGCGCAGCGCGCGCCGGGGCGGGCCCGGCGCGGCTTGCGGCATGCCGCCGCGGGCTTCCCGTCATGGTTCTTGTAAAGAGGCCGAAGATAATTATAATTGCGAATCATTTTCATTAAGTGGGAACGTCTGGCCGCGACGCCCGGGCGCACCGTCATGCCATCCTCTACCTTCGCTCCTCGCGCCGAGGTGCAATCGGTCTATCAGGCTCACCATCAATGGTTGCGCAGCGTGCTGCAACGCAAGCTGGGCAATGTGTCCGACGCGGCCGACGTGGCGCACGACACGTTTGAACGGCTGATCCGCGCCGACCTTCGCGAACCGCTGAACGAACCGCGCGCCTATCTGCGCACCATCGCCACGCGCTTGCTGATCGGCCGGGCCAGGCGGGCCGCGCTGGAAGCGGCCTATGCCGAATCGGTGGCGTTGCAGCCGGTGGCGGTGGAGCCCTCGGTCGAGGCGCGCGCCCTGATCCTGGAAGCCCTGGAACAGGTTTGCGAACTGCTCGACAGCCTGCCCATGAACAGCCGCCGGATCTTCCTGATGGCGCAGGTGGACGGCATGTCCTATGCCGAAATCGGCGAGCGGCTGGGCCTGACGCCCAACGCCGTGCAGAAGTCCCTGGCCCGCGCGCTGGTGCATTGCTACACGGCCGTCTACGGTTGAGACCGGGCCGGATGGAAAACGCCAAGCTGCTGCGGCCGCATGCGCCGGAAGCGGGAACCGTCGATCCCAAGATCGTCCGCCAGGCCGCCGATTGGTGGTCGCGGCTGCGCGAGGACGCGACCGACGAAGACCGCAGGCGTTTTGAAAACTGGCGCCGGGCGCAGCCCGCGCACGAGCTGGCCTGGCAACGGCTGAACGCATTGACGCGCGATGTGGCGGCGGGCGTTGCTGGAGCCGGCGGCGAGGTGGCCGCGCGCACGCTGCGGCAAGCGCCGTTGATCCAGTCGCGCCGCAACGCCATCCGTTGGATGGTGTCGGCGGCTGGCCTGGGCCTGGGCGGCTGGGGCGTGAGCCAAAGCGGCGCCGTGCGTGCGCTGTCGGCAGATATGCGGACCGGCACCGGCGAGCGGCGCGCCGTGACGCTGCCGGACGGCACGCTGCTGGAACTGAACACTGCCAGCGCGGTGGACCTGCGCTACACGGCGAGCCGGCGCGAACTTGTCCTGCTGGAAGGCGAGATCCAGGTGACCACCGGGCGCGATCCGCTGGGCCGGCCTTTCACGGTGCGCACGCGCGCCGGCGTGCTGACGCCGGTGGGCACGCGCTTCCTGGTGCGGGGCCTGGAAGACGGCCGCATGCGGATAGCGGTGCTGGAAGGCGCGGTGGACGTGCGCGGCCTGGATCCGAACGATGCGCCGCGGCGGGTGCCGGCCGGCGGGCAGGCGGAGTTCTCGGCCGCTGGCGGCTTTGCCGCCGGGCCTCTGGAAGCGGCTAGCTCGGCGTGGCTGGATGGAATGCTGATCGCCGATGAGATGCCGCTATCTGACTTTCTGCACGAACTGGGACGTTATCGTCCGGGCCGCTTGAGTTGTTCGGGCGAGGCGGCCGGCCTGCGCGTGGTGGGAGCGTTTCCGCTGGCGGACAGCGACCAGGTGCTGGCCATGTTGCAGGAAGTCCTGCCGGTGCGCGTGCGCCGCTATACCCGCTACTGGGTCACCGTGGGATTGGCGTGAATCGTGCGTGGCCAGGTTATTTTGTAACAGCGGCGGCGGATATCCCGATCTCGCGCTTCATGTAGAGAATGCAGCCGGTCTTCAGGCTGCGCCGATTCTTCATGAGCCAGGGAACCCATTCATGTCTTCTCGTCTAGTCCGCGCCGCGGTCCTCGCCCGCCTTCCCTTGCCGCGCACGGCCTTGAGCGCCGCGCTGCGCTGCGCCTTGCCTGGCGTCATGGTTGCGGCCTTGTGGCCGGCCGCCGCGCTTGCCCAGGCGCCAGCGTCCGGGCAGCGCGTCGTTGCCTTCAGCATCGAAGCAGGCCCGCTAGGCGCGGCGCTGGGCGCGTTCGGTATGCAGGCCGGCGTCATGGTGGCGTCCGATCCTGCGTTGACGGCAGGCGCCGCGACGGGGGGCGTGACGGGTTCCTATGCCGTCGACACGGCGCTGCAGCGCCTGCTGGCCGGCACCGGGCTGGAAGCCGTCGCCCGCCCCGAGGGCGGCTACCGCCTGCGACAAGCGGCGGCGGCGGGGGCGGCCGCGACCTTGGCGCCGGTCACGGTGACGGGCAGCTATGCCACCACCACGGATGGCACGGGTTCCTACACTTCGCCGGCCGTCACCATTGGCAAGACGGCGCAGGCCTTGAAAGACATTCCGCAATCCATCACCGTGCTGACCCGCCAGCGCATGGATGACCAGGACATGGTCAGCCTGCCGGACGCGGTGAACAACACCACCGGCATGGTGGGCGTGCAGGGCGTGGGATCCGGTGTGGCGATCAACGCCCGCGGATTCCCCGTGGACCTGCTGCAATACGATGGCGTGTCCTTGCTGCGCAACAGCTACAGCCTGGGCAACTGGGAGCAGGACTCGCTGGTGTTCTATGACCGCGTGGAAATCCTGCGCGGCGCCGCCGGCCTGTTGCAGGGGGCGGGCAGCCCGGGCGGTGCGATCAACCTGGTGCGCAAGCGCGGCGGGGCGGAGCCTGCGGTGGTGGTAACGGCCAAGGCCGGCTCCTGGGATCACTACGGCCTGCAGTTGGACGCGGGCAGTCCCTTGAACGAATCGGGCACCTTGCGCGGCCGCGTGGTGCTGGATGAAGACCAGAGCCATTCCTACATCGACTATGTGTGGGAAAAGACGCGCAACCTGTACGCCGCGCTGGACTATGACATCACCGATGACACCACGGTAGGCATCGGGATCAGCAACCGGTACAGCCGCTCGCGACCGATGTTCGTGGGCTATCCCCGCTACGCGGACGGGGGCGATATCGACCTGCCGCGTTCGACCTTCACGGGTTCGACCTGGAATCGCGCCAAGAACGACCAGACCATTTTTTACGCCGACCTCGCGCACCGCTTCAACGACGCATGGCGCTTCAAGCTGGCCGGCGTAGCCATGAATGAAAAGAACACGACCGTGCATCAGCGCGTCGCGGATTCTGTGCAGGCGGACGGCAGCGGGCTGTCCTATGGCGATTTCGGCGTGGACTTCCATAGCAAGCAGCGCGGGCTCGACATGTCGGTCAGCGGCGACTTTACCGCCCTGGGGATGAAGCAAGAGGTCGTGGTCGGCGCCAACTATTCCAAGCTGACCACGCAGGACCGGTTCACGCGGGTCTGGCAGGACGGCGGCAATATCTTCGATATCGACCATCATCGTCCCTGGCAGGACATCGACACCATCGCCCAGGCCAGCGGTTATGACTCGCGCAGCGCCTACGACATCCGCCAGAAGGGCATTTACGGCACCTGGCGCGTCAAGCCCGTCGAATCCCTGGCGTTGATCGGCGGCGGACGCGTCGGCTGGTACGACTACACCTATAGCGGCGGCGGCAGCGCCACCACGTCCAGCACCTCGGGACGTTTCATTCCTTACGCCGGCCTGGTGTACTCGCTGAGCGACAACTGGTCGGCCTACGCCAGCTACACGACGGTGTTCGAACCGCAGACCGAGCGCAGCGTAGCGGGCAGCCTGCTCAAGCCCATCGAGGGCAACAACTACGAAATCGGCGTCAAGGGCGAACTCGCGGACGGCCGCGTCAATACGCTGCTGGCGCTGTTCCGCTACGACCACAAGAACCGCGCGGTCAACGACTACGACGCCGGCTTTGCGTGCGATGGCTGGTATTGCTCGCGCGCGGCGGGCAAGGTGCGCAGTCAGGGCCTGGAGGCCGAGGTCTCGGGCGAAGTCGTCAAGGGCCTGGAGCTGTATGCCGGCTATACCTACAACACCACCAAGTATCTGGACGACCCCGACAACCAGGGCAAGGTCTTCAATACCTGGACGCCCAAGCACATGCTGCGCCTGTGGGCCAACTACAGGCTGCCGGGCTCGTTAAACCGCCTGAGCGTGGGCGCCGGCGTCAACACGCAGACGCATACGATCAGTTCGGACCGCAAGTTCACCATGGCCGGATTCTCGATCTGGAACGCGCGGCTGGGCTACCAGGCCACGCCGGAACTGAGCATCGGGCTGAACCTCAACAATGTGTTCGACAAGAAGTACTACGTGCCTTCGTACAACACGCTCAGCAGCAACAATTATTACGGCGAGCCCCGCAACGTGATGCTGACGCTGCGCTACGCGCCCAAGCTGTAGGCGGCCATGGCGCCCGGGGCGGGGCGCGTACATACGATAGAATATGAATGGTTCCTATTTGCATTCTATTGCCAGGTGCGCCTTGCCTACGTCCGATTCCCCGCCCGCCGATCCCGTCGCGAAGCTCTATCGTGACCATCACGGCTGGCTGTCGATCTGGCTGCGCAAGAAGCTGGGCAATTCCTTCGACGCGGCGGATCTGGCCCACGATACCTTCGTGCGCTTGATGGCCGGGCGGCGCCGGACGGAAGCCGGCGCCGAACCGCGCGCGCTGCTGACCCATATCGCGAAGGGCTTGGTGGTGGACCACTGGCGCCGCCGCGCGCTGGAAGAGGCTTATCTGGCCGCCGTCGCGCAACTGCCCGAGCAGGAAGCGCCTTCGCCGGAGGCCCGCGCCTTGATCCTGGAGACCCTGGGCGCCATCGACGCCGCGCTGCGCAAGCTGTCCGCCAAAACCCGCGAGATCTTCCTGCTGTCGCAATTCGAGGGCATGGGCTATGACGCGATCGCGCAGGGCCTGGGCGTGTCGCTATCCACCGTCAAGCGCCATATGCAGGCAGCGCTGACCGCTTGCCTGATCGCCAGTCAGACCGACCTGTGATCGATCCCGCCATCCTGAAGGAAGCGGCCGGCTGGCTGGTGCGCTTTCAATCCGAGACCTTGTCGCCGTCGGACCGCGAGGCGTTCGACCGCTGGCGCGCACGCAGCGCTGCGCATGCCGCCGCCTGGCAGCGGGCCGAGGACATGTTGCGCGGCTTCGGGCTGGTCCCGCCGAGGATCGCCGGAGATACCTTGCGGCGGCTGGATCGTCCGGGACGCCGGCAGGCGCTGCGGGCGCTGGCCGGCCTGCTGGTGCTGGGGCCTGCGGCCTGGCTGGGCGGACGCGAGCTGCCCTGGCGGGAATGGAGCGCGGATGCGCGCACCGCGACCGGCGAGCAGCGCCGCATGGAACTGGCCGACGGCACGCAGCTGGTGCTCAACACCGCCAGCGCGGTGGACATCGACTACACCGCGCAACAGCGCACGCTGTGGCTGCGGGCAGGCGAAATCCTGCTGACCACGGGCCGCGATACGCCGCAGCTGCAGCGGCCCTTTGTGGTCCAGACCGCGCAGGGAGCAATCCGCGCGCTGGGCACGCGCTTCATGGTGCGCGATGAAGGGAGCGTTGTGCGCGTGGCGGTGTTCGAGGGAGCAGTGGAGATCCGGCCCAGGTCGGCAGGAGGCAGCGCCACGGTGCTGCCGGCTGGACAGCAGACCGTCTTCAATCGGCGCGAGGTGCAGCCCCTGGCGGCGGTGGACGCGACGGCGGCATCCTGGGAGCAAGGCATGCTGGCCGCGCGCAACTGGCGGCTGGCGGACCTGGTGGATGAACTGGGGCGGTATCGCCGGGGCGTGCTGCGCTGCGACCGGGCGGTGGCGGGGCTGCGGGTGTCGGGGGCTTTTCCCTTGAACGACATCGATGCCAGCTTGCGGTTGCTGGAAAAAACCCTGCCCGTGAGGGTGAGCCGGATCACGCCGTACTGGACGACGGTTGTGCCCCGCGCCGCCGTTACAAATTAATCGCGATTGAGCTGATACTTTTTTCTGCTTCGTCCGGTGTACCGGGTGAACCGCCGCGAACCGCGCGCCACCCCGACCCTTACGAAGGATAGCTTCATGGTTTCCCGCAACTCCCGTTCGCCACGTCCGGCTCGTGGAACAAGCGTTTTGCCGCCTCTGGCGGCGGTGGCCCGGGCCGTCGGCATGGGACTGGCGCTGTTGGCCGCGGCGGGGGCGGCGGCGCCGGCCACGGCCGCCGAAGCCGTCAGCGTCGCGGCGCGTAAATCCTACGCGATTCCGGCGGGCCCCCTGGGCGACGCGCTGGCCCAGTTCGCCGCCGCCGCGGGGGTGCCGCTGTCGTTCGATCCGGCGCTGGTGTCGGGGCTGCGCAGCAACGGGCTGGACGGCGCCTATACGGTGAAGGAAGGCTTCTCCCGTTTGCTGTCAGGGTCGGGCTATGCCTTGTCGGAGCAGGGCGGCGGCGCCTATTCCCTGCGCAAGCTGCCTTCGGGGCAGGATGAATCGGCAACCGTGCTGCCGACGGTCACCGTCGCCGGCGCGAGCGCGGCCCCGTTCGCCTTGCCGGCCGAGTACGAGGGCGGCCAGGTAGCCAGGGGCGGACGCCTGGGCTTGCTGGGCAATCGCGACGTGATGGATACGCCGTTCAACGTCACCAGCTACACCTCGGAGCTGCTGGCGAACCGCCAGGCGGTAACCTTGGCCGACGCGCTGAACGTTGAACCTTCGGTGCGCTTCACGGGGCAGATCGGCGGCGTGACCGATTCGTTCTACATCCGCGGCTTTCCCATCGGCGAAGGCAATCTGGGCGAGATCGCGTTTGACGGGGTTTATGGCGTAGCGCCCAACTATCACGTCTTTACCGATTACATCGAACGGGTCGAAGTGCTGAAAGGGCCGGCGGCGCTGCTGTACGGCATGTCGCCCAATAGCGGCGTGGGCGGCGTGATCAACATGGTGCCCAAGCGGGCGCTGCCGGAGGACCTGAGCCGCGTGTCCGCAGACTATGTGGGCGATTCGCAATTCGGCGCGCGCGCGGACCTGAGCCGCCGCTTCGGCAAGGATGGCGAATGGGGCGTGCGCATCAACGGCATGCACCGCCAGGGCGATACGCCGCTGGACAATCTGTATTCGCGCACCGACATCGGCGCCTTGTCGCTGGATTACCAGGGCGAGCGGCTGCGCGCCTCGCTGGACCTGCTGACGCAGAATGAGAAGATCGACGCGCCCACGCGGCCTTTCCTGGTGGCCACCGGCATAGACGTGCCGCATGCGGCGGACGGACGGCGCAATGCCACCCAGCCCTGGGGCTGGTGGAAGTCCGATGGCCAATCGGCGCTGCTGCGGGTCGAGTACGACATCAGCGACCGCTTGACGGTTTTTGCCGACGCTGGCGGCTCGGACACCGATGTCTCGCGCCTGTCGGACCAGACGCCCACCATCGTCAACGCGGCCGGCGATACGGTCGTCACGCCAAACAACTTCCGGTTCGAGGTCAACCGCAGCACCTACAACGCGGGGCTGCGCGCCAAGCTGGACACGGGGCCGGTGCGCCACGCCATCAGCTTCATGGGCAGCCTGTACAGCGACCGGAACAAGCAGGCCAGCGTGATGGGCACGCCGCTCACGTCCAACATCTATCATCCGATCACGCGCCCTGAGCAATACATTCCCGCTCCGGCCTATGTGCCAAAGATTTCGTCATCGGACCTTTCCGGCCTGGCGCTGGCCGATACGCTCAGCATCCTGGACGAGCGCGCGCAGCTGACCTTGGGCGTGCGCCAGCAGCGCATCGAATCGCGCAACTTCAACGCCACGACCGGCGCGCGCACCGTCAGCTATGACGAGAGCGCGACCACGCCGCTGGCGGGCATCGTGGTCAAGCCCTGGAGCAATGTCTCGCTGTACGCCAACTACATCGAAGGCCTGAGCAAGGGCGATGTGGCGCCGGCCACCGCGTCCAACGCCGGCCAGGTGTTCAAGCCCTACAAGGCCAGGCAAAAGGAGGTGGGAGTGAAGGTGGACCTGGACGGCGCCATGCTGACCCTGAGCGCCTTCGAAATCACGAAGCCCAGCGGCCAGTTGACCAACGGCGTCTACGGCGCCGACAGCGAGCAGCGCAACCGCGGCCTGGAGCTGAACCTGGCCGGCGAACCATGGCGCGGCCTGCGCCTGCTGGGGGGGGTGACCTTGCTGGACGCGGAACTGACGCGCGCCGGCAATAGCGCCGTGGTGGGCAACCGGCCCGTGGGCGTACCCAAGGTGTCGGTCAACCTGGGCGCGGAATGGGATACGCCATGGGTCGCGGGCCTGACCTTGACCGGCAGCATGATGCACACCGGCAGCGAGTACATCAATCAGGCCAATACGCAGTCGGTGCCTTCGTGGACCACGTTCGATCTGGGCGCGCGTTACGCCGCCAAAGTCTACGGCAAGGACATCACGCTGCGGGCGAATGTGGTCAACGTCTTCAACCGGGCCTATTGGTCGGGCGTGGCGTCGTACGGCACGATTTCCCAAGGCGTGCCGCGCACGCTGATGCTGTCCGCGTCGATGGACTTTTGAGCGGAACTTGCCGGCCTAGGATGCCAGGATGCCGCTGATGCGGGCCAGGTTGTCCAGCGTGCTGCGCAGATGGTTGGCCAGTTCCGCTGCGGCCTCTTCATTGCGTTCGCGTTCCAGCAGATCCAGGATGGCCAGGTGCTGGTCGCAATGCTGCCGGTAGCGGCCGCGGTCCTGCATGGAGCGGTAGGACAGCAGCCGGCGCACGCGGTTGACGCGCTTGATGGCGTCGATGAAGAAGGGGTTGCCCGAGGCTTCCACCAGCGATTCGTGAAAGCGCACGCCGCGTTCATGCAGCTGGTCCGCGGTGTCGGTGGCGATGCCGCCGTCCAGCAGGTGTTGCTCGGCGGCGCGGCAGCGCGCCAGCACTTGTTTATCGATGCGGAAGCCCGGTTCCAGCAGCGCCGCCGGCTCCAGCGCCAGCCGCAATCGATAGGACTGCAGCAGGCTGTCGGGCGTGGTCATCATGGATGAAAACTCCCAGCCATAGCCCGGTCTGCGCTCGGCCCAGCCTTCCTGCGCGATGCGGCCCAGCAGGGCCTGCGTCTGCGCCGCCGTCAGGCCATAGCGCGCGCGCAGCAGCGCCTCGCTGCACTGCATGGGCAGCGCGCCACGCAGCAGTTCGTCGGCCAGCTTGAAGTAGCTGTGCGTGACGACGTCGTCGACGGAGGGCGGCGCCAGATCCTCATGCGCTTGCGCCAGCGTCGCGTGATCCTGCGCCAGGAAATAGCCGCGGTTGGGCTTGCGCGAAACGACGCCGCGTTGCTCCAGGACGTCCAGCGCGTCGTTGACGGGCGAGCGCGACAGTCGCAGCCGGTCGGCGAGCTTCTGCGCGGTCAGGTGCGCACCCGCGGGCAGGCGGTCTTCCTGGATCAGGGCCAGGATTTTCGCGGCGGTATTGGTTTGGGCGCTCATGCGTGGCGGGCGGCGGAATGAATGGTGTCCGAGAGGATAGCGGGAATGACGCCGCCCATGCGCAGCAGCCTGACTTCCAGCCGGGTCTCGACCGCTGCCGTGGCCTGTAGCGTCTCGACGGCGCCGCCTGCGCGCAGGATGCGCACCGCCACGGCCATGCGCGGCGCCAGCGCGACGGCCTGGGCGTCGATCTCGATCCGGTCGCCGGGCCGGATCCGCAGCGTGGCCGGCGTGACGCCCGCGGGCAGGCGCAGGGGCAGGACGCCCATGCCGATCAGGTTGGAGCGGTGGATGCGTTCGAAGCTGACCGCCAGCACCGCGCGAATGCCCAACAGGCGCTGGCCCTTGGCGGCCCAGTCGCGCGAGGAGCCCGTGCCGTAGCGTTCGCCCGCCACCAGGACCACGGGCTGGCCAGCCCGGGCGTAGCGGCCGGCGGCCTCCCAGATCGGCTCCACCCGGCCGCTGGGCGCGTGCAGCGTATGGCCTACCGGCGCGCCGGGGCAAAGCAGATTGACCAGGCTCCTGCTGTAGAAGGCCGCGCGCAGCATCACCTGCCAGTTGCCGCGCCGCGAGGCGAACACGTTCAGGTCGTTGCGGTCGTCGCCGCGTTCGACCAGGAAGTCGGCGATCGGGCTGTCTGGCGGTATGGCGCTGGCGGGCGACAGATGATCGGTGGTCACATCGTCGCCCAGCACCAGCAGCGGATGCGCCGTGTAGCGGCCCAGCTGGCCGGCCTCGTCGACGCTGGCGAAGGGCGGGCGGCGTAGGGCGGTGGAGGCCGGGTCCCAGGGAAAACGCGCCGAGTCCGGCGATTGCAGGGCCTGCCATGCCGGGTTGGCGCTGGCGATCTGGAAGGCGTGGCGGTAATCGGCCGGTTGCTGCCCGGCGGCCAGCGCGGCGTCGACGTCGGCATCGGCAGGCCAGAGCTCGCGCAGGTGGATGGGGCGGCCATCGGGACCGGTCTGCACGGGTTCGCGGCTCAGGTCGCGTTCGGCATCGCCCGTCAGCGCGTAGGCGATCACCAGCGCCGGCGACATCAGGAAGCCCAGGTCCAGGTCCGGATGGATGCGGCCGGCGAAGTTGCGGTTGCCGGACAGCACCGCCACGGGATGGACCGAGCCGGCCGCCATGGCAACGCGCACGGTTTCAGGCAGGGGCCCGGAATTGCCGATGCAGGTAGTACAGCCGTAGCCCACGATGTCGAAGCCCACGGCGGCCAGATCGTCCAGCAGTCCGGCGCGCGCCAGGTATGCGGACGCGGCGGGCGAACCGGGCGCGAGCGAGGTCTTCACCCAGGCGGGCACGCGCAGGCCGGCTTGGCGCGCCTTGCGGGCCAGCAGGCCGGCGGCGGTCAACAGGCGTGGATCAGAGGTGTTGGTGCAGCTGGTGATGGCGGCGATCGCGATGGCGTGGCGGGGCAGGCCGCCAGCGGCGGCCGTGGGCGTGAAGGCCAGTTCCGCCAGGATCGCCCTGGTGTGGCCGTAGGGATGCAGGTCTTGCGGCCGCCTGGGGCCCGCCACATGCATCTGCACGCGGTCCAGCGCGATGTCGACGACGCGGGTGTAGCGCGGCTCGGCGGCGGGGTCGTAGCCGATGCCGGCGTGTTCGGCGTAGGCTTCTACCCGCGCGATCAGCGCTTCGGGCCGGCCTGTCTGGCGCAGGTAGGCCAGCGTTTGCGCGTCTATCGGGAAGTAGCCCGTGGTGGCGCCGTACTCGGGCGCCATATTGGCGACCACGCAGCGGCTGCCGGCCGGCAGCGTGGCCACGCCCGGCCCGTAGAACTCCACGAATTCTCCCGACACTCCGATCGCGCGCAGGCGTTGGGTTACGGTCAGCGCCAGGTCGGTGGCGCTGACTCCCGGCGCCAGCGCGCCGCTCAGGCGCACGCCGATGACATCGGGAATGCGCAGCAGGGTGGGCAGGCCGAACATCACGGTCTGCGCTTCCAGGCCGCCCACGCCCCAACCTAGCACGCCGATGCCGTTGACCATGGGCGTGTGGCTGTCGGTGCCTATCATCATGTCCGGATGCAGAGCGATGGCGTCGCCGTCTTCCCGTGCACAGACCACGGTGGCCAGTTGCTCCAGGTTGATGGTGTGCATGATGCCCGTGCCTGGCGGATGGATGCGCACGTTGGACAGGGCCTTGGAGGCCCAGCGCAGGAAGCGGTAGCGCTCGGCGTTGCGGCGCAGTTCCAGGTCCAGGTTCAACGACGCCGCATCGGCGCGCGCATAGGACTGCACCGCCAGCGAATGATCGACCGACACGTCCACGGGCAGCACGGGATTCAGCGTGGAAGGATCCACGCCGGCTTCGGCCAGGGCATCCCGCATGGCGGCGATGTCGACCAGCGCCGGGGTGCTGGTGGTGTCGTGCATCAGCACGCGCCCGGGCTGGAAGGCGATCTCGGCTTCGCTGGTGCCGTGCTCCAGCCATTCGAACAGCGCCGCGGTAGCGGCGTCACGTTCCGTGCCTTGCATGTTGCGCAGCGCATTCTCCAGCAGCAGCCGCAGCACCACGGGCAGGCGGAAGTACTCGGCGCCGTACATGCCGGGCAAGTCCAGGCAGGTATGGCGGGCGCCGTTCAGGGTGAAGCGGGCATGGCGGGGCGTGGCGGTGATGGTGTCCATAGCCGCCATTTTGCATATTGAATTGTCAAAATGCAATTAAAGAGAATGGGGGACGATTTGACCCGATGTCCCCGGAGAGGCTCGCGCCCCAGGGCCAGGGCTAGCGCATGACGGCGTCCAGCGCGCTCAGGGCAGGCGGGATCATGGCCAGGAGACGGGCCCGGCCGACGCCGTCCCGCGCTTGCACCGAGAGGCCGTGCAGCACCACGGCGTAGTAGTCGCCCAAGGCCTGCACATCGGTGCCGGGTTTGAGTTCACCCGCCTGCAATGCGGCCTCGAGGCGGTCGATGATGCACTGCGTGCGCGCCTTGCGATGGCTGGTGAGCCATGCCATGACGGCTTCGTTTTCCGCGGCGTAATTGGTGGCGGCCGACACCACCATGCAGCCTTGCGGACGGCCGCGTCGGGTGTAGGTGGCTACCGCGTCGGCCAGCAGTTTGGCGATGGCGTCGCGCACGCCTTCGGTGTCTTCCAGCGCCTTCTCGGCGAAGGCGCCGTCGCCCGCCTCGTAGCGCGCCACGGCTTCGCGGAACAAGTCCTGCTTGGAGCCGAAGGCGGCGTAGAGGCGTGCCGAAGCCAGTCCCGTCGCCGCCACCAGGTCCGCCATCGACGTGCCCTCGTAGCCTTGCTTCCAGAACGCAAGCATTGCTTGCTGAAGCGCCAGGTCGCGGTCGAATTCTCTGGGTCTGCCTGCCATGACGGTCTCGTTGAAATGAACTGAGGCGCAGTGTAACGCCGCGCCTGCGCGGCTATGTGCACGGAGCCGGCGCTTGCAGTCGCACCCGTTCATCGTCTATTCTTTGTCGTTCGACAAACAATTAGGTTTAAAAAATCATGCAAACGATCAAAGGCCCCAGCCTGCACCTGGCCCAGTTCAGCGACGCCGTCGCTCCCTTCAACAGCCTGCCCGCCATCGCCGAATGGGCGGCGGGCGTGGGTTTCAAGGCCCTGCAGATTCCAGCCTGGGACCAGCGCTTCTTCGACGCCGCGACGGCGGCCGCCAGCCAGGACTATTGCGATGACATCAAGGGCACGCTGGCCGAGCATGGCCTGGTGATCAGCGAACTGACCAGCCACATCTACGGCCAGTCGCTGGCGGTGCATCCCGCCTACGATGCCATGGTTGACAACTTCGCGCCGCCCGAGGCTCGCGGCAATCCGCAAGCCCGGACGGCTTGGGCGCGGCAAGGCCTGCTGGACACGGCGCGCGCATCGCGCAGGTTGGGGCTGACCGAGATGGGCACGTTCTCGGGCTCGCTGGCCTGGCCCTATCTGTTCCCGTTTCCGCAGCGTCCCGAAGGCTTGATCGAAGCGGCCTTCGATGAACTCGCCAAGCGCTGGCTCCCGGTCCTGGACGAGTGCGAAGAGCAGGGCGTGAACCTGTGCTTCGAGATCCATCCCAGCGAAGACCTGCACGACGGCATTTCGTTCGAGATGTTCCGTGAGCGCGTGGGCGGCCATGCGCGTTGCGCCATCCTGTTCGACCCCAGCCACTTCGTGCTGCAGCAGCTGAACTACCTGGAGTACCTGGACATCTACAAGGATCACATCCGCATGTTCCATGTGAAGGATGCCGAATTCAATCCGACCGGCCGGCAGGGCATTTATGGCGGATACCAGTCCTGGATAAATCGGGCCGGCCGCTTCCGCTCACTGGGCGACGGGCAGGTGGACTTCAAGGCGATCTTCTCGAAGCTGGCGCAATACGACTACCAGGGCTGGGCCACGCTGGAATGGGAGTGCTGCCTGAAGGACCAGGAGACCGGCGCGCGCGAAGGGGTGGAGTTCATCAACCGCCACATCATCCCGGTCACGTCCAAGGTGTTCGACGATTTCGCTGGCGCCGCCATCGACAAGCAACAGATCAACGCCCTGCTGGGCATCGCATGAGCGGCCTTGCGCCGCATCGGACAGCAACAATGACACACCAGAATTCTTCTTTCGACGCCTTCGCGCACCAGTACGTCCTGGTCAACGGGCACCGCATCCACTGTGCCACGGCGGGCGCGGGTACGCCGGTGCTGCTGATTCCGGGCTGGCCCCAGACCTGGTACACGTGGCGCCACATCATGGCGGCGCTGGCGCAGGCCGGCTATCAGGCAATCGCGGTGGATCCGCCCGGGACTGGCGATTCCGACCGCCCTGCATCCGGCTATGACACCGGTGCGATCGCCGCCACGCTGCACCAGTTGATGGCGCAGCTGGGGCATGCGCGCTACCAGGTGGTGGGCCACGATATCGGCATGTGGGTGGCTTACGCGCTGGCCAGCGATTTTCCGCAGGCGGTGAGCCGCTTGGCTTTGACCGAGGCCGTCATCCCGGGACTGGCGCCGGCACCCACCATCTTCGCGCCGCCGCAGGAGAACGTCTTCCTGTGGCACTTCATGTTCAATCAGTTGCAAGATTTGCCCGAGACGCTGATCGCAGGCAGGGAGAAGGCCTACCTCACCTTCATGTTCGACAAGTGGTCGCATCGCCGCGATCGGGTCGCGGCCGAGGTCTACATCGATGCCTATGCGGCGCCCGGCGGGCTGCGCGGCGGATTCGCCTATTACCGCGCCATCCCGGAGACCATCCGGCAGAACACGCTGCGCGCCAAGCGCATGCTGGAAATGCCTACGCTGGCCATCGGCGCCGAGCATGCGACCCGCGACGCGCCGTTGGTCACCATGCGCGGGAACGCCAGGAACTTGCAGGGGGCGATCATTGCGGATTGCGGCCACTTCGTCACCGAGGAATGCCACGAAGCCTTCCTGGAGCACTTGCTGCCGTTCCTGTCGCCGGCGGGGTGAGCGCGGCGGCGCTTCGACCTGGACGCGGGGAGGCTTGCAGTATGCTTACCCGCTTCATGGACCTTTCCGACCTTGCCGCAATGACTGATTTCCCCTTCGATGCCGTGCTGTTCGACTGCGATGGCGTTCTGGTCGATTCCGAACCCATCACCAGCCGCGTGCTGACCGAGATGCTCAATGAATTGGGCTGGAGCATCACGCATGCGGAAACCATGCAGATCTTCACGGGCAAAGCCGTCAGGGACGAGCTGCCGCTGATCGAGGCCCGCACGGGCGCCACCATCACCCCCGACTGGTTCGACCAGTTCCGCCTGCGCCGCAACGCCGCGCTGGACCGGGACCTGCTCGAGATCCCCGGCGCGCCGGACGCGGTGCGGGCGCTGCACGCGGCCTTGGACGGCCGCATCGCCGTGGCTTCGGGCGCGGACCGCCGCAAGGTGGAGCTGCAGCTGGCCAAGGTCGGCATTGCCGATTGCTTCCGTGAACGCGTCTTCAGCGGCCACGAAATGCCGCGCAGCAAGCCCTATCCGGACGTGTACCTGGCGGCGGCGCAGGCGCTGGGCGTGGACCCCAGGCGCTGCGCCATCGTGGAAGACACGGTGACTGGCGCCACCGCCGGAGTGGCCGCCGGCGCCACCGTGTTCGGCTACAGCCCGGACGCCAACGGCCATAGCGGCGCCGAGGCCTTGCGCGATGTGGGCGTGGCCCACGTGTTCACCGACATGGCCGCACTGCCCGGGCTGCTGGCGGCTTGGCGCCAGGCCGCCTAGTCGGGCCTGCGCGCGCGCCGGACGGGCTTCAGCGCGCGTACTGTTCGCCGCCGTCCAGGTCTATCACCGTGCCGCTCAGGTAGCCCGCGCGCGGCGAGGCGCCGAACACGATCATGTCGGCCACTTCGCCGGGTTCCATCAGACGTCCGAAGGGCAGGTCCGACAAGGTTTCCTGCCAGCGGCTTTCATCGCTCCAGCGCGCCTGGGCGCGTTGCTTGGCCAGCGTCAGCACCCGGTCGGTGCGGGTGCGCGAGGGATTCACGCCGAACACGCGCACGCCGTGGCGCGGCGCGTCCCCGCCCAGGGCGCGGGTGAAGGCGATGAGCGAGGCATTGCCCGCCGCACCGCAGATGTAGTCGGCGCGCGGCGCCGAGCCCGCCATGCCGATGATGTTGGCGATGACGCCCGCGCCGGCTTCGCGCATGCGTGGGTAGTAGTGGCGGGCCAGATCGATATAGCCGTGGACTTTCAGTTCCCAGCCGGCGCGCCAGCGTTCGTCCTGCACCTGGTCGAGAGCGCCGCCCGGCACCGCGCCGGCATTGTTCACCAGGATGTCGATATCGCCTGCTTCCTGGCTCAGGCGTTGCGCCGCGCCGGGTAGGGCCAGGTCCAGCGTGACGGCGCGAGCCTGCTTGCCGGTCTGCTCGCGTATGGCCTCGACCGCCGTGCGCAGGGCTGCGTCGTCGCGCGCCACCAGTACCGGTTCGGCGCCTTCGCGGGCGAAGGCCAGCGCGCAAGCCAGGCCTATACCCTTGGATGCGCCCGTGATGAGCACGCGTTTACCGTCTAGCTGCAAATCCATGTAACCCTCCGGTCAGTTCCGTCCGCGACCCAGCGCGGCGTCTGGTCGGTTGTAAACCAGTTGTGCCCACATGTGCCAGTGCGTGCGGTGCATGGCGGCCGTCGGGTGGCGCCTGCTATGCTGGTCCGACCATTTCCCACGAGGGGGCGGCGATGACGGAAATCTGGCTGGAAATCTGGTCCACCGTGCGCAGCGAGTTCGCCGACATCCCCGATGTGGGTGAGGCAACCCGCATCGTGCTGCGCCTGAGCGTGGCGATGCTGCTGGGCGGCCTGCTGGGCTATGAGCGCGAGCGCAGCGGCAAGGACGCGGGCCTGCGCACCCATATGCTGGTGGCGCTGGGGGCGGCGATCTTCGTGCTGGTGCCGTTGCAGGGCGGCATGCAGGTCGGCGACCTGAGCCGGGTGCTGCAAGGCGTGATCGCCGGCATCGGCTTCCTGGGGGCCGGCGCCATCATCAAGCTCAGCGGCGAGCGCGAGATCCGCGGGCTGACCACCGCGGCCGGCATCTGGATGACGGCCGCGATCGGCGCGGCGGCGGGCATGGGGCGCGAGGCCACCGCCGTGGTCAGCACGCTAATGGCCTTGTTCGTGTTGGCAGTGCTGCGCCGGGTCGAGGCGCGCATTGCCGCCCGGCAGGAGCACGGCGTCATTTCCACCGACGCCAAGTAGCGTCGGAGCTGGCGCCTCAGCTGCCGCCGGACACCTCGATGAAGGAGCCGCTGGTGTAGCCGGCCTCGTCCGAGAACAACCACATGACGGCGCCCGCCACTTCTTCCACGGTGCCGCCGCGGCGCAGCGGGATCGCGCTCTTCAGGCGGTCCACGCGGTCGGGTTCGCCGCCGCTGGCGTGCATGTCGGTGTAGATGGTGCCGGGACGCACGCTATTGACGCGGATGCCTTCGGGCGCGACTTCCTTGGACAGGCCTATGGTCATGGTGTCCATGGCGCCCTTGGACGCGGCATAGTCCACGTATTCATTGGGCGAACCCAGGCGGGCAGCCGCGGACGAGACATTGACGATGGCGCCGCCCGGGCCGCCGTGGCGCGTCGACATGCGGCGCACTGCCTCGCGGGCGCACAGGAAGGCGCCGATCACATTGGTGGACAGCACGCGCAGCAGGCGCTCGGCGCTCATCTGGTCGACGCGCATCTGCTGTTCCAGGATGCCGGCGTTGTTGACCAGCGCGTCGATGCGGCCCAGCTTCCGATCCAGTTCGTCGTACATGCGCAGCACCTGGTCCTCTTGCGAGACATCGGCCTGCAGGGTGACGGCGCGGCCGCCGCCTTGCACGATTTCCTCGACCACCGCTTGCGCGGCATCGGCGTTGGCGTGGTAGTTGACGCCTACCGCGTAGCCGCGGCGGGCGGCCAGCTTGGCGACAGCGGCGCCGATGCCGCGGCCACCGCCGGTGACGAGCATGATTCTGGACATGGCTTACTCCTTGTGGGCTTTCACCTTAGCAGATGGCGGCCGGCTCAGATCCAGACGTCGTTGGGGGCGCTGCGCTCGCCGCCCTGGTCGCCGGTATTGCGCACGCCGCGCGGCTCGATCAGCAGCATTTTGACTTCTTCGGGGGCACAGGGCTTGTGCTCCACGCCCTTGGGGACCACGGCCATTTCGCCGGGGCCCAGGTCGATATGGCCGTCGCGCAGCTCGATGCGCAGGCGGCCTTCGATGACGATGAAGGTCTCGTCGGTGTCGGCATGGCTGTGCCACACGAACTCGCCCTGGATCTTCACCAGCTTGAACTGGTAGTCGTTCATCTCGGCGACGACCTTGGGCATCCAGTGTTCGGAGAACCGCGCCAGTTTGTCGGCGAAGTTGACGGGGCGGATATCGGACATGGCGCGGCCTTTATGGAGGGTTGAACAAACCCCAGGATAGAAGGCCGCGCGGGCGGCGTCTTGTACGATCGAGCAGCTTTGCGGAGCCGGAGGCCTAGCGGCTCAGCATGCGGCGCCAGCGGTCGGGAGCCATGCCGTAGGTCTGGACGTGGCGGCGCGTCAGATGGCTCTGGTCGGTGAAGCCTGACGCGGCGGCGGCTTGCGCCAGCGGCATGCCCACGGCGATCAGGCGCCGGGCCTGAGCTAGGCGGCGCAGCATCACGTAGCGGTACGGGCTGGTGCCGAACAGCGCGCGGAAGTCGCGCGACAGGCGCCAGCGGTCCGTGGCCGCGGCGCTGGCCAACTGTTCCAGGGTGATGGACTGTTGGAGCGAGGCGTGGATGTACTGGCGCGCGCGCTCGGCGGCGGCGTAGTCGGCGCTGCGGCGTCCCGGCTTGGCGCCGGCCGCGGCGCACAAGGCATGGCTCAACTCGTACAGCGCATCGTCTTCCTGCAGCGGGTCGATGGGCTCATGCGTGTCCTGCAGCAGGCTGGCGCTGGCCGCGTACAGCCGCGGATCCGCCGAGATGCCGCCCGGAATGAACGGCAGCGGCCGTCCGCCCAGGATTTGCTGGATGAGTGCCGGCTCCACGTAGATCATGCGGTAATGGAAACCGGCCTCGGTGCCGGCCTGGCCGTCGTGGACTTCGTCCGGATGCAGCACGATGGTGCCGCCGGGCAGGCTGTGCCGCAGCCCGCGGCGGTAATGGAAACTCTGCACGCCGGACAGGGTGCGGCCGATGGCATAGGTGTCGTGGCGGTGCATGCCGTAGCCATGGCCGCCGAAGTAGGCCTCGATGCGCTCCAGCTGGCCCGAGGGCGCGGCGCGCAGTATCCAGTCCTGTTTGGGCGTGGCGGGCGGCATGGGCAACTCTTTTTGAATACGGGCTGCGGTCTATTCTAGCCGCAGGCCCGGCCTCAATCCGCCTCCCGCAGCAGCCGCAGGCCCACCAGCGGATAGCGCGTTTCCTGCGTGTTCCAGTTGCGGTAGGAAGCGCGCGTGTACAGCGCCCAGGTATGCCAGGAGCCGCCGCGGCGCACGCGCACGTTGCCGCTGGCGGGGCCTTGCGGGTCGTCCACCGGCGAGTGCGCGTAGTAGTCCTCGCCATACCAGTCCGAGACCCATTCCCAGGCGTTGCCGTGCATGTCGTACAGGCCGAAAGCGTTGGGCGCGTAGCTGGCGACGGGCGCGGTGAAGGCATGGCCGTCGGCGCGGGCGGAGGCGTGCGCCTGCCATTTGGGCCACAGCGGCGCGGCGTCCGCGTCGAAGCCGTTGCCGATGTCGGGCATGGCGGCGGGATCGTCGCCGTTCTGGTAGCGGGTGCGCGTGCCGGCGCGGCAGGCGTATTCCCATTCGGCTTCGGTGGGCAGGCGGTAGACCTTGCCTTCGGTCTGGGTCAGCCAGCGCGCCAGCGCCGTGGCGTCGTTCCAGCTGATGTTGACCACGGGGTGGTCGTCGCCCTGCGCGAAGCCGGGATTGCGCCAGGAATAGCGGCGGTCGCGCCCTTCGAAGGCATCGCCGCGTTCGGACTTGTCGGCGTCGTACTGCGGGTTGTAGCCATAGCCGCCGGTGCCGTCGGCTTCCGATTCGGGCACGTAGCCGGACGCTTCGATGAAGCGGCGGAACTGGCCCACGGTGACCTCGGTGCGCTCCATGTAGAACGCGCGGGTGATGCGCACGGCATGGACGGGCGCTTCGTCCGACAGTTGGGCGTAGCGGTCCTGTGGATACAGTGGATAGGCGCGCGCCAGCGCTTCGGGGCTTTCGTCGCTGCCCATCTGGAAGGTGCCGGCGGGCACCCGGACAAAGGTCATGCCTAGCGAATTTTCGATCACGGCGGGCGGTTCAGCCGCCCAGGAAGGCGCCGATATCAGGGTGCAGAGCAAAACCAGGACGGTGCGTGTGCGCATGGGATTCCGGGTGGCGGAGCATGAGGGTGCGCAATAGTAGAGCCGCCGCGTCCGGCCGGCCAGACGCGGGGAACCCTCATGCCGGAGCGGCTGCTCAGCCGGCGCGGCGGATGGTGAAGTTGATGCGCTGGCTGCCCAGCCGCGGGTGCGGCAGCTCCTTGATGGGCATGATGCCGTGGTAGCGCAGCCGGTCGACGCCGCCCCACACGACGACGTCGCCATGGAACAGCGGCGTGCGGCTGGCCTTGTCGGTGCGCTGGTCGCCGCCGAAGAGGAACATGGCGGGCATGCCCAGGGACACCGAGACGATGGGCGCGCCGTAGTCCCGCTCGTTCTTGTCCTGATGCAGCGACAGGCGCGAGCCGGGTTCGTAGCGGTTGACCAGGCAGGCGTCCGGCTCGAAACCGGGAAAGCCGGCTTCGGCCGCAGCCGCCTGCGCCAAACGCAAAAAGGCCTCGGGCATGGCGGGCCAGGGCTGGCCGGAGAGCGGGTCGATGCGCGCATAGCGATAGCCGCGCGCGTCGCTGGTCCAGCCCAGCTGTCCGCAATTGGTCAGCGCCACCGACATGGTGTAGCCGCCGGGCGTGTCCATGTGGCGGAAGGGCGCTTGCGCAGCCACGGCGTCGACCCCGGCGAGCAGGGCCTCCATCACCGGCAGGGCAAAACCGCGCAGCACCACGGCTTGCGGGCCGAGCGCGACGCGTCCGCCTTGCGCCGCGCCATCGTCGCCAAACAGGTCCAGGTTGGTCGCCATGTCAGCCTACAGCAGCGGTTCCAGCGGCAGCAACGACACGAACCATACCGACAGGCGCTGCCACACCGTGGTGCCGGGTTCGGTGTCATGCCGTATGGTTTCGCCGTTGCGCTGTTCCAGCCAGTAGAGCTGGCCCTTGTCATCCAGGCAGACGCGGTAGGCGGACTTGGGTATGTCTTTCTCGAAGGCGTCGGCAATGTGCCGCGCCAGCGTGGGGCTGTCTATGACGAAGCCCAATTCGGTGTTGAGCTTGGCCGAGCGCGGGTCGAAGTTGAAGGAGCCGACGAAGATGCGCTTGCCGTCGACGGCGAAGGTCTTGGCGTGCAGGCTGGAGCCTGAGCTGCCGAACGGACCCATGCTCTTGTTGCGCTCGACCTCGCCGCCCTGGCGCTTCATCTCGAAGAGCTCGACGCCGGCGGCCAGCAGGTCCTTGCGGCGCTTGGCATAGCCGGAATGCACCACCGCCACGTCGGTGGCTTCGAGCGCATTGGTCAGCACCTTGACCTTGACGCCGCTTTTCGCCATCTGCGCGAAGGACTGGGTGCCGACCGCGGTCGGCACGAAGTAGGGTGATACCAGTTCCAGGTCGGTGCCGGGCGTGCCCAGGATTTCATGCAGCTGATGCGGCAGCATCGCCTCCGGCGGGGCGGTGCCCAGCGTTTTGCGCGGATCGTCGCTGACCATGCGGGTGTCGGCCCATTCCAGCGTCAGGTCGCCGCGTAGCAGCTGCTGGATGAAAGGCAGCTTGCGCATGGCCTCGGCGTAGGCGGCGGCTTCGGGAGAGCGCTCGACCCGGGCGGCGGCCTGCTCCAACTCGTCCAGCTCGCCGGGGGCTGTTTTCTTCAGGATGCGGTCTACCGGATAGGCCGAGTCGCTGGCCCAGTAGCGGTCGAAATCCACCGACACGTCATTGACCGCGGCGCCGATGGACAGCACGTCCAGGTCGGTGAACAGCACGCCGCTGGCCGCGCCGAAGTACTCGTCGCCGATGTTGCGGCCGCCGATGATGGTGGCCTGGTTGTCGGCGGTGAAGGACTTGTTGTGCATGCGGCGGTTCAGGCGGCTGAAGTCCGTCAGGTAGCCCAGGGGCTTGGGCCAGCGCAGCACGAAGGGGTTGTACAGCCGCACTTCGATATTCGGGTGCGCATCCAGCGCCGACAGCTCCTGGTCCAGTCCGGAGGTGCCGTTGTCGTCCAGCAGCAGCCGCACGCGCACGCCGCGGTCGGCGGCTTCATGCAGGGCCTCCAACAGCATGGTGCCGGTCATGTCCTTGTGCCAGATGTAGTACTGCACGTCCAGGCTGCGCTCGGCGGCGCGCGCCAGCAGCATGCGGGCGGCGAAGGCGTCGTAGGCGTCGGGCAGGGGGTGGATGCCGGATTTGCCGGGATGTGCGGCGGCCAGCGGCGCGATCGCCCGGCCCAGGGCGGTATCCTGCGCCGCCTCGGGTGTCAGGGCGCGGGATTCGCTGCGGTTATCCAGCGGCGGCAAGCCGCAGCCGCTCAACAGGCTCAGGCAGAGTGCGGTCATCATCAGGGGTTTGGCCAGGTACATGACCCGTATTGTGCCGAAATCGCGGGACGCCCTGGTTCCGGCCGCTGTCTCGCCTGGGGCTTGACGATTTTCCGTATTTGAGAGAAATTCTCTTATATGGAAAATAATGCTATCCCCGAAGCCGATCTGGACCGGCGCATTGCCGGCCGGCTCAAGGCGCTGCGCCAGGAGCGCGGCTGGTCCCTGGACGAGCTGGCCGGCCGCGCCGGCCTCAGCCGCGCCACCTTGTCCCGCCTGGAAAACGCCGAGGTCAGCCCCACCGCCAGCGCGCTGGGCAAGCTGTGCGGTGCCTATGGCCTGACCATGTCGCGCCTCATGCTCATGGTCGAGGACGATTTCGCGCCCTTGGTGCCGCAGCAGGCGCAAGCCGTGTGGGTGGATGGCAGCGCCGGCTTTCGCCGCCGTTCGGTGTCGCCGCCGGCGCAGCGGCTGGCGGGCGAGGTGCTGGCGTGCGAGCTGGCCGCCGGCGCGCGTATCGCCTATGACAATTCGCCCCGGCCGGGGCTGGAACATCACCTGCTGATGCTGGAAGGCGAGCTGGCCATCACGGTCGACGGGCAGGCGCACAGCCTGTCCCAGGGCGATTGCCTGCGTTATCAGCTGTTCGGCGCCAGCGAATTTTCAACCCCGCCGCATTGCGGCGCCCGCTACCTGCTCTTCATTGTCTGAGCCCACCATGTCCCATCCCAATCCGGAATTGATTCTTCTGTCGGCGGATGCCGCCGATGCCCTCGTGCCCGAGCTGGCCGAACTGCTGCGCGCCTGCGTGCAGGACGGCGCCAGCGTCAGCTTCGTCCTGCCGTATTCGTCCGAGGAGGCGCAGGCCTTTTGGCGCGCCAAGGTGCTGCCGGCGATCGCCGGCGGCAAGTCGGCGCTGTGGGTGGCACGGCAGGAGGGACGCATCGCGGGATCGGTGCAGCTGGATTGGGACACGCCGCCCAACCAGCCGCACCGCGCCGAGGTGCGCAAGCTGCTGGTGCATCCGGATTTCCGCCGCCGCGGCCTGGCCCGCGCCTTGCTGGTCGAAGCCGAAGCCATGGCGGTGCGCCAGGGCCGCAGCCTGATCACGCTGGACACGCGCACGGGCGACAGCGCCGAGCCGCTGTACGCGTCGCAGGGTTACCAGACCGTGGGGGTGATACCGGGTTTCAGCCGCGACCCGCATGATGCCGCCAAGCTCGACGGCACCACCATCATGTACAAGCAGCTGTAGCGGACGCTGCCGCCGCGGGCGGCAGCAGGGCTCAGGCCAGGGGCTTGATGCCCACGCTGTACGGCGGGGCGTTGCCGCGCGCCGGGGCCTTGATCTTCAGCATCGAGCCGCCGGGCGTGAATTCGAATTCCTGGTACGGCACTTCGAACCACTGATGAAAACTGGTGCGGGAGAATTCCGGCACCCAGACCTTGGCGCGCTTGGGATCGCAGTGGAACTCGACCAGCGTGCGGTCTATGCCCAGCGGACGGGTATTGCCGATGCGGTAGCTGACTTTCAGCTCGGCGCGCTCGGTCGAGCCGGGGCGCCAGGCCAGGCCGATGGATTCCATGAATTTTTCGATCGCCTCGATACCGCGATGCATGACTGACTCCGAATGCGGGCGGGCGCAAGGCCCGAAAAAAGTGCTGTTTCCCGCGGCGCCGCGGAAAACACCCGAATTATCCGTCATTCCGGCCCCGGGCGTCTCCCGGCTTGCATCCCGTCAATCGGCGCCATTGAACAAAGCAAATGGACGGGCGGCGGCCAGACCCGCACCATGGCACCCATGTCCTCTATAAGACCTGCGCGGCCTGCGCCGGTCCGGACGCGAAATCCAAGGAGTCATCATGGCAAATTTCATACTGGCATTGGTCAACGCGGAACTCTCTCTTTTCGGCGTCGAGACGCCGGGTGCGGCGGCGCAGGCGCCAGCCGCGCCGCAGGCGGCCAGTGCGCCGGCCTTCGACAGCGAGCACTATCGCAGCGCGCTGGGTTAAGGCCTGCGCAAGGCGGTATGTAGTGTGTAGGAGGCCTGGCTGGCGCGGAACACAGCGTTGCAGGAATAGGCAGGTTTCACGCAAGAACGAGCCTGTACGCGCAGGCTTGCGATTCTTACCATCTCTTCCAGGGTCGGGGCGGCGCATTCATTGCGGATGCGCGGGTTCCGCCGGGCTGCCGGGCGCGTTGCCGGCAGCGTACGCAAGGGAAGGGAATCGCATGAATACCGAAAAAATCTGGTTGGTGACGGACGCTTCCGCGGGGTTGGGTCTGGTCCTGGTGAAGATGTTGCTGGATAGGGGCCATAAGGTGGCGGCGACGTCGCCCGATGGCGATGCGCTGCTGGACGCCGTGGGCGCCAAGCTGGAGGGGCAGTTCCTGCCCCTGACCGTGGATCTGGCCGATGCGCGCAACGTGCAACGCGCCGTGGATGCCACGGTGACGGCCTTTGGCGGCCTGGATGTGGTGGTGAACAACGCCGGCCATGGCCTGCGCGGCGCGTTGGACAGCCTGCCGGACGAGGACCTGCGCGGCACGTTCGACATCAATGTATTCGCCACGCTGAACGTGATCCGTGCGGCCCTGCCGCGCATGCGCGCGCAGCGCAGCGGCCACGTGTTCAATATTTCTTCCATCCTGGGCTTCGATGGCGGCCGCGCCGACTGGGGCGCCTACAGCGCCGCCAAGTTTGCAGTCAGCGGCCTGACCGAAGCGCTGGCCGCCGAGGCCGCGCCTTTCGGCATCCGGGTGTCGCTGGTGTATCCGGGAGCGCTGCGCGCGCCCCGGGCCACTAGCGGCGAGCCAACGCCGGAACTGGCGGCGCGCAATGCGCAGGCGGGTGACGTGGAGGGCGATCCGGCCAAAATGGCCCAGGCGCTGATCAATGCGGCGCAGGCGCAGTACGCGCCCCTGCACCTGTTCCTGGGGCGCGACGCCTTCGATCAGGCGCGCGCCAAGATCCAGTCGGTGCAGCAGGAACTGGCCCGCTGGCGCGAAATGTCCGTGTCGATCGGCTTCGTGGACGAAAGGCGCATGGCGGCCTGACTGCCGGGCTCAGGCCGTCCAACCCTGGACGGCCTGGTAGGCGCCCAGCAGCGCCAGGCTCACCATGAAGCAGCGCCTGAAGGCCTGCTGCGACAGCTTGCCGCGCAGCCATGTGCCCAGCGCCATGCCGATCAGTGCGGGCAGCAGCATCAGCACGGACGCGCCGGCGGTTGCGGACGTATAGCCGCCATTGAGGCCCAGGCCGGCCGCCAGCGCCACGGTGGACACCGTGAACGAGATGCCCATGGCCTGGATCAGGCCATCCTTGCCCAGGTTCAGGGCCTGCAGATAGGGCACCGCAGGGATCACGAATACGCCGGTGGCAGCGGTGATCACGCCGGTGACGGCGCCGACCGCGGCGCCCGCCAGCCCTTGATGCCGCTGCGGCGCCTTGGGCGGCGAGCCGAACAGGCCCCAGGCGGCATAGGCCACCAGCGCCAGCCCCAGATACACGCTGGCCCAGTGTCCCGAGGGCGGGCCCAGCCACAGCGCGCCGCCTATCGTGCCTGCGCAAATGCCCGCCTGCATGGCGCCAATGCGGCGCAGCATCGTGGGCAGCGTGGGCCATGGCTGCGCTTGCCAGAGATTGGTGATCAGCGACGGCACGATCAGCAGCGCCGCGGCCTGCGCCGGCGCCATGATCAGCGCCAGCATGGCCATGGAAATGGTGGGCAGGCCCAGTCCGACCACGCCCTTGACCACGCCGGCCAGGATGAAGACTGACACGGCGACTGCGAGTAGCGCGGGCGTGCTGCCGGGAAACAGATCCGGAAGCGTCATGCCGGCTCGCAGTGAGCGATGAGGCCGGCGCGGGGGCGGCCGAACAAGGCATAGGCGACGTCGTCAGTACCCGCGCCGTCCTGGCGTGCCGCGCGCAGCAGCCATTGCCGGCCTTCGCACAGGTCGGCGCGCAGGGACTCCCCATACAGGGCCGGGCCGCCGAGCAGCGCGATGCCCAGCATGCGCTGCGCGGGCGCATGGCCGTCGCCTGCGGCGGTGCGCAGCCACTGCGCCATGGCGGCATAGTCGCCCTGGGTCTGGGCTTCCAGCGCCAGCGCGTATTTCTGCGCGGGCGTGGTGTGCGGGTCCAGGCTGCCGGCTTCGGCCATGCCTGAGCCATGCAGGGCCAAGACCAGCAGGGCGAGGGCGGGCCAGTGAACGGGGGCGCGCCGTGGTTTGAGGATATTCATGGATTTTTCCCGGATTGAAAGGGCTGGGACTTCATTTTGGTCCCCTGCGTCCTTGAACCTGTATCGGGATCTCGCGTAGCGATCCTATGGCTCAGCCTGAGGGTCGCCGTGCTACGCTTTTCACATGCGATTCGACCTTACCGATCTGCGGCTATTCCTCAATGTGCAGGAAACCGGCTCCATCACGGCCGGGGCCCGGCGTTCCCATATGACGCTGGCGTCGGCCAGCGAACGCATCCGCGGCATGGAGGACACGCTGGGCGTGCCACTGCTGCTGCGCGAGGCGCGCGGGGTCGAGCCCACGCCGGCGGGCCGCACGCTGGCGCATCACGCGCGCGTGGTGCTGGCGCAGATGGACCGCATGCGCGGCGAACTGGACCATTACGGCTTGGGGTTGAAGGGGCATGTGCGCGTGCTGTGCAACACCACCGCGCTCAGCGAGTACCTGCCGCCGGTGCTGGGCGCTTTTCTCAAGGACCATCCGCGCGTCTCCGTGGACCTGGAAGAACGGCTGAGCCACGAGATCGCCGACGCGCTGCGCGCAGGGACTTGCGACATCGGCGTGCTGGCCGATACGGCCGATCTGCACGGCCTGCGCACGCAGACCTTCCGGCACGACCCCTTGACGCTGATCGTGCCGCCGGACCATGCGTTGGCGGGCCGCGCGTCGGTGCTGCTGGCCGACGTGGCCGACCAGGAATTCGTGGGGCTGGTCGAAGGCAGCGCCTTGCAGGAGCACATCGCGCATCACGCGCGCCGCGGCGGCAAGGCATTGTCGTACCGGGTGCGGCTGCGCAGCTTCGACGCGGTGTGCCGGATGGTGGGGCAGGGCGTGGGCATAGGCATCGTGCCGCGCGTGGCGGCGCTGCGCTATGGCCGCGCGGCGGGCGTGCGGCGCGTGGCCCTGGCCGACGACTGGGCCGCGCGCGACCTGGTGCTGTGCGTGCGCGACACGCTGCCGGCCTATGCGGCCGAACTGGTGGAGTACGCGTTGCGCGACGCGCCCGCGTCCTGAAGGCACTGCGCGACGTTCCAGCCTGCTGAGAAGATGTTGCGTGCGCGCGCATCCGCGGCGCGGGCAGCTATGAACGCGCGAACAGCCGGCGCTTGCGCAACGGCGCGCGTTCGAACCAGGAGCCCGACGCGACGGCGCCCAGGATGACCAGGCCGTAGACGCAAATCGCCACTGCCGCGACCGCGAAGAACAGACTCAGCGATCCCGTCAGGCGCAAGGCGATGCCGCCGGCTCCAATGGCAATCAGCAGGCGCAGGAACCCCGCGATCAGCGGCCATTTCAGGCGGCCGGCGCCCTGCGAAGCGAAGTACATGGAGAAGCCCAGGGCAAAGAAGCCGTAGACCGGACCGACGGTGCGCAGGTAGTTGGCGCCGGCTTCCAGCATGTGGTCCTGCGCGCCGAACAGGCGCAGCCAGGCCTCGGGGAAGAACGCGGCCGCCAGGCCGATGGTCTCTGCCAGCACAAAGGCCATCGCGCCGCCGGTCAGGGCGATGCGCAGCGCGCGCTCGGGCTGGCCCGCGCCGATGTTGGACCCCACCATCGCCACCATGGGCGCGCCCAGGCCGAAGGCGATGGGCATCAGCAGGTATTCCAGGCGTACGGCGATGCCGTAGCCGGCGACCGCCGCGGTGCCGGCATAGGCGCCGACCAGGGCTGCCGTCAGCGCTACCAGCGCATTGGTCAGGAACGGGTTGATGGTGGCCAGCGCGCCCACGCTGAGGATGTTGCGCATCAGGCCCGGGTACAGGCGGCTGGGGACCAGCCGCGCCGCATTGCGTCCGCTGGCGCAGTACAGGCCCAGGATCAGCGCGCCCACGGCGTAATAGATCACCAGCGCCCAGCCGCCGCCGGCCACGCCCAGCGCAGGGAACGGGCCCCAGCCGAAGATCAGGCAGGGCGACAGCGGGATCAGCAGCAAGGCGCCGCCGCAGATCACGGCGCCAGGCACCAGCATATTGCCGGTGCCGCGGATGGCGCTGGCGAACGCGTTCATCAGCCACATCAGGACGATGCCGCCGAAGATGACGTCGGAATAAGCCAGGGCTGCCACCAGCGCCTCGCCCTCGGCGCCCAGCTTGCGGTACAGCCAAGGACCGCCCAGTAACAGCAGCGCGCAAAAGGCCAGGCCGAGCAAACCGTTGAGCACCACGGCATGCAGCACCAGTTGGTCCGCTTCGCGTTGCCGGCCGCCGCCCAGCGCCCTGGCCACCGCGGCCGAGATGCCGCCGCCCATGGCGCCCTGCGACATGTTCTGCATCAGCATCAGCACCGGCACCACCAGAGCCACCCCTGCCAGCACCGGCGTGCCCAGGCGCGCCAGGAACCAGGTCTCGATCAATCCCGTGGACGATTGCGCCAGCATCATCAGGATGTTCGGCCACGCCAGCCGCGCCAGCGTGGGCGCGATGGGCGCGTGCAGCATGGCCTGCAGGCGCGCGTTGGCGGGGCGAGGAGCAGCGGGCGCGGACATAGGGAAGAATCCGTGGATGACGTTGGAATATTTACGTGCATATGCCAATAAAAGTCAAGATTGGGCTAGACTCGAACCTAAGCCGGCGGTAGCGTTGAGTCCTTGCCGTTCTCTACTTCTTGCGCCTCTCATGTCCGACGAACAGCCCGCCGCTCCGGCCGCCTCGATTGCTCCCGATCCGCTCGTCTGCAACGGCGCGGCGCTGCGCAAGGCCACCCGGCGCGTCTCGCAGCTGTACGACACGGTGCTGGCGCCTTGCGGCCTGAAGGTGTCGCAGCATTCCATCCTGGTGCACATCGCGCGCGCCGGCACGCCATCCATGACCGACCTGGCGCGCATCATGGTGCTGGACCGCTCGGCGCTGGCGCACAACCTCAAGCCCCTGGAGCGGGACGGCTACGTGCAGATGGCGCGCGACCCCTTGGACGGCCGCAGCCGCCGGGTGGCGCTGACCGAGGCGGGCCGCGCCAAGCTGGCCGAGTCCAAGCGCCTGTGGAAGGACGCGCAGCGCCGCTTCGAGGCCGCCTATGGCGCCGAGCGGGCAGCCGCGTTGCGGCGCTCGCTGGCCGATATTTTTTCCGACGAGTTCGCGCTGGCGTTCAGCCGCGGCTAGGGCCGGTGCGAGCTTGCTGGCCGTGGCGGGGAGCTTCGGGTCCGGCGCTTGGCGGCTTGTCGCGCGAGCGGACCCCGGACCAGCCCAGCGCCACCACCGCGCCCAGCACGCAAGCCATGCCCGCCAGTTGCGCGGGGGCCAGGGATTCACCCAGCAGTCCGGCGGCCAGCGTTACCGCCGATACCGGCGCAAGCGCGGTGAACAGGGCGGCTTCGGCGCCGTTGACGCGGGCCGCGCCCGCATACCAGAGCAGGAAGCCGCCTACCGTGGGCACCAGCGCGTAATAGGCTACCGCGGCCAGGGCCGGCGCGGACAGGCCCAGGGTCCAGGGTGCTTCCGCCACGCTGGCCACGGCCGAGAACGCCAGCCCGAAACCGGTCATGAGCGTGGATAGCGCCAGCGGCGCCACCGGCTGGCGCAGCCGCTTGTTCAACAGGATGAACAGCCCCTCGCACAGCACTGCGCCCAGGATCAGCGCATTGCCCACCAACGAGCTCGCGCCGCCCGCGCCGGCCGAATGGCGCATCATCAGCCAGACGCCGAAGGCCGCCGCGACGATGGCGGCCAGCGTGGCCTTGCCGGGGCGTTCGCCCAGCAGCAGCATGGCAATGGCGGCGGACACCAGCGGCAAGGTGCCCAGGATGATGCCGCCGTCCACCGCCGATGCGCGCTGCAGGCCGGCGATCAGCAGGGTGGTGTAGCCGACGCTGCCGGCGGTGGCCTGGGCCACCAGCAGCAGCCAGTCGCGCCGGTCCAGCCGTGGCAGGCGCGCGCCGGTCAAGGCCATCAGCAGCACGAAGCAGGGCAGGGCGATGGCGAAGCGCAAGGCGGTCGCGGTGAAAGGGGGCAGACCCGTTCCGATGATTTTGCTGGCGGCCACCGTGCTGCCCACCAGCACCATGGCGGCTGCCAGATAGCAATAGCCCCGCATCCGATTGTTCATGACCCGATCCACGCCTTTGTGAGAGCAAGGCGCACAGGCTAAGCCGGCGGGCGAGCCCGGGTCTTGAACGAAATTGCAGCGCTCAGCTGGCGGCCAGTGCGTAGCGCCGCGGCGATACGCCGTAGGCGCGCACGAACAGCCGCGTCATGTGGCTTTGGTCGGCGAAGCCGACCGCGGCCGCGGCATCGGCCAGGGCCGAACCCTGCCGGATCAGGCTGCGCGCCAGCAGCAGCCGGCGTTGCACCTGGTAGGCGTGAGGCGTAAGGCCGGTGTCGCGGGCAAAGGCCCGCAGCACCTGGTAGCGGCTGAGGCCGCTGGCCGCGGCCAAGTCGGCCAGGGACAGCGCCGCCGCCGGGTCGTCGTCGATCAGGGCGCGGGCATGCCGGATGGCGCCGGGAGCGGCGCGCGGCGGCCGGGCCAGGCGCGCCGCGTCGCGGTCGCGCGCCTGCGCCAGGATGCGCAGCAGCAGCGCGTCGCAGGCCAGGGGCGCCGCGCCGGCGGTGGCCTGCGCATACAGCGCCAGCACGTCGCGCGCCAGCGCCGGGCGGTCCTGCGCCGGATGTTCGAATTCGTAGCTGGCCCCGCTTGCACCCAGTTCGGCCGCGGCCTGGGCCACCACGTCGGCATCCAGGTACAGCATCTGCCAGGCGCGCCCGCCGTCGCCGATGGGGGCGCCGTCATGCACTTCGCCGGGGTTCACCGTGATGACGTGCCCGGGGCCGGCCTCGACCTGGCCGCGGCCGCTGGCCGAGACCTGCGCGCCCTGGCGCATGACGCCTATGCCGAACTGCTCGTGCGTGTGGCGCGCGAACGCGTGCCGGCTGTGCGCGGCCACGGCCTGCACGCCGGCGAGCGCACTGCGTTGCATGACGAATTGGCCTGGGCTCATGGGGAATGGGGAGGAAAGGGTTTGCGGCCAGTATCGCCCGCCCGCCCTGGGAGGAGCAAGCGGCAGCCGTTCACGCTATTGCAGCCCGTTCCAGCGCGCCACCGCGGGCTCGGCCGCGGCCCACTTCCATTGGCCGCCTGGCTGTTGGCAGATCATGCTGGCGTAGGCGGGCGCGGGCGCGTCCTTCTGCTCCACCGTGAACAGCACTTCGCGGCAATGGGTCAGTGGCGTGGCGATGTCGCGCACCACCTGGATGCCGCCGCGCTCATTGCCCACGGACAGCGGTTGGCGGATTTCCCATTGCCGCACCTGGCCGATGGGCAGGGCGCCGGCCGCATTGGCCATAACGTTCTGCTGGTCGTTCTTCCATTCGCGCAGCACGTACTTCACCGTGGCATCCACCGCCGCCTGCACCGTGACGCCGATGGCGTAGCCCGCCACCGGATTGGCGGTGGCGGCGCCGCTGACGGTGCCGACCACGGCGCCGGCGGCGCCGCCGATGGAGGAACTCTGGCAGCCGGCCAGTCCCAGGCAGGCGGCCAGCGCCAGCAGACTTGCGGCGCGCCTCACTGCAGGGAGCCCCAGCGGGCGGTGGCGGGCTCGGCGCTGGCCCAGCGCCAGTGCTCGCCGTCGCGGCAGACGGTGGTGACGTAGAACTCGCGCAGCGGATCGGCGCCGGCCTTGTCGGCGGGCGTGTCGATGGAGAAGACCACTTCCTTGCATTCCAGGTTCACGCCGCCGATCAGCCGGCTGACGGTGACCTGGCCCTGCGCGTCGCTTTCGATGGGCAACTGGTGCTTGACCTGCCAGTTGGCGACCTTGCCCACTGCCAGCGGACCGGCGGCCATGGCGATGGCGTCCTGCTCTTCGCCGCGGGTCTTGCGTTGGGCGTAGGCCAGCGCGGCCTTGGCGCCGGCCTGCACGCCCAGGCCGATGCCGGTGGCGACGGTGGCGTTGTCAGTGACCTTGTTGGCGATGGCGGTGCCGGCGATACCGGCCGCGGCGCCCGTGCCTTCGCTCAGCAGCGAACTGCAGCCGGACAATCCGGCGAGCGCGGCCAGAGCGATGAGGGCAATCGCGCCGCGGCCCGGGTTGATAGGCGGAAGTGTGAACAAACTGCGTGCCCTCCTGCTTGTTGCTTGGCGCGGGAAGTATAGGAGGGCGCGCCGCGGCGAAGCGAGCGCATTTGCATTTGTTGGCAATTCTCTTGCCGCGCAAGGCTCAGGCGAACGGGCGCGCACCCTTGGTGTAGGCCTCGCGCAGCGCGGTGGCGAACAGCGCGTCGACGTTGCGGCGCAAGTCCCCGGCGCGCGTGAACAGGGCGATCGGGGGTAGGGTCCAGTCGAAGGAATACGGCACGATGGCCGCGCCGGCGATGCGCACCAGTTCGTCGGCGATGTCGGCGGGCAGGATGGCGACGGCGCGGTCGCTGGCCACGATCATTTCGCCGATCAGCTTGGCTGAATCGCTCTGCACCGACGGCGTGGGGGGCGCCAGCCCGGCGCGCAGGAAGATCTCGGACACTTGTTCGCGGATCGGGCTGTCCGGCGTACCCAGGATCCAGTCCAGGTCGGCCAGCCGGTTCCATTCCAGCTTTGACCGGCCCAGGCGGGCGGCCAGCCGGCGGCTGGCGATCAGGCGCGGCTGCTGGTGGTACAGCACTTCGAAGCCCAGGCTTTCCATGTCGACCGAGGGCGTGGCCCAGCCCACCACCATGTCCAGGGTGTGGTCGCGCAACTGACGCAGCAGCGCCGGTCCCTGGCCTTCGTGAATGGTGGCGGTGATCCGGCGGCCTTGGGGCAGGGTGCGGCTGATGGCGGTCGACAGCATCTGTCCGGACACGAAAGGGATGACGCCGATATTTAGATGGGCGGCGTGGCCGGCCGCTACGGCCTCCATTTCCTGGACCAGATGGCCCAGGTCGTGGACCAGGGCGCGGGCCCGCGCCAGCACCACGGCGCCCAGGGGCGTGGGCGTCATGCCGCGCACCGAGCGTTCGAACAGGGGCACGTCGAACATGCTTTCCAGTTCCGCCAGGGCATTGGTCACGGCGGGCTGGCTGGTGGCCATGTGCTCGGCCACCCGGGTCAGCGAGCCGTGCTGCTCGATCTGCAGCAGCAGCACCAGGTGGCGCATCTTCAGCCGCGAGGTCAGTTTCCGGATAACGAGGTCCGGATCAAAGGCTGTCATAGGCAATGCATAAGATAAAGATTATGGAACGATATTAAAAAGTAATGATCTGCTTATGTATTGAAGCCTAGAATTTTTCCTATATCAAGACAAGGAGGCTCTGCCCCATGAATACGCAATCGGACCGCCAGGCAGCACTGGACTATCACGAGTTCCCCACCCCGGGGAAGATCTCCGTCGTGGCGTCCAAGCCGCTGGTCAACCAGCGCGACCTGGCCCTGGCGTACTCGCCCGGCGTGGCGGCAGCCTGTGAAGAGATCGTGGCCGATCCGGCCAATGTGTACCGCTATACGGCGCGCGGCAACTTGGTGGGCGTGATCACCAACGGCACCGCGGTGCTGGGCCTGGGCAATATCGGCGCGCTGGCCTCCAAGCCGGTGATGGAAGGCAAGGCGGTGCTGTTCAAGAAGTTCGCCGGCCTGGACGTGTACGACATCGAGATCAACGAGACCGACCCGGACAAGCTGGTCGAGATCATCGCCGGCCTGGAAGCCACCTTCGGCGGCATCAACCTCGAAGACATCAAGGCCCCGGAGTGCTTCACCGTCGAGCGCAAGCTGCGCGAACGCATGAAGATCCCCGTCTTCCATGACGACCAGCACGGCACGGCCATTACGGTTTCGGCGGCCTTCATCAACGGCCTGAAGGTCGTGGGCAAGGACATCAAGCAGGTCAAGGTGGTGACTTCCGGTGCAGGCGCGGCCGCGCTGGCCTGCCTGGACCTGATGGTGGACCTGGGCCTGCCGCTGGAAAACGTCTGGGTCACCGACATCGAAGGCGTGGTCTACGAAGGCCGCACCGTGCTGATGGACCCGGACAAGGCGCGCTTCGCGCAAAAGACGGACGCGCGCAAGCTGGCCGAGGTGATCCAGGACGCCGACGTGTTCCTGGGCCTGTCGGCCGGCGGCGTGCTCAAGCCCGAGATGGTCGCGGCGATGGGCCCGCGCCCGCTGATCCTGGCGCTGGCCAACCCGACGCCCGAGATCCTGCCGGAAGTGGCGCAATCGGTGCGCGACGACGTGGTCATGGCCACCGGCCGTTCGGACTATCCGAACCAGGTCAACAACGTGCTGTGCTTCCCCTACATCTTCCGCGGCGCGCTGGACGTGGGCGCCACCACCATCACGCGCGAAATGGAAAAGGCGGCGGTCTACGCCATCGCCGAGCTGGCCGAAGAGGAACAGAACGAAGTCGTAGCGGCGGCCTATGGCACCTACGATATTTCCTTCGGCCCTGAGTACCTGATTCCCAAGCCTTTCGATCCGCGCCTGATCGTGCGCATCGCCCCGGCGGTGGCCAAGGCCGCGATGGAAGGCGGCGTGGCCACGCGTCCGCTGGCCGACCTGGAAGCCTACGAAGAGCAGCTCCAGCAGTTCGTGTACCACTCGGGCGCCTTCATGAAGCCGCTGTTCTCGGCGGCCAAGCGCATCGTGCGCGAAGGCGGGAAGGCCCGCATCGTGTTCACGGAAGGCGAAGACGAACGCGTGCTGCGCGCGGTGCAGGTGATCGTGGACGAAGGCCTGGCCCGTCCCATCCTGGTGGGCCGTCCCGCGGTCCTGTTGTCGCGCATCGAGAAGTTCGGCCTGCGGCTGCGCCTGGGCGAGGACGTCGAAGTCACCAACCCGGAATACGACGAGCGCTTCCATCAGTACTGGACCACGTACTGGGAACTGATGTGCCGCCGCGGCATCACCAAGGAAATGGCGCGCGTGGAAATGCGTCGCCGCCTGACCCTGATCGGCGCGATGATGGTGCATCTGGGCGATGCCGACGGCATGGTCTGCGGCACGGTGGGCGCGTATCACGACCACCTGCGCTTCGTGGACGAAGTCATCGGCCGCCGCCCTGGCCACAATGTGTACGCCGCCATGAACATCCTGCTGCTCAATGAGCGCACGGTGGTGCTGGTGGACACGCACGTCAATGACGAACCCTCGGCCGAGCAGATCGCCGAGTTCACGATGATGGCGGCGCAGGAAATGGCCCGCATGAACCTGGCACCCAAGGTCGCGCTGCTGTCGCGTTCGAACTTTGGGTCGGGCAGTTCGGCCTCGGGCGCGAAGATGCGCCGCGCGCTGGAGCTGGTGCGCCAGGCCGCGCCGGACCTGGAGATCGACGGCGAGATGCACGGCGACTGCGCGTTGGACGAAGCGCTGCGCATGCGCATCCTGCCCTCGTCTTCGCTCAAGGGCCAGGCCAACCTGCTGGTATGCCCGAACGTGGACTCGGGCAACATCGCCTACAACCTGTTGAAGACGGCCGCCGGCGGCAACGTGGCGGTGGGTCCGTTCCTGCTGGGCGCGAACGCGCCGGTGCACATCCTGACCTCCAGTTCCACCGTGCGCCGCATCATCAACATGACCGCGATGACGGTGCTGGACGCCAACCGGACCGAAGCCTCGGCCTGATCCTGTTCTTGCGCGCGCCTACTCGGCGCGCGCGGACACGACGCAAAAAAAAGCGTGCCGCTCCATGATGGAGCGGCACGCTTTTTTTTGCGCTGGCGCAGAGGTAGCTTTTTGCGCTGGCGCAGAAGTTGTTTCTTGCGCTGGCGCAGAAGCCGTAGCTGGCGCTGAGGTTCAGCGCGGCACGACCTTAATTGCTGCTGGCCTTCCAGGTGCCGTCAGGCTGCTTGCAGAACCAGAACTGCCACTTTTCCGTGGTGGCGCCGCGGGCGAAATCGCCGACCAGGAAGCGGCAGAGGCGGTCGTCCTTGACCTTGCTGGTCTGCGTGGGGGTCAGCTGCACGGTGATGGGCGGGGCCTTTTTAGGCTGGTGCGTGCTGCTCCACTGGGTGCGCTGGCCGTCGGCCGAGCTGTTCAGCGACTGCGCCACGGCTTCGTGGAACGAGGGCTGATCGCCCTTGGGGATCTGCGTGATGATGGCATTGTTCAGCATCACCGGAGGCGCGGCGAGCGCCGGCGCGGCGATGCCGCAAGCCACCAGCAAAGAGGCGAGAACGCGGGTGTGTTTCAAGATGGGCTCCCTGTTGAGTCGTAGTGTTATGCCTGATCTTGGGGCGATAGTACGCGAACAGATGGAACAGTGCTTTGCGCGGCGCGCTGTAACCGGCGGTTTTTACCTTGAGGCCACACCGCAATGAAGAAAGCGCGGCGTCATGGAGCACGGCAACCGCCTTTCACACAGGCGAAAAAAAGCCGCCAGATGCTGGCGGCCAAGGTACAACAAGGGGAGGGGTAAATCCGCGTGCGCTCAGTTGGCGTGGTAGACGCCTTGGAAGGGCACGTTGTTCGGTTCCACATCGGCCATCTGGCCGGCGGCGCGGGCGGCAGCCAGTTCGGCGCGCACTTCAGCGCGAGTCTTGCCGGTGGCGGGCGTGCCGTAGACGCCTTGGAACGGAACGTTGTTCGGTTCGACTTCGGCCATCTGGCCGGCAGCCTTGGCAGCGGCCAGTTCGGCTTGCACCTGGGCGCGGGTCGGGCCTTCATACGGCGTGCCGTAGACGCCTTGGAACGGGACGTTATTGGGTTCGATGTTGGGCGAGGCGGCGTAGGCGCCGGCGCTCAGCGCGGCCAGGGACATCATCAAAGCGGTAGCGAGGGTCTTCATGGTAAATCTCCGATTTCAAGAGCTTTGGGAGCGAATCGGCGGCCTATCCGTCTGGTTCGTTGCTGTTTCCCGATGGCTCAATAGTGCGCTGAATCGGAGTAGGGATAAACCCTTGTATTGGTAAAAGATATTCCCATCAGTGGAAAGATAGTTGGTTTCTTAGGATATATTTTCCATTGATGGAATTGGGGGCGCCCTTTCCAGGCGAACGAAGGCCTGGAACGCGGTAGTTCCATGAGGTTTTGGATGCGGGCGGGGGAGGCCGGCGTGGCCGGTATCAGTAGTGCGGCGGTATTTCGTCGCGCAGGCTGCGGAAGGGGGCGCCGCCCTCGGGCGTCTGCTGGCGCAGGTCGGCCACTTCACGCATCAGCCGGTCTATCTGCTGTTGCTGGCGCACGATGATCTGGTTGAGCTGTTCCAGCATGTCGTCCGAGAAGCTGGCCTTGACCTCCAGCTCCAGCAGGCGGCGTTCGATGTCTTGCGAGTTATCCATGGCGGGTATTAGAACCGATTCCCGCCACGGCCCCTACAGGAGACGTGTTTGGCGCAGCGGCAGTGGTGGCGTACGGGCATGGGGCGCTGGGCGGTGCATGGGCTGCTGGCCTCGTTCCCAGCGGGCGCTGCCTGGGCGCAGGAGGCGGAACCGCTGATGCCCGCGGTGGTGGTGACGGGGACGCGCCTGGGCACCTCGGTGCTGGACACGCCGGCCTCGGTGAACGTGGCGGAAGGCGCGGCCATGCGCCTGCAGCAGCCGGGCATCAACCTGTCCGAAGGCCTGGCCGGCGTGCCCGGCCTGCAGATCCAGAACCGCCAGAATTACGCGCAGGACCTGCAGATATCCAGCCGCGGCTTCGGCGCGCGCTCCACCTTCGGCGTGCGCGGCGTGCGCCTGTACGTGGACGGCATCCCGGCCACCATGCCCGATGGGCAAGGACAGACGTCGAACATCGACATCGGTTCCATCGGCCGCGTCGAAGTGCTGCGCGGTCCGTTTTCGGCGCTGTACGGCAATTCCTCGGGCGGCGTGATCCAGGTGTTTACCGAAGACGGCGTGGAACCGCCGTCGCTCACGGCCAGCGGCTGGGGCGGCAGCTATGGCACATGGCGCTATGGCGCCCGCGCCAACGGCGCCAGCGGCGGACTGGACTACGTGCTGGACCTGACGCGTTTCACCACCGACGGCTACCGCGACCACAGCGCCGCGCGCAAGAACCTGGGCAATGCCAAGCTGGGCCTGCAACTGGACGACGCCAGCCGGCTGACCATCGTGGCCAACAGCGTGGACCTCAAGGCGCAGGATCCGCTGGGCCTGACCTATCAACAGTTCCAGGACGATCCACGCGCGGCTCCCCTGGCCGAACAGTTCGACACCCGCAAGACGGTCAGGCAGACCCAGGGTGGCGCGGTCTACGAGCGCATGGTGGACAGCCGCAACACCTTGCGGGTGATGGTCTATTACGGCCAGCGCGACACCACGCAATACCAGGCGATCCCCCCTGCCGCGCAGATGGCGCCGACCCAGGCTGGAGGCGTCATCGATCTGAAGCGGCAGTACGGCGGCGCGGACTTGCGCTGGACCTCCGAGCTGGCGATGGCGGGCAGGCCGCTGACCGTGATCGGCGGCTTTGCCTACGATTCCATGCGCGAAGACCGCAAGGGCTACCAGAACTTCAGCGGCGCGGGCGCCAACCGCCAACTGGGCGTGCAGGGCGCGCTCAGGCGCGACGAAACCAATACCGTCTACAACGCGGATCCTTACCTGCAGGCCTCCTGGCAGATGTCGGAGCGCTGGACGCTGGACGCGGGCCTGCGCTACAGCACCGTCAGCTTTGATTCCAACGACCATTACATCGTGTCAGGCAATGCCGACGACAGCGGCGATGCGCGCTATCGCAAGGTCTTGCCGGTGGCAGCCATCCGCTATGCGCCGGATCCGGGTCTGAGCCTTTACGCTTCCTACGGCCGGGGTTTCGAGACGCCGACGCTCAACGAAATCTCCTACCGTCCCGGCGGGCAGCCCGGCCTGAATTTCGGCCTGGCGCCCGCGCTCAGCACCAATCTGGAAGCGGGCGTGAAGGCCAGCATGGCGGGCGGCCTGCTGACGGCCGCCGTGTTCCATACCGGCACCGACGACGAGATCGTGTCCGCGGGCAGCGCGGGCGGACGGACCACCTACCAGAACGCCGGCCGCACGCGGCGCGACGGCGTGGAACTGGGCTGGTCGGGCGAATTCGCGCGCCATGGGCGCGCGCAGCTCGCCTATACCTGGCTGAATGCGCGCTATGCCGACGACGGGCCAGGCGATATCCGCGCCGGCAACAAGATCCCCGGCATCGCGCGCCAGGCCGCCTATGCCTCGCTGGCCTGGGCGCCACCGGAAGGCTGGCAGGCCTCGCTGGAAGGGCGTTTCCTCAGCAAGATCTATGTGAACGACGCCAACGACGGCGATGCGCCCGGCTACTTCGTGGCGGCGCTGAGCGCGGGCTACGTGCTCAAGGCGGGGGCTTGGGAGCTGAACGCCTACGGGCGTGTGGATAATCTGTTCGACCGGCGCTATGCCGGGTCCGTTATCGTCAACGAGACCAACGGACGCTATTACGAACCGGCAGCCGGACGCAGCCTGGGAATGGGCGTAGGCGCGACCTACAGGTTCTGAGGCTGGCGTTCAGTCCGGCATGTCCGGATAGCAGAAACCATAGTCTTCGCAGGCCGGACAGCCGGGCGCGGCGGCGGGCGGCAGGCCCGCCTGCTCACAGGCGGAATAGGCCAGGAACTGCTTCCACCGCAGGTTGCGCACATTGCGCACCACCAGTCCCGGATAGTGGCGCGCCAGCAGGAAGGTCACGTCCTCGCGGCCGGACAGGCCCAGGTCCCGCCACAGATGGTCGGGCCGCAGACAGGCGTGCGCCAGCACGCTGCCGACCCAGGACGTGGTGCTTGCGCCGGGCGCGGCCCAGGTGTCCAGCAGCGCGCGCAGCAGACGCATGAATTCCGCCTGGGCCGCATCCATGCCGCGGACCGGGTAAATGGCGGCCTGCTCGCGCAAGGCAGCCAGCGCGGAATCATGGCCCGTCAGCGCGCCGGGAAAGAGGCGCGCGATCAGCCCTTCCAGTTCCCGCGACGACAGGCCGCTGCGTCCCAGATCGCCGCAGGCCAGGCTCTTGCCGATGACGGTGGCAAAGAACCCCGCGTCGGGATGGCCGGGCGGTGCATGGCGCAGCAGCGCGCTGGCGAACCGCAGGGTGGGTTCGGCGTTACAGGCCGGGGCTGCTGCGGGGGCGATCGAAACGGCGTGCATGGCGGAGGAGCGTTGGGCGCAGAATAATTAAACTGTTAATGAAATCGTTATGTTGTCGAATATATAACGAAACTTATCCGCAGTCTTTGCGGTAAAGCACGGATGGCGGGGCTTGCCAGATTGGCGCGGGAAGGCGCGTATCATCGGCCCCTTCCTATCCGTCCCCTGAAGCTTCCGCATGCTGCGTTCCTTCCGTCCCGTCGTTTCCCGCCTGTGCGGCGCCGTTGCGCTGGCGCTGGCCGGCCTTGCAGCCATGCCGCAGCCGGCCAGGGCTTTCGACATCGGCGCAGTCATCGAGGCCAGCCGGCTGTCGCGCTATCCGCTGCAGGAACCCGAGAGGCGCGTGTGGGGCACCGAGAACGTCAAGGACGCGGTGCTGGTTGGCCAATTGGAGAACCGGCTGTACCTGTACCGATACGTGCGCGAGACGGGCAAGGAGTTCAAGCTGGATTTCCGTTCCGCGCCGCTGGCGATAGATCCGGCTTCCTGGAAGGCGTCGCGCGAGGAACGGGTGAGCGTCAGGACGCCGCGCAACGGCGAGACGCATTACTGGGTCGGCTATTCCTACAACGATGCGGACGAGGCGCGCGCCACGGGCTTTCTGGTGGACGCGACGGGCGAGGTCTATGAGGTGGCCGCGGACGGCGCGCTTGCGGTGGTGAGCGGCACCCGGCCTTGGGATGAAGCGCGCAAGGCTGCCATTGCGGCCGCGCTGCGACCGGCGTTGCTGGACTATCCCAACCGCTTGAAGACCTTTCCGGTGCAGGTGCGCTTCGAGCAGCGCGCGCCGGTGGACGGGCAGGCCGGCTTTCTGGCCCTGCACCAGGCGGCGCGCGCCGTTCCGCGCGCCAAGGCTGCCGAGTTCGGCGCCGCGCTGGCTGCGTTGCGCCGCTACGCGCTGCTGCGGGACTATCGCGAGATCGATTCCACCGGCAAGAATGCGCAGGTACTGACCGCGTTGAACGACTACGGTTTCTGGCTGGCCGAGTCGGGCGAGGCGCAGGAAGCCGACCTGATCCTCGGCGAGGTGCTGCGGCGCGATCCGGCGCGCACCGCCGCCTATCTGAACCGCGCCGACGCTCGCTGGAAGCAGGCAGGACGGGCGGGCGAGAAGCGCGACTATTTCGAGGCCCTGGCGCGCGAGGACTACCGCCAGTATTGTTCGCGCCGGCTGGCCGCGCAGGAGCCCATCCCCGGAAATATCTCCAGTCGCGTCGCGGGGGCGCTGAACGTCCCGGCCCTGGACGCGGCGGCCTGCCGGCCGCGCCTCGCCATCTTCCAGGCGATCCAGGCGGGCGATGCGACCGCGGTGCAGGCCGAATTGGTGCGCGGGCAGGATCCCGACGGCGTCAACGAGAACGGCACGCCGGCGCTGGCCGCGGCGGTATCGCGCAAGCAGCTCGCGATCGTGCGGATCCTGCTGGCCGCGGGCGCCAAGGCCGATGGCCCCCACAAAGGCTACCCGCTACTGGCCAGCGCGTTGCCGGACGGCCAGGACACGCGCCCGGCCGCCGAGCGCTATGCGCTGGCCGACACCCTGATCGCGGCGGGCGCGCCCGTGGATGCGGTGGACAGCGGCGGCACGCCGTTGCTGATGCGGCGCATTTCCTACTACAGCGGCGACAAGGACAATCTGCTTTATCTGCTGGACAAGGGCGCCAACCCGAACGCCCGCGAGAAGAACGGGCGCTCGTTGCTGCACGCCGCCATGCAGAGTCCGAAGAACTTCTGGTTCGCCGAGAAGCTGCTGGCCAAGGGCGCGGACATCAACGCCGCCTATGTCCGCATGTACTACGGCAACCGCGCCATGTGGGAAACGCCGCTGTTGGAAGCCTTGCGCGAATCGCTCAGCGGCGAGTTGGCGCCCGCTGTGGCCTATCCGATCCCCGAAAGGGTGAGTTTCGCGCTGGCCCATGGCGCGGATCCCGCCGTGGGCGGCTACGGCGCGGGCAAGGCGTTGGAACGCAACGGTTTGAGCGAAGCGCTGGGCCTGGCGGTGCGCTACATACAGCCCGCGTTGGTGGACCAACTGGCCCAGGCCGCAGGCAAGCCGCAAGCGTCGCTGACGCCGGAGTCGCTGTCCAGCCTGTTGAGCGTGTGGAACCAGGTCGAGATCCGCGCGGCGGTCAAACAGAACGGCCCGCAATGGGAGGGGCTGCGCGCGCGGCTGCGCGCCACCGCCGCGCGCCTGCTGGCTGCCGGCGTGCCCCTGACGCAGGTGTCCGATGCGACTGGCGTGCTGGCCAACCGCATCGCGCCGCTGAGCCTGCCGTGGCTGCCGGACGACCTGTACCTGGAATGGTTGCAAGCGGGCGCCGATCCCTCGGATCGCACCGACCAGGGCATCCGTATCCAAGGCGTGGCCGACCCCGATGCATTGCCGCTGGTCATCATGCTGAGGCTGGGGCAGGAGGCCAAGGCGAAAATGCTGCTGGAGCACGACGCCGGCCTGTACCGCACACCCTGGCGCTGCGGCGCGGCGGTGGCGGACATGCTGGCCTGGCAATTGAGTCAGGACGGCAGCCCCTTGGGGCCGGCCGGCGCGCGCGCTGTCAGGCAGTTGCTGGACGGCGCCGAGGCCGCGCCTGCCTGCGACTTGAACCAGCGCTCGCGCGTGCAGCCTTTCGCGGGCCTGAGCGCAAGCGAACTGGCGCGCCGCGCCAACGTGACGTTGACGCTGCGGCCGGCGCCCTGAGACCGGCGCGTTCGCGGGATTGCCGCACAAAAAAACAGGCGCCCTGAGGCGCCTGTTTTTTTGCTTCAACGGCAAGCCGTCATTACATGGCGTGACCCATGTTGACGTTCATGTTGTACAGCACCCAGGCGGAGCCGCCGACGATGATGGAGATGATCATCAAGGTGAAGACGAACGTGGCCAGGTTGTCGCGGGCCGACTTCGATGCGCCCATGTGCAGGAAGTACACCAGTTGCACCAGCAACTGGAGCACGCACAGCGCCACCACGCCGATGATGGTGATGGTGTGGGACAGCCCGCCGTTCATCACCAGGCCGAAGGAGCCGAAGGTGAGAAGCAGCGAGAGCACGAAACCGATGATGTAGGACTTCAGGCTGCCGTGGTCGGCGGCGTGATCGTCGTGGCCGTGTGCGGCCGCAGCGGAGTGCGACATCAGAGGGCTCCCATGAGATAGACGAAGGTGAAGACGCAGATCCAGACGATGTCCAGGAAGTGCCAGAACAGGCTCAGGCACGCCAGGCGACGCTTGTTGATCGAGTCCAGGCCATGGCGGCGGATCATGTCCAGCAGGACGATGATCCAGATCAGGCCGAAGGTGACGTGCAGGCCGTGCGTGCCGATCAGCGTGAAGAACGCCGACAGGTACGCGCTGCGGCCAGGATCGGCGCCGATCGAGATCAGGTGATGGAATTCATAGACTTCCATCGCGATGAAGCCCGCGCCGAACAGGAACGTCACCATCAACCAGCCCATTGCGCGGCTCTTGTTGTTGGCGTGCACGTTCAGGTTGGCCATGCCGAAAGTGAAGCTGGAGAACAGCAGCAACAGCGTTTCGACCAGCACGAACTTCAGATCGAACAGTTCCTTGCCCGTCGGGCCGCCCGCGGTGGCGTTGGACAACACCGCGAACGTGGCGAACAGCACCGAAAAGATCAGCAAGTCGCTCATCAGATAGACCCAGAAACCGAATACGGTCTTGGATCCATCGTCGTGATGCGCGTGATCGTCGTGACCCGCGTGGGGGTGAGTGGCTACGGCTTGAATCATGGCTCAGGCGGCCTTCTGCATTTTGTCAAAGTGAGCGTTTTCGATGCGTTCGACTTCCGCGGCCGGGACCCAGTAGTCGACGTCGCGGTCATAGGCGCGGACGATGAACGAACCGACCATGCCGACGAAACCGACGATGGACAGCCACCAGATGTGCCAGATCAGCGCAAAGCACATGACCAGGCCAAAGGCGCCGATAACCACGCCCATGGCGGTGTTGCGCGGCATGTGGATGTCTTCGTACTTGGCCGGGCGCTTGTAGGCCTTGCCGTTCTGCTTGTCTTCCCAGAACTGGTCCAGCGAGTCAACGTGCGGCACGTGGGCGAAGTTGTAGAAAGGCGCGGGCGAAGAGATGGCCCATTCCAGCGTGCGGCCATCCCAGGGATCGCCGGTGACGTCCTGGTTCTGCTTGCGCTGGCGAACCGAGACGAACACTTGCTGCAGCAGGAACCAGATGCCCAGCATGATCAGCGCGGCGCCAGCCAGCGCGACCAGCAGGTAGGGCTGCCATTCGGGATTGTCGTAGTGGTTCAGGCGACGCGTCATGCCCTTGAAGCCCAGGATGTACAGGGGCATGAAGGCCATGAAGAAACCGACGAACCAGCAGTAGAACGAGTAGCGGCCCAGGCGCTCGTTCAGCGTGAAGCCGAACGCCTTGGGGAACCAGTAGGTCATGCCCGCGATGCAGCCGAACACCACGCCACCGATGATGGTGTTGTGGAAGTGGGCGATCAGGAACAGGCTGTTGTGCAGCACGAAGGACACGCCGGGGATGGCCAGCATCACGCCGGTCATGCCGCCGATGACGAACACGATCATGAAGCCCAGCGTCCACAGCACCGGCGTGGTGATGCGCAGGCGGCCGCGGTAGATGGTGAACAGCCAGTTGAAGATCTTCGCGCCCGTCGGGATCGAGATGATCATTGTCGCTATGCCGAAGAAGGCATTGACGTTGGCCCCCGCTCCCATGGTGAAGAAGTGGTGCAGCCAGACCAGGAACGACAGCACGCCGATGGCGGCCGTGGCGTAGACCATGGACTTGTAGCCGAACAGGGTCTTGCGGGCGAAGGTGGCCACGATTTCCGAGTACACGCCAAACGCCGGCAGCACCAGGATGTAGACCTCGGGGTGGCCCCAGATCCAGATCAGGTTCACGTACATCATGACGTTGCCGCCCATGTCGTTCGTGAAGAAGTGCGTGCCCAGGTAGCGGTCCATCGTCAGCAGCGCGAGCGTGGCGGCCAGCACCGGGAAGGCGGCGACGATCAGGACGTTGGTGACCAGCGAGGTCCAGGTGAAGATCGGCATCTTCATCAGGCTCATGCCAGGCGCGCGCATGCGCAGGATGGTCACGATGAAGTTGATGCCGCTAAGCGTGGTGCCCAGCCCGGATATCTGCAGCGCCCAGATGTAGTAATCCACCCCCACGCTTGGGCTGTAGTCCAGCCCGGAGAGCGGCGGATAGGCGAGCCAGCCGGTCGCGGCGAATTCGCCCACGAACAGCGAGATCATCATCAGCGCGACGCCGGCGCCGAACAGCCAGAAGCTCAGCGAGTTCAGGAACGGGTAGGCCACGTCGCGGGCGCCGATCTGCAGCGGCACCACGATGTTCATCAGCCCGGTGATGAAGGGCATCGCCATGAAGAAAATCATGATGACGCCGTGGGCGGTGAAGATCTGGTCGTAGTGGTGCGGCGGCAGGAAGCCGGCCGAGTCGGCGGACGCGACTGCCAGCTGGGTACGCATCATGATGGCGTCGGCGAAGCCGCGCAGCAGCATGATCAGGGCGACGATGATGTACATCACGCCGATGCGCTTGTGATCGACCGAGGTCAGCCATTCCGTCCAGAGATACTTCCACTTCTGGAAGTAGGTGATGGCGCCGAAGACCGCTAGGCCTCCCAGGCACACGGCGGCCAGCGTAACCATGACGATGGGTTCATGGTACGGAATGGCCTCGAGGGTGAGTTTCCCGAGCATTGTTAGTTAATTCCTGCGATCAGATTGTTCGACGTGGGGGTGCACGTGGCGGAGTCCACGCCGGCCATCTTGGTCATGGTGCTGCCAAGAATGAAATCAAACATGGCGGGGGGCGCCGAGGAGTACTTGGCGACCGGGTTGTGCTCGCTGCGCTTGGTCAGCTCCGCATAGACCTCGGGGGTCAGCGCGGTCGGGGCGGCCTTGGCATCCTTGACCCAGTTGTCGAACCCTTCCTGAGACATGGCGATGGCCTTGAAACGCATGCCGGAGAAGCCGGCGCCGCTGTAGTTGGCCGAGATGCCCGCATAGGTGCCGGCTTCGCGCGCGTTCAGGTGCAGCTTGGTTTCCATGCCCGCCATCGAGTAGATCTGGCTGCCCAGCTGGGGGATGAAGAACGAGTTCATGACCGTGGCCGAGGTGATCCGGAAGTTGACCGGAACATCGACCGGGAAGGCGATCTCGTTGACCGTGGCGATGTCGTACTCGGGGTAGATGAACAGCCACTTCCAATCCAGGGAGACCACCTCGATGGTCACCGGCTTGTGTTCGGACACGAGCGGCTTGTAGGGATCCAGCGCATGCGTCGAGCGCCAGGTGATCACGGCCAGGATGGCCACGATGATACAAGGGACGGTCCAGACCACGACTTCGATTGCCGTGGAGTGGGCCCACTTGGGCTGGTAGTCAGCTTTGGTGTTGGATGCGCGGTATTTCCAGGCAAAGGCCAGGATCATGACGATGACCGGAATCACGACGAGGAGCATGAGCCCGGTCGTCGTGAACAGCAAAGTCCTTTCCTGGATGCCGATATCTCCCTTGGGGGAGAGGATTTCCATGTTGCAGCCGCCAAGCAGCATGACCGCGCCGACGCTGAGAATGCGCGTAAGGGTCGCAAGGAGGGGGTGTTTCACGTACAGCCTTGGATGGAAGGTGGGAAATGCTGCAAAGCAGCAGACTGGAATGCTGCTAGGCAGCAAGGTCCATCCTATCGGCTTGATATGGGTCAAGCATGCGACGAATGGTCGCATTGCCTGGGAGGATTCCGCCCCAAGGGGGGCAGATTCAGGGTTTTCCTAGGGGAGCAGGAGGCTGCCCCCAGGTTCCCGGGTGCGACGATATGTCGCACCACCGCATGAGTAGGATGCGACGTTTTGTCGCATCCGCACAAATCAGTCGACGAGCACTTCGCGTTCCGGCCCCGGTTTCTTGGCCAATTTGCGCTGCAGGGAGCGTCGATGCATGCCCAAGAGGCGCGCCGCCGCCGAAACGTTGCCGCCGGTTTCGTGCAGGGCCTGGTGGATGTGCTCCCATTCCAGGCGGTGCAAGGGCGTCATGGTGGTTTCGATCGTAACGTTTTCCGGCGTCACCAGGCCCAGCGTGCGCAGGATCATGGGCGCCGTGGCGGGCTTGGGCAGGTAGTCGTCCGCGCCGCGCTTGATGGCCTCGACGGCGGTGGCCACGCTGGCGTAGCCAGTGACCAGCAGGATCCGCATGTCGGCGCGCAGGGCGCGCAACGGACGGATCAGGGTCAGGCCGGAGTCTTCGCCCAGGCGCAGGTCCACCAGGGCGAAGGCGGGACGGATTTCCTCGGCCACGCGCAGCGCCTCGGCAATGCCGGTGGCGGTTCGGGTTTCCAGGCCGCGGCGCGACAGGCTGCGCTGCAAGGTGCGCACATACAGTTCGTCGTCGTCGATCAGCAGGCCAAGATCGGTTGGATTCATTGCACTCAAGTCCCGGTACTCCCCAGCGGGAGGTAAAAGCGAATACGCGTGCCGCCTTCCTCGGCGGCGGTCATGGTCATTTCGCCGCCCATCTGTTCCACCGTGGCGTGCGACAGCGCCAGGCCCACGCCCAGCCCTCCCGGCTTGCCGCTGTTGAACAGGCTGGTCGCCGGCAGCAGGGTCTGGTCGGGATCGAAACCCCGTCCGTAGTCCCTGACTTCGCCGCGCAGGGCGCCATAACCGTACTCCAGATGCAGGTCCACGCGCGGCACGTCGGCGGCTTCGCCAGCGTCCGCCGCATTGTTCAGCAGAGCCTGCAGCAAGTGGGCGATGGCCGGATCGACCCGCAGGCGGCCGGGCAGGGTGCCCGAGCGTTGCAGGTCGATGGTCGGCCGGATCAAACGCCATTGCCCCACCACGCGGACCAGATCCACCGCGGTTGGGACCGCCAGATTGCGGATACGTTCCCGGCACAGGGCCAGCAGCTGGCTGAGGGTGGAGACGTCGGCGCGCAGGTCCTCGTCCTTGACCTCGGCGGCGATTTCGTCGGCCAGCAGGGTCATGGTCGCCAGCGGCGTGTTCAGTTCGTGCGCCATCGCCGCGGCGTGGGTGGCCAGGGCGACGATGCCCTCGTTGCGGGTGAAGCGTTCGCGCAGCCGCGCCAGCTCGCGCTCGCGGTCGCGCAGGTCCGAGGCCAGGCGGGTCGAAAACACCAGCACCACCACCACGGATATCAGGAAGTTGGCCCCCATGCCCCAGAGCAGCAGGGTATGGGTGTCGACGTTGCCGCGCAGAGGCTGGCCGAAGATCGCGGCCGCGGCGTAACCCGAGATGCCCGCCACCGCCGCGGCCAGCGCCCAGTTGCGCGGCAACGCCAGCGCCGCCAGCGCGGTCAGGATCAGGAACATCATGCCGAACGGATTGCTGATGCCGCCGCTCCAGCCCACCATCCAGGCCAGCACCGCCATGTCCACGAACAGATGGCCGAAGGCGGTGGCGTGGGACAGGTCGCGCCGGTGGCGCAGGCGCAGGCTGGCGTAGGCATTGAAGCCGATCAGCGCGCCGACGCCTATCCACAGCGGCTCGAGCGGCAGGGCCAGGCCCAGGACGCTGCTGGCCAGCAGGATGGTGGCGGCCTGGCCCGCGATGGCGAGCCAGCGCAGGCTGCAGAGGGTACGCAGGAATGAAAAGGCGGAACTACCGGGCATATCCAGACACAGAGGTGCCGGCTGGCTGCCGGCGGCTACGGGCGCCCGGCTGCGCGGAACGCTGGCATCCGGGGCGCGGCGCAGGAGGCCGGCTGCCCCGCCGCGCCCTCAGGCGGGCCGGCGGTGGATGTGCTGGCATTGTATGGCGAATCAGGCGCTGCCGCCGGTCAGCCTCCGATTAATGCGTCCCCGATATGCGTGCATGACGCCTGGACCTGCCGCCGCCCCGCCTCTGTCTTAGTGGATATCAGAGGTGCCGCTGTGTGCCATCGCGGGCGGCGGATAGTCTTCCTCGTCGGACGCCATCTGGCCCTGGATCTGCGCCTGCCGCAGCTCCTGGTCAACTTGGGCGCGGGTTTCGGACTGGCGCGACATGACCGGGGGAGGATAGTCTTCGTCGCCGAACGTGTACTGGCCGTTAGCCTTGGCCTGGGCCAGTTCGGCGCTGACCTGGTCCGCCGTCTTGGCGGCCGGGGCGGCGTAGGTCACGCGCCAGTCGCCGTAAAGGTCGTGCGTGTACTGCGTGGTCTGGGCCTGGACGGCCCCGGCGGCGGCCAAGCCGGCGCATAGCAATAAGGTCCTGCTGAGGGTCTTCATGAAACGCTCCTGGCAATCAAAGCTTGCGGCCGTGGAGGGCCGCGCCTTCGTTCGCGATGCGGTCTGCGGACGATTCCTGGATGCGGGAAAGCCTGGCCGGGCGCGCCGCGAGGGCGCGCGCCGGACCTTTTCCAATTCGACCCGGCGCGCGGCGCGGCGTTGCACCGCGGACGGCCTTGTTGCAAGGAAGCTGTTTCAGCCGTGCAGTACAGCTGTCAAGCCACTTTCATGGGGACGTTGCGGGCGGGGCCTCAGTGGCCGTGGCCGGCGGCGGGAGCGGCTGCCGCGTTCAGCGGGCGCGCCACCGCGTCCACCGGCACGCGGCGCTGGCGTTTGTCGGCGTCCTCGACGATGAGCGTCAGGGCGACGTGGTCGCCGGGCGAGATCTGGCCGGCCAGGTCGATCAGCATCACGTGATAGCCGCCAGGCTTGAGCTCCACGGCCTGGCCCGCGGGCAGGGCGATGCCAGGCACCTGGCGCATCTTCATGACGTTGTCCTGCATCGCCATTTCATGGATTTCCACATGCTTGGCGGCCTGCGATTCCACGCCGACCAGGCGGCCGGCGGCGGCGGAGGTCAGGCGCATGAAGACGCCGGTGGCGTGCTGGCTGGGCACCGTGGAGCGCACCCAGGCGTCGTCCACCTTCAGGGCGGCGTCCTGGGCGAGCGCGGCGGGGTGGGCGCCCGCCAGGGCGCAGACGGCGAAGGCGGCGGCCGCCAGGGACTTGATCGCGGATTTTTTCATGATGGTTGTCTCTCTATATAGGTTCGGGTCAGAGCACGGTGCGCAGGTCGTCCACGCATTCCTGCGCGCTTTGCTGGTGGCGCAGGGCGATGCGCAGCTTGCCGCTGGCGTCGATGACGTAGGTCAGTGCGGTGTGGTCCATGGTGTAGGACGAGCCGGTCGCGACCTTCTGGTAGAAGACCTTGAACGACTGGGCGGCGGCGCGCGTCTGCTCGGCATTGCCGCGCAAGCCGACGAAATCCGGGTCGAAAGCCTGGGTATAGGCGCGCAGGATTTCCGGCGTGTCGCGCTCGGGATCGACGGTGATGAAGAGGACGCGCAGCTTCTTGGCATCCGCGCCCAGCAGGCTCTTGATCTCGACGGCGCGGGTCAGCGCCGTGGGGCAGATGTCCGGGCACTGCGTGAAACCGAAGAACAGCATGACCGGCTGGCCAGCGTAGTCGGCAAGCCGGCGTTCGCGGCCCTCGGTGTCCTGCAGCTGGAAGTCGCCGGCCGGCATGCCGGACAGGTCCATGCCGTGCAGCTTGGGCGCATCGGGGCCGCAGCCCGCCAGGGCCAGCAGGGCGAAAGAGGACAGCAGCAGGCGGCGCCGCGGATCGGGCGCGTGGGCGCGCGGCGCGCCAGCGGGCGCGCGCAGAAGGGGGGAATGCATGAAAACCTCGTCGGTTGACGGTTCGTCCAGGGGCGCGGCGGGGCCGCGCGTGCAGGCGGAGTCAGGCGAGGAATGGCGGGGCGCGGGAACCCAGCGGCGGACCCGAGGCGGTCCGGACGGGTGGGGCGTCGCGCGCGGGCGCGGGCAGCGCATGCCGGCCGGCGGCCAGCAGCAGGGGAGTGAGCGCGGGAGCGGGCGCGGGCGCCACATGCGCCAGCAGGCCGAAGGGGCAGAGCGCGCCGGCCTCGGCGGTTTCGTGTCCGGCCTTGTTCTTGTCGCCGGGCGACAGCGCCAGCGTCAGCGCCGACAGGTCGCCGGCAGCCGAGCAGAACGTGACTTCCAGCCGGCCATCGTGCAGCGCCCGGGCGTCGGGCATATAACCCGCGGGCACCAGCGCGCGCAGCGCCAGGGCCAGGAGCGCCAGCCATAGCACGCCCCGCGCGCGCGCGGCGCTGCCGAGATGCTGGAGGCGGGTCAGGCGGGACATGGCGGTATTCTAGTGCGCAGGCAGGCCGTCAGGCTGCGTCCAAGCGCCGCACCAGCGCGATGTAGCGGCGTTGCGCCTGATCGGCCGGCAGGCCGGATAGCCGTTGCCAGGCGGCGTGCCGCACTTGGTCCAGCGGCGCCGCGCCGGGTTCGGACGAGGCCGGCGCATCGCCGTGGCGCGCCTGCTGTTCGCAGGCGTACAGCCGGATGGCGATGGCGGCCGAAGGTTCGCGGGCCAGGGCCCGCCGCTCGATGAGCGCGGCTTCAAAGGCGTCGGGCAGCGCTTCGGCCGTCAGGGCCTGGGTGTCCGCGTCGATGGCGTCGCCCTCGGGCTCCCGGCCGCTTGCGGCGGCCAGCCGACGCCACATGGCATCCTCGCGCGTGGGGTCGTCGGCCTGGGCGTTGACCTTGGAGATGGCGTTGTTGCGCAAGCGCAGGGTGTGCGTGGCGCCGCCCAGATGCAACTGCGCGCCGTCCTGCACCTGGTAGCTCAGCGGCAGCGCGATGGAACGGCCAGAGGGGGCGGGCGGACCCACGCCCTGGATGGCGAAGGTATTGCGCGAGTAGTCCATCAGGCGCGAGAACAGGTCGATCAGCGCGCCCCGGCCTTCATAGACGCCGCTGATGGGGCTGTCGCCTGCCTCGTTCCAGACCACGTCCTCGGCGAACAAGGGAAACAGCAATTCGAATTTCCCAGCCAGCAGCGAACCGCGGTAGGCCTCGAGCAGGCGTTCGACATCCTCGGCGCCCATGGGGGCGGCGCGTCCGGCGGCGCGCGCGGGTTGCGCCGCGGCGGGATCCTGGCCCATGAATTCGAGCACGTTGGCGGCGACCCGGTCGCGGTCGTTGTCCACGCAGATCATGTGATAGCTGTTGTCCAGCAGCACCAGCCGGCTGCCGGCGATCTGCTGGTGCAGCAGATGGGCCGAGCGCACGGACGTGAGCTCGTCCTCGTGGGCGTGCACGATCAGGGTGGGGCAGCCGATGCGGTCCAGCCCGCGCCTGACGAAGCCGCGCAGCCGGTCGACTTCGCGCACGCAGGCCAGCGGCACCCAGCGGTAGTGGAAGTTCTCGCCGCGTTCGAACTTGGCCTTGACGATGGACCGGACCAGTTCGTTCTTGATGCCGTAGGGCTCTTCCTCTTCGACCCGCATGCGCGCGCCCAGGCCCGGAATGCGGTAGACCAGCTTGCGCAGGCCGCGATACCACGGCGTGCTCCAGCCGTCGATGAATACCGGCGCGGCCAGCGATACCAGCTTGCCTTTCTTGTGGCCGACCCGCTTGCAGAGTTCGACCGCCAGCAGCGCGCCCAGGCACATGCCCATCACGTGCAGGGTGTCGTAGCGGTCGGCGATCTCATGGTATTTGGCGGTCACGGCGTCCAGCCAGGCCTCCGCGCGCACCGACACCAGGTCTTCCGGCGTGGTGCCGTGCCCGGGCAGGGTCAGGCTGTGCGTTTCGATGCCGACGCGCCTGAGCACCTTGTGCATGGATCCCAGGTCGTACTGGGTTCCGCCCAGGCCATGGATCAGCAGCGCAGCGGTGCCGGAATTGTCTGGGCTAGCGGACATCGGCCGGCTCGCGCTCGATTTCTCCCAGGCGCCACATGCCCGCCACGACCGCGACGCTGCCGTCGAAGTCGGCCAGCGGCGAGCCGCGGTCACTGACGACGCGCCAGCCTCCGTCCGCATGCGCCAGCCGGAACGGCAGCGGCGTGCGGTCCTGCGCGCCCGCGCGCCGCGCCGCCCAGTGCATCGACAGGCGGGCGCGATCGTCCGGGTGGGCAAGCGCCAGCAGCGCGTCCAGGTCGGAGATGGCGCCAGCGGATAGCCCGAACGCGTCCTGCAGGTCGCCCGCCAGTTCCAGCGCGCCGTCATGCGGATCGTAGCGGTACATGAGTTGATGGCTGCCCGCCAGCGCCAGGTCGAAGCGGCCGCGCCATTGCTCGGCGTCGGCCTGCGCCTGCTCGCGGGCGCTGCGCAAGGTGTTGACCAGCAGGAGCAGGAGCGCGGTGACCACCAGATAGACCTGGGTGGCCAGCAGTACGTGCCAGGGATCGTTGGCCTCGACAAAGGGGCCTTCGCCCTGGGCGCTCTGGTATAGCGCCATCACCATCAAGGTGACCATCGCCAGCGTGCCGCCTTGCGGTCCCCACACCAGCGCGATCAGCACCGCGAACACCAGGGGCAGATAGGTCAGCTCGAACGACACGACGTAGGGCAGGTTGCGGATCATGTCGCCGTCGAAGGTCATGAAGGTCGACACGATCATCAGCACGTAGGCCACGGCCCCCAGCACGAAGTCGCGCAAGCGCGGGCCGCCCGAGCGGCGCGGGCGGAACTGCGCCCAGCCGGTCAAGGCCGGCGCCAGGATCAGTATGCCGGCGAGATAGGCCACTACCCAGGTGCGCAGCCGCAGCAGTGCGCCGGCCTCCTGCGTCAACCATAGCCAGCCGCCGCCCAGCAGCGCGCTGCAGGCCGCGCCGGCCACGGCGCCGGCCAGCAGCGCGGCCACGAAGCCAGGCCCGTGCCGGCGCGGCGACAGCCGCTGCACCGTCCAGGCGGCCAGCATCGAAGACAGGCTGCCCGTGACCGCGAACACCACCGCGGTCACGGGCTGGCCGCGCCAGACCAGGGTCAGCAGCAACTGCGCGCAGAAAAAGCCGATCAGCAGCAAGGGCCAGTCGCGGCGCCGCGTCAGCAGGTAGGCGCCGACCGCCACGCCGGGCGGCAGCCACACGAACGAAGCATGGCTGACCGGGTCGTTCAGCAGATGCGAAAACCAGCCGCAAAGCAGATAAGGGATGGCCCACAGCAGGCAGAGCGGGTTTCTTCTGGACGAGTCTTTCATTCCCATGAGGGTCCTTGCTGGCGCATTGATCCACGGCGAAAACCGTTCGCCCCGATCTGCGGGTTATACACGCTCCGCGTCGGCCCGCGAAGCGCTCGCGCCACACCAATCCGCCAAAATCTTGGTACCCTTGAACGCACTCAGATCCCGATACTCCACCTCAGTGCCCCAGGTTTCAGTGCTCTCCTTGTCCGCTCCGGCCTTGCCCGTTTCCGTTTCATCCACAGCCGCAGCGCCCGCCAGCGGGGGCTGGACAGGTCCATCCGCCCGCCGCTGGTTGTGCGTCCTGGCGGTCGCGCTGTTGACGTTGCTGAGCGCCTGCGGCACCACCAAGGTCCAGCCCGGCTACTACCGCGTGCAATCGGGCGACACGCTGACCCAGATCGCGCGCAAGCAGGGCACCAGCGTCAGCAATCTGGTGCGCTGGAACAATCTGTCGAATTCCAATTCCATCGAGGTCGGGCAATTGCTGCGGGTCCAGTCGCCGGCCGGGCAGGCCAGCTCCTCCACCACGCCCAGCAAGGCGCGCGGCAAACCCGCGCCTTCGCCCAAGTCGTCGACCTCGACCGCCAAGCGCCGCACCGCTCCGCCGGGCGCGATCTCGCTGGTCTGGCCCGCCCAGGGCAAGGTCACGCGCGGCTACGATGGCTCGGGCTCCAACGGCATCGTCATCAGCAACTCATCGGGCACGCCGGTGGTGGCCGCGGCGCAAGGCACCGTGGCCTATTCCGGCAGCGGCCTGCGCGGCTACGGCCATCTGGTCATCGTCAAGCACAACGCCAGTTTCCTGAGCATCTACGCGCACAACAGCAAGCTGCTGGTCAAGGAAGGGCAGCGCGTCAGCCAGGGCCAGAAGATCGCCGAAATGGGCAATAGCGACAGCAAGCAGATCGGCCTGTACTTCGAATTGCGCTACGACGGCCAGGCGGTCGATCCGGCGGGATCCTTGCCGCCGAAGTAAGTCGCATGGCCCTGTGCCGTAGATGCTAGATATGCACCAGCTGCTTGAGCGAATCCAGCTTCAGGATGCATAGCTCGCCGCGCCGGTCCGAGATATAGCCCTGGCGCCGCCATTTGGCGAATATCCTGCTCAACGTTTCGGCGCGCATGCCCAGCTTGACCGCAATCTGCGAATGGCTCAGCGGCAGCACCACGGGCTGGCTGCCCTGCGGCTTGCCCGCGCGCAGGATGTACTCGGCCAGGCGCTCTTCCGCCGAACTCGACGTCAGCCAATCGATCTGGTCCGTGTGATGACGGATCAGGTTGGCGCTGTGCGCCATGACGCGGCAGGCGAAGCGCGCGTCGTTCAGGCAGAGCTGGCGGAAGGCCTCGCCATTGAGCAGGCAGCCGTTGCCGTCGGTGCGCGCGCGCACGCTGTGCAAATGGCGCGGCGCGGCCTCGAACAGCGAGGACACCGACAGCCAGCCGCCCGGGCCGACATGGCCGAATACCTTGTCGCCGCCATCCGCGGTGTAGCGCAAGCCTTGCAGCGATCCCGCACACACCAGCAGGCAGGAGGAAGCCGCCTGGCCTTCCGAAAAAATCGTATCGCCCGCGCCGAACTCCAGCCAGCGGCTGCGCTCCGCCAGGGCGAGCAGGGCGGTATCGCCGACGCCATCGAACCACGGGTGCTGGCGCAGCGCCGCCATCAAGGGTGCGGATCGTGAATTGACAATAGTCATTTGGTCTGGGGGGCTGGGCCAATAAAATTAATGCGATTGATTCTTATTTGTGATCGTACCACTGCGCGGACCGTCGCCAACGGCGGGGCCGAGCGGCGCAACCAGCTCCCACATGACTTTCTCAGCGTTTTTCCGCGCCGCCGTGGCGGCAGGCGCTCTCTTGTCGTCCGCCGCCGGCGCGACGCCCATCGTGTTCAAGGACATGCTGGGCAATGCCGTCAGCCTGCCCGTCCCGACGCAGCGCGCGGTGACCCTGCCCATGCCCGCCGGATCGCTGCTGATCTCACTGGATGGGGGCGCGGAGCACCTGGCGGGCATGCATCCCAGCGCCTACGGCCTGATGAAGGACGGGTTGCTGGCGCGGATCTTCCCGGCCACGGCCGCGGTGCGCACGGACATCACCCGTTCCGGTTTCGTGCCCAATGTGGAAACGCTGCTGCAGATGCAGCCCGACCTGGTGTGGCAATGGGGGCATATGGGCGACGACCTGCTCGCACCCCTGCGCAATGCCGGGCTGCCGACCGCGGCGCTGGTGTACGGCACCGAGGACCGCACCCGCGAATGGATACGCCTGATGGGCCTGTCGCTGGGCCAGGAGGCCCGCGCGCAAGCGCAGTTGCGCTGGCGCGATCAAGTGCGGGCGGAGATCCGCGCCGTCACGGATGCCATCCCGGCGGGCCAGCGGCCGGGCGTGCTGTATCTGTCGCGCCATGCGCCGCAGCTGCGCGCCGCGGGCGGCAACACCAGCTTCGAGGATGACATCACGCTGGCGGGCGGACGCAACGTCTCCGCATCCATTGCCAGCGGCCAGACCGTGAACATCGAACAGATCATGGCCTGGGCGCCCGAGGTGATCCTGCTGAACAATTTCGAGCCGGGGTTGACGCCGGAAACCTTGTACCGCGACCCGCTGTTCGCCGACATACCCGCCGTGCGCGAACGCCGCGTCTACAAGGTGCCGCTGGGCGGGTATCTGTGGGATCCCCCCAGCCAGGAATCGCCCTTGTATTGGCAGTGGCTGAGCCTGCTGCTGCACCCGGAAAAATTCTCCTGGCCCTTGCGGGACAACATCGCCCGGGCCTACGGCGAACTCTATGGCTATCAGCCCGGCGCGGACGAGATCGACGCGGTGCTGCGCCTGAAAATGAATCAAGGGGCCGCGGGCTATGAACGCTTCCGTTGAAACGGCGCGCGCGCCGGGCAGGGCGGTGTCCACGCGCCAGGGCGCATGGTCGTGGCCGTGGCTGCTGATGGCGCTGGCGCTGCCGCTTTCCGTGCTGGCGGCGCTCTGCGTCGGCCGCTATCCGCTCGCGCTGTCGCAGGTGTCCAGCGTCCTGGCCGGGCTCGCCTTGCCGGACGGCTTGGCGGCCTGGCTGCCGTCGGTCAGCGCCACGGAGCATCGCGTGGTCTTGCAGGTGCGCTTGCCGCGGGTGCTGCTGGCGGTGCTCGCAGGATCCAGCCTGGCCATGTGCGGCGCGGCGTTGCAGGGCGCCTTTCGCAATCCGCTGGTCGGTCCGCAGATCCTGGGCATTTCGTCGGGCGCCGCATTTGGCGGCTGCGCGGCGATCCTGCTGTTCTCGTCGCTGTGGGCGACGCTGGGCCTGGCATTCGCCGGCGGCCTGCTGGCGGTGGCCATCGTCTATCTGCTGAGCCGCGCCAACGGCCGCACGACCATTCTGATGCTGGTGCTGGCTGGCGTGGTGACCAGCGCCTTTTTTTCCGCGCTGATCTCGCTGACTACCTACTTCGCCGATCCGAATGACAGCCTGCCGGCCATCGTGTTCTGGCTGATGGGCAGTTTCGCCACCGCCACCTATACCAAGCTGGCGGCGGCCGTGCCGCCCATCGTGGCCGGCATGGCGCTGCTGTACGCGCTGCGCTTCCGCATCAATGTGCTGTCGCTGGGCGACGAGCAGGCCAGCGCCATGGGCATTGCGGTCGAGCCCTTGCGCTGGCTGCTGCTGGGCTGCGCCACGCTGGTGGTTTCGGCCAGCGTGGCCGTATCGGGCACCGTGGGTTGGGTAGGGCTGGTGGTGCCGCACATCGCGCGCATGCTGGTCGGTCCCGACCACCGAGTGCTATTGCCCGCCAGCGCCCTGATAGGCGGCACCTACATGGTGTGGGTCGACACCGTAGCCCGCAGCGCCACCAGCGCCGAGATTCCGCTGGGCGTGATTACCGCGCTGATCGGCGCGCCGCTGTTCGCATGGCTGTTGCGCCGCGCCCAGCGCGGGGGAGCGCAGCATGCTTGAGCTGAAGCAATTGGCCGTGCAGGCCGGCGGCCGCCGCCTGTTGAGCGATCTGTCGCTAAGCCTGTCCGCCGGACAGATCCTGGCGGTGCTGGGGCCGAACGGCCGCGGCAAGACCACGCTGCTGCGCACCATCCTCGGACTGAACCCGCCTGCCGCAGGCAGCGTCCGTCTGCAGGGCCACGCCGCCTATGTGCCCCAGCGCAGCGACACGCTGTATGCCTATGACGTGCTGACCATGGTCAGCATGGGCCGCGCGCGCCATCTGCGCTGGTACGCATCGCCCGGCGCGCACGACTGGCGCATCGCCCGCGAATGTCTGGGCGAAGTTGGCCTGGCGCATCTGGCGGACCGTCCTTTCCACGCCTTGAGCGGCGGCGAACAGCAACTGGCCTGCATCGCGCGCGCCATGGCCAGCGCCAGTCCCATGATCATCCTGGACGAGCCCGCGGCCGCCCTGGACCTGCGCAATCAGGACGTGGTCCTGTCGTTGCTGCGCCGGCTGGCGCGCGAACAGGGCCTGGCCGTGGTCTTCACCACGCACCAGCCGCAGCACGCGCAGCACATCGCCGACCAGACCCTGCTCATGCATGCCGATGGCTGCGAAGCCGGCGCCACCGCCAGCATGTGCGTGGACGAACGCCTGAGCCGCCTGTACGGCCTGCCGGTGCGTGTGACTACCTTGCGCGGCGAGTCTGGCGACATCCTGGGCGTGATCCCCGTCTTCCGTTGAATCATGAAAAACACCATTGCCTACCTGAACAACTGGACCGGCGACGGCCCTGCCGCGCTGACTGGCGGCCCCGCGCCGCGCGCCGCCTGCCTGCCGCTGTATCAGCTGCATGAACGCGATCTTTCCGGCTACCGCGCGCTGCTGGTCCCGGCGCACACCGACCAGCGCTACTTGCTGGAGCACAGCGCGCTCCTGGAAGACTATCTGGAAGCGGGCGGCACGCTGGTCTTCAACGGCCATGTCGCCTATCCCTTCCTGCGCTGGCTGGCGCCCTTCGTGCCGGGATCCGGCGCAGGCATCGCGGGCCTGCGGGTGCAGCGTGCCGCGCCCCATCCGGTGTTCGACGGCGTGGACCCCGAACACCTGACGTTCCGGCGCGGCGTGGCGGGTTTCTATGCGCGCGGCGGCAATCCCGCGCCGGACGGCGCGCAGGTACTCAACACGCTGGGTCCCGATGCCCAGCCCATCGACTGGGTCCTGGCCCTGCCAGGAGGCGGACGCCTGCTGGTGCATTCCGGCAATGACCTGTGGATGTACGCCGGCAGCGCCGACAGCGCCGGCCGCATCGTTCCCCAACTGTTCGACTGGCTGCACGGAGACGCGGCATGACTGCAGGACGCACCCCCGTGATCGCGGCGCTGGACGCCGGGACCTACTACCACCATCGCACCTTCCGTACGCCGGACCTGATGCCTCACATCGACCGGACGATATATCTCCGCGACCTGGACGAGGCCGCGCTGCGGGGCTGCGACGCGTTGATCGTGTCGTGCCGCAGCAATCCGGATCTGCTGGTGCCGCACCGTGATCTCTGGCGCCGCTTCCTGGCCGCCGGCAAGACCCTGGTCGCCATGGGCGAAACCCATTCCGAGCGCTGGCTGGACGGCGTGCGCTGGACCCCGTCCGAAGTGAATTTCTGGTGGTGGAAAGAGCCGGGCGCCGATTCCGGCCTGCGCCTGGCGGCGCCCGCGCATCCGCTGTTCAGCACCCTGACGCTGGCCGACGCCACCTGGCACCAGCACGGCTCCTTCGAACCGCCGTCAGGCGCGCTGTCCTTGATCGACAAGGCCGGCGCCGGATCGGTGCTGTACGAGGACAGGCACAGCACGCCGGGTCGCCTGATCGTGACCTCGCTGGACCCGATGTATCACCACGGCAGCTACTTCATGCCTGCTTCCAGCCGGTTCTTGCGCGGCTTTCTGCCCTGGCTGAGGGATTCCACGCCGGCCATCGATCAAGACCTGCCCCCCGCCTGACGAGGCGCGGACCGCCGCGCCCATTCCGATTTTGCCCCCTCTCTTGTGTGCATGTATGCAACGCTCCTATCTTTATGCCCCTTTGGTCGGCGCCGGACTGCTGACCGCCGCCATCGCCGCGCCCAGCGCCGCGGCCGACGTACCGCAATTGCCGTCGATCCAGGTCACGGCCGACGGCCAGCCCGATGACGGCCGCCTGCGGCCCATGGGGGTCACGCCGCCCGCCGCCTCGATCGATCACAACGTCACGCAAGCCGTCAGCGTGGTCGACAGCCAGGACATCGATCGGCTGAACACGATGAGCACGCTGGATCTGCTGGGCCGCGTGCCCAACGCTACCGTCAGCCGCAGCGGCGGCATCGCCGGCACGCTGTTCCTGCGCGGACTCAATACCAACGACATGCGGGTGCCGATGTTCATCGACGGCGACCGCTTCCGCGGCCGCAACACCTTGCAGTTCATGCTCATCAGTCCGACCGAGATCGAACAGGTCGAGGTGGTGCGCGGGCCGAACTCCTCGCGTTTCGGCAGCGACGGCCTGGGCGGGCTGGTCAACTTCGTGACCAAGCGGGCGCATGGCAATCTGAGTCAGCCCTTCGGGTTGAATGGCGGCGAAGCCTCGGTCACGTACAACACCAACGGCGATGGCGTGCAGAGCAATGTGGCGCTGGAAGGCGCCGGCGACGGCTTCGACCTGCGCGTCTACGCCACCGGACGCCGCGCCAGCAATTACGACAGCGCGGCGGGCGAAGTGCCCAACAGCGACTTCCGCGGCGCGGGCGGCGGCATCGTGCTGGGCTACATGCCCGACGCGCGCCAGCGCATCGAGGCCAGCGCGCGCGTGGCCTATGTGAAGGACGGTGCGGCCGGCACGGTGCCGCAATATCCCTTGAGCTACAGCCGCCGCGATCCGCTCAAGGTCAAGCAGGGCAGGCTGGCCTACAGCGGCGAGTTCGATGGCGTCATCAGCGCGCTCAAGGCCAGCGTCTATGTGAACGAGTTCGGCACCGTCATGGCCACGCACAACCAGACCAATCCGGCGCGCGTGGTGGATGCGCGCAGCAATGTGATCGGGCCGCTGGTGTGGGGCGGCAGCGTCGCGGCGACGGTGCCGTGGGCCGACACCAACACGACCTTCGGCCTGGACTTCATGCACGAACGCCGTCCCGGATCGGAATCGCGCAGCGACATCACCGTGCGCCGCCCCAACGGCACCAACACGACCACCAGCACGTCCTATGCCAAGACGGGCCCTGACCAGTACCAGACCAACGTCGGCGCATTCCTGACCACGGAATGGAAGCCCGCGCCGAAATGGACCGTTACGGCAGGCGGCCGCTTCGACTGGTTCAAGTCCGATGTGGGGCTGGAGCCCTTGCCCTCGCCCAATCTGCTGCCCGCGTTCCGCGCCGCGCAGAACAGCACCGAAACCGCCACCACCGGCAGCCTGGGGCTGGCCTACCGCGCTACCGAGGTGGTCGAATTGCTGGGCAGCGTGGGCAGCTCGTTCCGCATGCCGTGGACCTCGGAAATGTTCAGCAGCGGCTATACCGGAACCAGCTACACCATTCCGAACCCCGGCCTGAAGCCGGAACGCGGCGTCACCGTGGAAGCCGGCACCCGGCTGCACTTCGAGCAGGCCACCGTCGGCCTGACCGCCTTCCGCAGCAACTACAGCGACTTCCTGGAGAACGTCACCACCTCTTATGAAGGCCTGCCCGCCACGCAGCGCCGCAACGTCGGCCGGGCGCGGATCCAGGGCCTGGAGCTGGACTGGCGCTGGCAGCTGAGCCGCGAGGTCAATCTGTACGGCAACGCCAGCTACCTGCACGGCACCAACCGCACGACGGACACGCCGCTGCAATCGATCGCACCCTTCAGCGGCCTGCTGGGCGTGCAATACATGAGCCCCAACGAGGCCTATGCGCTCAGCGGCGAACTGCAGTGGGCCAAGGGCCAGAGCCGCTACGCCGAGCGCACCGAGTATCCGGCCGCGGGCTTCGGCGTCGTGAACCTGTACGCCCAGTTCCAGCTGGATCGCCTGGGGCTGCCGCAGGCCGGCAATACCCAGGTCGTGCTGGGCGTGAACAACCTGTTCGACCGCGCCTACCGCACGGCGGCGACCTCATCCAACGTGGCCTATGCCATGACCGATCTGAATCCGCTGCTGGAACCCGGCCGCAGCTTCAGCCTGACGCTGCGCACGCGCTTCTGAATCCGCCAGTCCACCTGGGCGCGCCCCGGCGCGTCCTTCAACCCTAGACCCATCTTTGCGCCAGCGGGCCGCCATGGCGGCGGCCCGCGACCGCGCACGACACGGAGATATTCCATGACTACCCCCGAACAACGCGCTTCCTCCTTGACCGTGACGGCCGAGGAGGGGCCGCTGCCCATCTGTTTCGACGCCGTCCAGGCCTACCATGGCCACGGGGCGCTGGCCATGCTGGCGCTGACCTTCCAGGGCTTGCGCGGCGCGCTGCCGAAGCTGGAGCAGGACGGCGTGCCGGCGCCGCGCAAGGAATTGTCCGTCATCAGCGGGCATCCCGGTCCGGGCGTGCGCGACGCGTTCGAATTCGTCACGCGCGCCGTCACGCGCGGCTGCTATACGGTGGACCTGACGCTGCCCGAAGCGCGCTACAGCCGCAGCGCGGACAAGTCGTACAGCTTCCATCTGCGCCGGGGCGCGCGCAGCGTCCAGGGCGTGCTGCGTCCCGGCGTGCTGCCGCCGGAATTCTTTGATTTGCTGGGAAATCCCGCGCCGGACGCGCAGCGCGTCCACGCCCAGTTGCGGCGCGACATCGCCGCGCGGGTCGTCGTCGCCGAACCGGAATCGTTGTTCGATTACTTCGTGACGGACAGCGAAAACTGAGGCGGCACGGGCGGCGGGCCGGGCGGGACTCCCGCCGTCCTACAGCGCCGCTTCCTGCGTCAGGGTCGAAATGAACGCGGCCGTGCGCGGGTCCGCAGGCTGGCTGAACAGCGTGCGCGAATCGCCGGACTCGACCACCGTGCCGTCCAGCAGGAACACCACCTCGCGCGACACGCTGGCCGCCAGGCGCAGGTCATGGGTGGCCATCAGCATGGTCATGCCTTCGGCGGCGAGCTGGCGCAGCACGTCCACCACTTCGGCCGCCAGGCCAGGGTCCAGCGCCGAGGTCGGCTCGTCGCACAACAGCACGCGCGGCGCGGGCGCCAGCGCGCGGGCGATGGCCACGCGCTGCTGCTGGCCGCCCGACAGGTTGGCGGGCCAGGCGTCGCGCTTTTCCAGCATGCCGACCTTGCGCAGCAGTTCCTCGGCGCGGGCGCGCGCACGGTCCAGCGGCCACTTCTGTACCGTCAGCAGGCCTTCCATGACGTTGCCGATGACGGTCTGGTGCGGGAACAGCTGGAAGTTCTGGAACACCATGCCGGTCTGCTTGCGCACGCGCTGGACCTGATCGCGCGAGAGCTTGCGGCCGGGCTCGAATTGCACGGTTTCCGGTCCGATCTCCAGCGTGCCGCGGTCCGGCACTTCCAGCAGGTTCACGCAGCGCAGCAGGGTGCTTTTGCCGCTGCCGGACGGACCGATCAGGGCGGTGACGCTGCCTTCGGCGATGCTCACGTCCACCTGCTTGAGCACGGGATTGCCGCCGAACGTCTTCTCTATCTTTTCCAGGCGGATCATCGGTTTTTCTCGTTAAAGACCGCATGCTGGCCGAAGCGCCGTTCCAGGCGGACCTGCGCGGCGGACAGCACGGAGCTGAACACCAGGTAGATCAGCGCGGCCTCGGTGTACAGGATCAGCGGTTCATAGGTGACGGCGGCGATGCGCTGCGCGGCCTGGAAGATCTCGGGCACGGTCAGCACCGCCGCCAGCGAGGTGTCCTTGACCAGCGCGATGAAGGAGTTGGACAGGGGCGGCACCGCCACCCGCGCCGCCTGTGGCAGGATGGTCCGGCGCAGCGCCTGCGCGCGCGTCATGCTCAGCGAATAGGCCGCTTCCCACTGGCCCTTGGTGATGGACTCGATGGCGCCGCGTATCACTTCCGAGTTGTACGCGCCGACGTTGAGGGTGAAGCCGATCAGCGCGGCGGGCAGCGGGTCCAGCACGATGCCGACGCTGGGCAGGCCGTAGAAGATCACGAACAGCTGCACCAGCAGCGGCGTGCCACGGATCAGCCAGACGTAGAAGCGCACCAGGGCCACCAGCGGCGCGGGGCCGAACAGGCGGATCAGCGCCACCACGAAGGCCAGCGCCAGGCCCAGCGCGAACGACATCAGCGTCAGCGGGACCGTGAACATCAGCCCCGCGTGCAGCAGGGGCCAGAACGAGTCCAGCATCAGCTGCACCCAGGCCGGTACCGCCCAGTTGCCGAGTTGCGCCAGCAGCCAGTCGGGCAGGACGGATTGCAGCCAGGGGGGTAGCGTCATGTGCGCTCCGCTCGTTTATTGCGCCGACAGGTCCGTGCCGAAGTACTTGACCGAGATGGTTTTGTAGGTGCCGTCCGCCTTGATGTCGGCCAGCGCCTTGTTGATGGCGGCCTGCAGCTCGGGGTTGCCCTTGCGGATCAGCACGCCCGAATTGCTGAATTCGGCGGTCTTGTCGGTGGCGGCGATCTTTACGCGGGCGTTGGGCTTCTGCTTCTTGAAGTCCAGGAACGACAGGTTGTCGTTCACGGTGGCCTCGACCCGGCCCGAGGTCAGCAGGTCGATGGCTTCATTGAAGCCCTGCACCGCGATCACTTCCGCGCCGTGCTGTTGCGCCAGCTTGCCGAAGTTGCTGGTCAGCGTGTTGGCGGACTTCTTGCCCTTGAGGTCGTCGAAGGACTTGATGCTGGTGTTGTCGTCCCGCACGATCAGCACGGCGGCCGACGAGATGTAGGGATCGGAAAAATCGTACTTGGCGCGGCGCGCGTCGGTGATGCCGACCTGGTTGATCACCGCGTCGTAGCGCTTGGCGTCCAGGCCAGCGATCAGGCCGTCCCACTTGCCTTCGACGAATTGCGGCTTGACGCCCAGGCGTTCGGCGATGGCGCGGCCGATGTCCACGTCAAACCCGGTAAGCTGCCCGGATGCGTCGTGGAAAGTGAAAGGGGCGTAGGTGCCTTCGGTGCCGATCTTGAACACGCCGGCGGATTTGATCTGGTCCAGTCCGGATTGGGCGTGGGCCGCGGACAAGGCGGCGACCTGGACCAGGCCGGCGACGAACAGCGTACGGAAGAGTTTCATGGCGGTGCTCCACGGATGGCAGATATCTCGGTGGAGAGCATCCGTGCCTGCAATGCCCTCCGGCGTAGCCGCACTCTAACAACGCGCCTATTTTTCCACAAAGCATAAGGAATAGTAAAAATATAGCTGCAAGTCATATGGCGATACCCATGCCCCGGCGCCCGGCGACCGGGGTTTATCCAGGCAGGACTTCGATGGAGAGCGGTGTGGAACAGCAATGGAACAGGCGGGCTTTCATGATGGCGGCCGCAGGCGCGGCGGCGGCAAGCGCAATGCCCGCCCAGGCCGCGGACGGCACGCGGCTGATGCCGGGCGGCGGCAGCATTACGCAAGTGGCGGGGTTGCGGGTGGGGCACTACACCGACACGCGCCGCCCGACGGGCTGTACCGTCATCATCGCCGAGGCCGGCGCGACCGCCGGGGTCGATGTGCGCGGCGCGGCGCCTGGCACGCGCGAAACCGATCTGCTCAATCCCGTGAACATGGTCGAAAAAGTGCACGCGGTGGTGCTGTCCGGCGGCAGCGCCTTCGGGCTGGACGCGGCCTCGGGCGTCATGCGCTATCTGGAAGAAAAGAAGATCGGCTTCGACGTGGGCGTGGCGCATGTGCCCATCGTGCCCTCGGCCATCCTGTTCGACCTGGGGGTGGGCGACGCCTCGATCCGGCCGGACGCGGCCGCGGGTTACCAGGCCTGCAAGTCGGCCACCGACGCCGCGCCGCAGGAGGGCAACGTGGGCGCCGGAGCCGGAGCGACAGTGGGCAAACTCTATGGCCCCAAGCGCGCCATGAAGGGCGGCATCGGCAGCGCGTCGCTGACGGTGGCGGGCGTGACCGTGGGCGCCATCGTCGCGGTCAATGCGGTGGGCGACGTGGTGGACCCGGCCACCGGACGCATCCTGGCCGGCGCGCGCACGCCTGACGGCAAGATGCTGCTGGATACCCGCGCCGCCATCCTGGCGGGCGACCTGCCCAAGTCCATGCGGCCGGGCACCGCCACCACCATCGGCCTGGTCGCGACGGACGCCAAACTCACCAAGGCGCAGGCGCAGAAGATCGCCGGCATGGCGCATGACGGCCTGGCCCGCACCATCAATCCCATCCACACCATGCTGGACGGCGACACCATCTTCGCGCTGGGTACCGGCACCTCTGGCAAGCCGGGCAACGTGATGCTGCTGGGCGTGATGGCGGCCGAAGCGATGGCGATCGCGGTGCAGCGCGCCATCCTGTCGGCGCGTGCGTTGGAAGGCTATCCGGCGGCGGTGGACTTCGTCGCCTGACGCCATGCCGTCCTGACCTCGGCTTGTCACACAACCGGGCCATCATAGGTGGCGCCGGCGCATGGCCGGCGGGTGGAGGGCGTGCATGTACAAGGGCGAACGATTCAACGGCGCGACGCACCTGGCCGGCCTGGCGCTCGCCGTGGCGGCCTCGGGCGCGCTGATCGCCCGTGCCGCCGAACTGAAGGTGGACACGCGGCAGGTCGTTGCCTGCGCCGTGTTCGCCGCGTCGATGATCGCGGTCTATGCCTCGTCGGTGCTGTTCCATTGCACCCGCGGTCGCCGCAAGGCGCTATGGGCCAAGGCCGACCATTGCGCGATCTACCTGCTGATCGCCGGCACCTACACGCCGCTGGCCTACGGGCCGGTGGAGCACGGCTGGGGCGCGGCCATGGGCGTGGCGATCTGGGCGTTGGCCGCGGTCGGCATCAGCCGCGAACTGTGGTGGGCGCGCGGCGCGGCGCCGGCCCTGCCGCTGTATCTGGCGATGGGCTGGCTGGGCGTGATGTTCGCCGCGCCGATCGCGGGCGCGCTGTCCGCGGCCGGACTGGCCTGGCTGCTGGCGGGCGCGGCGGTCTATACCGCCGGCACGCTGTTCTACGTCAACGACCAGCGCTGGCCGCACGCGCACGGCATCTGGCATCTGTTCGTCATGGGCGGCACGGCCTGCCACTTCGTGACGGTGTTCGGCTTCCTGAGGCTGAGTCCGGCCTGATCCGGGCCGTTTCCGGCGCCTGCAAATCCAGGCCTGGGCCGATTGGCGAGCCGGCGCTGCCGGTCTAGCGCCAGCTTGCCAGCGGCAGCATGCCGCCGCGGTTCTTCACTTTGCGCATGACGATATGCGAGGACAGATTCCGCACGCCCGGGATCTTGCTGAGCTTGTCTTCGACGAACAGTGAGAACGCCTTCAGATTGCGCGTGCTCACTGTCAGGATGTAGTTGGACGCGCCGGTCACGATGCTGGCCTCGGTGATCTCGTCATGCAGCGCGATGCCGGCCAGGAACTCCTCGTGCCAGCCCGGGCGCGACTGGTCCAGCGACACATGGACGATGGCCTCCAGCTCGAAACCCAGCTTTTCCGCGTCCAGCACGGCGCGATAGTTGCGGATCAGTCCGCTTTCCTCCAGCGCGCGCACCCGCCGCAGGCAGGCCGAGGGCGACAACGCCACCTGCTCGGCCAGGTCCTGGTTGCTGAGGTGGCCGTCTTCCTGCAGCCGGTACAGAATGCGCTGGTCTATCGCGTCGATTTGCATGGTGCAATCAAATTCCAAAAATATGGATTACGTGCAATTCAATGCGGAAACCTAGGGTATTCCGCGCCTGAGTTTGCAATTTATCAGCCCGATCGCGCTGATAGTATGTATCCAGAATATAGCCTCTTGGAGCAAAAAATGAACACCCGCGACGCCTGCGTGAACGCCGACCGCCAGGACCCCCTGGCGCCCCTCAAAGACCGTTTCGACCTGCCGCCCGGCGTGCTCTACATGGATGGCAATTCCCTGGGTGTGCTGCCCAAGGATGCCGCCGCCCGCGCCGCCGCCGTGATCGGCCAGGAATGGGGTACAGGCCTGATCCGTAGCTGGAACACCGCCGGCTGGTTCGAACTGCCCGCCCGCCTGGGTGACAAGCTGGGCCGCCTGCTGGGCGCGCGCGAAGGCGAGCTGGTCGTGACCGACACGACCTCGCTGAACATCTTCAAGGCGCTGGCCGCCGCCCTGCGCATCCAGCAGCACCAGCACCCGCAGCGCCGCGTCATCCTGTCCGAACGCGACAACTTCCCCACCGATCTCTACATGATCCAGGGCATGATCGACCTGCTGCAGCAGGGCTACGAAATGCGCCTGATCGACGACGAACTGCCCCTGGAAAAGGCGCTGGACGAGTCCGTGGCCGTGATGCTGCTGTCGCACGTGAACTACCGCAGCGGCCAGATGCACGACATGGCCGCCGTGACCGCGCTGGCGCATGAGCGCGGCGCGCTGGCCATCTGGGACCTGGCGCACGCCGCGGGCGCGGTGCCGGTGGACCTGAACGGCGCCAACGCCGACTTCGCCGTGGGCTGCACCTATAAGTACCTGAACGGCGGTCCGGGCTCGCCCGCCTTCATCTGGGTGGCGCCGCGCCACACCAAGGACTTCTGGCAGCCGCTGTCCGGCTGGTGGGGCCACACGCGGCCGTTCGACATGGCCGTGGCCTACGAGCCGGCGGGCGGCGTGCGCCGCTATCTGTGCGGCACCCAACCCATCGTGTCGCTGTCGCTGGTGGAATGCGGTCTGGACGTGGCGCATGCCGCCGACATGGCCGAGGTGCGCAAGAAATCGCTGGCATTGGGCGATCTGTTCATCGCACTGGTCGAAGAGCGCTGCGCCGACCACCCCCTCACGCTGGTGACGCCGCGCAAGCACGCCGACCGCGGCAGCCACGTCAGTTTCCGCCATCCCAACGGTTTCGAGGTGATGCAGGCGCTGATCGGTCGCGGCGTGATCGGCGACTACCGCGAGCCCGAGGTGCTGCGCTTCGGCCTGACGCCGCTGTACTTCGGCTACGCCGACGTGTGGGACGCCGTCGACATCCTGAAGGACGTGCTGGATACGCGTTCCTGGGACAAGCCGGAATTCAAGCACCGCGCCGCCGTGACCTGAGCACCGCAACGCAACCGTATTGCGCGGGCCAGACCGGCCCTACATCCACAAAGAGAGCGCAGGACCTGGAGGAGACAATGCAACAACAGAAAGGATTCGGCCAGATCGCCGAACGCGAGCAGGGCTTGAAACGGCGGCTGACCTCGGGGCAGATGAGCATGATCGCCATCGGCGGCGCCATAGGCACGGGCCTGTTCCTGGGCAGCAAGTTCGCCATCGGTTTCGCCGGGCCCAGCGTCATCATCAGCTACGCCATCGGCGGCCTGATCACGCTGCTGCTGATGGGCTGCCTGGCGGAAATGACGGTGGCGCATTCCACCTCGGGCTCGTTCGGCGCCTACGCCGAGCACTACGTCGGCCCGCTGGCGGGCTTTCTGGTGCGCTATGCGTACTGGTCGTGCGTGGTGCTGGCGGTGGGCACGGAAGTCACCGCCGTGGCGGAATACATGAAGTTCTGGTTCCCGGACGTGCCAGGCTGGCAGTGGGTCTGCTTGTTCTCGGCGGTGCTGATCTTCATCAACGCCATGAGCGTCAAGACCTTCGGCACGGTCGAATACTGGTTCTCCACCATCAAGATCACCGCCATCGTGGCCTTCATCATCCTGGGCGCCTACGTGGTCTGGGGCAATCCGCAGTACGGCACGGCGCTGTACACCTTGCACGGCGGCTTCTTCCCGAACGGCGTCTGGGGCATGTGGATCGCCGTGGTCATCTCGATCTTCAGCTACCTCAGCGTGGAGATGATCGCGGTGGCGGCGGGCGAGGCCGAAGATCCCGAGCGCGCGGTCAAGCAGGCCTTCCGCGCCACCATCGTCCGGCTGGTGGTGTTCTACTTGCTGACGCTGGCGCTGATCCTGGCCATCGTGCCCTGGGACGAGGCCGGCAAGGGCGGCAGTCCCTTCGTCAAGGTGATGCAGGCGCTGGAGATTCCGGGGGCCGCGGGCGTCATCAACTTCATCGTGCTGGTGGCGGCGCTGTCGGCCATGAACAGCCAGCTGTACATCACCACCCGCATGATGTTCAGCCTGTCGCGCGCCGGCCATGCGCCGTCCGCCTTCGGCCGGCTGAGCCGCAACGGCACGCCGCTGAACGCCTTGCTGCTGTCGACCAGCGGCATCGCCATCGCCGCAGTGCTGAACGTGCTGTACCCCGAGACCTCGTTCACGCTGATGATGGCGATTTCGATGTTCGGGGCGCTGTTCACCTGGATGATGATCTTTGTCACCCACTATTGCTTTCGCCGCCGCTGGGCGCGCGAAGGCGGCGGCAAGCTGTCGTTCCGCATGCCGGGCTTTCCGGTGCTGACCCTGCTGGGCGCGGGGGCGATGCTGGCCATTCTGGCCACCACCTACTTCACCAGCGTCTTCAAGATGACGCTGGTGTTCGGCGTGCCGTTCCTGTTGGTGCTGGCGGTGCTGTACCAACTGCTGTTCCGCCGACGCGGCGAAGCCGTGGCGCTGACCCCGCGCGATCAGCGCTCCTGATGTTGCCGCGCCGGGTTCGGGCGCAAGCCTCAGGCCCCCATTTCATATGCGCGCTTCAGGCACTGGCCATGGCGGGCGCGTGCTGCTCCGCGGCCTGTTCCTGCGGCGCCGGCGCGAACACGCGCAGCCGGTGGCCGTCGGGGTCCAGCGCCACGAAGGTGCGGCCGAAATCCATGTCGGTGGGCGCTTGCAGGATGGGCAGGCCGCGCAGGCTCCAGTCCACATGGCGGCGGTCCAGCGCCTGCGCGTCGGGGACGGTGAACGCCAGCTCGGTCGCGCCGCCGCGGCCGGCGGCGGCCGGTTCCACGGTGTAGCGCGACCACAGGCCCAGCATCAGGCCGGAATCCAGCCTGAACAGCGCGAAGGTCGGGGAGCTTTCGACGGGCGGACGCTGCAGCAGGGCGCTATAGAACGCGGCGCTGGCGGCGGGCTTTTCGACGTAGAAAATGACGAAATTGGTGTCTGACATGATGCGCTCCGGGTGGTAGACGCGCTCATCTTAGACAGGGGTACTGTCAGTTTTTGGCAGTAGCTTGCATCAGCATTTCTTGGACGTATGTTCGATCGCGCGCCACTCCTTGAGCAGGGCATGCCGGCGCTTGGGATAGCGCGGGCCGGGCGTCAAGGTGGCGATGCGGTCGGTGCGGAAATGGCGGAAATCCTGGCGCAGTTCGCACCAGGCCATGACGATGCGCACACTATCGAAAAATCCCAGCGCGAACGGCCAGATCACCCGCGCGGAATCGGCGCCCTTGTCGTCGCGGTAGGTGATGTCGATTTTCTGTTCGCAGCGTATGGCGTGGCGGATCAGCGCCAGGTCCACCCGATCTATCACCCGCATCGAACTGGGGCCGACCAGCAGCGGTATCGCATCCAGTCCGTCGCGCAGCTCTCCCGGCAGCACCGCGCCGATCTTGGCCAAGGCATTGCTCGCGGCCTGCGCCAGGCGCGGGTCGGCGCGGTCCGCTACCCAGCGGGTGCCCAGCACCAATGCCTCGATCTCTTCGGTGCTGAACATCAGCGGCGGCAGCATGAAGCCGGGCCGCAGCACGTAGCCCACGCCCGGCTCGCCCTCGATCTCGGCGCCCTGCGCTTGCAGGGTGGCGATGTCGCGGTACAGCGTGCGGATGCTGACGCCGAGGTCGGCGGCCAACTGGCGGCCGCTGACGGGGCGGCGATGGCAGCGCAAGGTCTGCAGCAGGCCCAGGAGGCGTTCGGTGCGGGACATGGGACGGGCGGAGATGGCGGATCCATAATGCTGCCACGAAATGGCAGCATCAGGGGCCGCAGCGATCAGCGGATCGCGCTTTCATGCTGCGCGCCGCTCGTCGGTACGTTGGAACTTTATAGCGGGAACGGCGAGGCCGCTCCCGCAGCTGGCGTTTAGGACCCGACCTTCTTGCCCGTGGCCACGTCGATGGCCGAGCCGTCTTCCAGGCTGACGCGGTAGATCTCGCGCACCACGTTGCCGGCGAAGCCGATTTCGACGATGGAGACGTCCTTGAAGGTGGTGTTGATGCCGTCGGGCAGCACGGCGTTGAACTTGTCGGACTCCTGCTTCATGGCGTCCTGCAGGCGCGTGTCGTACAAGGCCATGCTGTAGACCAGCGTGGTGTGCGGGTTGTGCGCGCGCACTTCCTTGCCGTCCTGCATGATGTTCACGCCGCTCACGCCCATGGTCTTGACCAGGTCCTTTCCGGCATCGCCCATCTTGGCGTAGACCGGACCGGTGACGCGCGGCAGCGGGCCGTCGCGCAGCGGCGCCAGGGCGGCGGTGGCGACGGTGTTGTAGCGCATCATGTCTTCGAAGCCCTGGCCGCTCTTGACCACGCCCAGGTCCAGCCACCAGGGATGGCCCGCGCCCTTGGCGGCTTCGGTCGGATAGAAGTTCTTCAGCGTGACCTGCAGCGGGGCCGGCGGCTTGGGCAGGGCCTTCAACATGCGGGCGGGCGTTTGCGGGTCGGCGCTGTGGATGTGCACCACCGTCACGTGCGGCATGTTGGGCGTTTCGGCTTCGGTCTTCAGGCCCAGCTTGAGCAGGTCGGCCTTCAGCGTGGCGTTGATCTTGGCGTCCAGGATGGCATTGACGTCCTGGGGCAGGCGGTAGACCACGCCGTAGGTGGCCTTGTGCTCGCGGAATTCCGGTTTGTCCAGGGCGCTGTTGTCGATGGGGGCCGCGGCATGCGCGGCCGAGGCGGAGGCGAACAGGCCGAGGGCGGCCAGTTGGAAGACACGCTTGATCATGGAAATTCCTTTTGTTTGTGTAGGCCCGCGAGAGTCATCCGCAGTGTGGCCAGCGCGGATGTACTGCGTATTGCACCAAGCAAAAGAATTCCGATACCAGCCTGCGCATGCCCGATAGCTGGCGCCCGGCGGCTGATATCCGCCTACACCAGAAAGACGATGGCCACGATGGCGATGCCCAGCAGCAGGTTGATGCCGACCCAGCGGCGTATGCCGGCCATGGCCTGCCCGCCCTGCGGCCAGGCGGATGCGGCGACCGCCGCCCGCAGCTGCGGGTAGAGCACGAAGCGGATATAGGCGTAGATGGCCGTCATGACCAGGCCGCCCGAGGCCATGAGGGTCCAGCTGCGCGGCATGAAGAAGGCGCCGCCGGTCTGCGCCGCCTGGCTGGCTTCCTGGCCGATCATCGCCGCGCCGGTCGCCAGGATCAGCAGGATGGCCGCCAGCACGGCATTCAGGAACGGACCCAGCACCGACGCCATCAGCCGCAGCCGGACTGGCGGTTCCAACTGCGCGGCCGCCGGCCGCAGGAAACAGTGCGCGAACAGCATGCCCCCGACCCAGAGGATCACGGCCATCAGGTGGATGAATTTGAGCGCGGCGTAGAACATGGGGCAGGCCTGTAGGGAGGAATCCGTCCCCATCATATCCCCGTCAAGCGCGGCGCGCGGACTTGACCGGAATCATGGTTTTGCATTTAGAATGAGATTGATTTCTATTTGTGATTGTTAGTTCAGGGAGCCCCTCCGTGCCGAATCCCGCGGTCGCCGCCAGCGACAACGTCCACCTGTTGTACCGCGCTCACCATGGATGGCTGCACGGCTGGCTGCGCGCCAAGCTGGGCAACAGCTTCGACGCGGCCGACCTGGCTCAGGATACTTTCGTGCGGGTGCTGCGCCACCGCCATGAACTGGACGCTCTGCGCGAGCCGCGCGCCTATCTGACCACCATCGCCAAGCGCCTGCTGCTCAACCACCACCGGCGGCGCTCGGTGGAGCAGGCCTACCTGGAAGCCTTGGCGCTGATGCCAGAGGCCCTGGCGCCCTCGGCCGAGCAGCGCCTGATCATCCTGGAAACGCTGCAGGAAATCGACGAGATGCTGGCGGGGCTGTCGCTGCCGGCCCGCCAGGCATTCCTGATGGCGCAGCTGGAAGGGCTGAGCCATGGCGAGATCGCCGCCCGCCTCAACGTATCGCTGCGCACCGTCCACCGCTACATCGCCAAGGGATTCGAGCAATGCATCATGGCATCGATCTGAGCGCACCGGCCGAGGCGGCGCCCGAACTGCCCGCCGTCGAACGCAGTGTGGCGCGCGAGGCCGCGCGCTGGCTGCTGCGGCTGAGTTCCGGCCGCGCCACCGATGCCGACCAGCGCGCCTGTGCACTGTGGCGCGCCAGCAAGGCCGAGCACGAGCATGCCTGGCAGCGCGCGCAACGCGTGAACGATCGTTTCGGGCTGATTCCGGCGGCGCTGGGCATGGCGACCTTGAACCGGCCCGAACTCAGGAACCGCCGCGCCGCGCTCAAGACGCTGGTGGCGCTGGTGGTGGCCGGGCCCGTGGGCTGGGCCGCCTGGCGCGCCGATCCGCTGGACTGGACCGCGGACTATCGCAGCGCGCCGGGCGAGCGGCGCGAAGTGGCCTTGGCGGACGGCTCCACGCTGCTGCTGAACACGGCCAGCGCCGTCGACGTGATGTTCAGTTCCACCGCCCGCCTGCTGCGCCTGCGCGCGGGCGAGATCGCGGTGCACGCCGTGGCCGACACGGCGCCGCAGGCGCGCCCGTTCGTGGTGCGCACCAGCCTGGGCGATATCGAGGCGCAGGCCTCGCGCTTCTGTGTGCGCCAGGAAGGCGGGCTGTGCCGGGTCAGCGTGCAGGAAGGGCGGGTCCGCGTTGGCAGCGCCGCGCAGCCGCGCGGCCTGGTCAGCCTGGAGGCTGGCGAACAGAGCGGCCTGACGGCCGGGGGCGTGTCGCCGCCGTCTCCCGCCGATCCGCACGCCAGCGACTGGCAGCGCGGCGTGCTGTACGCCCAGCGCATGCGCCTGGACGCCTTCGCGGCGGAACTGGGCCGCTACCGCCCCGGCATTTTGCGTTGCGATCCCGAAGCCGCGCACCTGCGCATCTCGGGCGCGTTCCAGGTGCGCGACACCGATGCGGTCCTGGCGGCGCTGCCCGCGACCTTGCCGGTGCAGGTGCGCTACCGCACGCCGTACTGGGTGACGATCACCGCGCGCGCGGCCGCCGAGGCCTGAATCCGCGCTGTTACAAAAAACTGGAGGGCCAGCTGTCCGATTCGGATTTCACGAGGGTCATGGTCTGTAGAGGCAAACGAATGCCGACACCGTTTGGATCGAAAGGACGACCATGGCTTACCTATCCGCCAGCCGCGCAAGCGGCTCCCGACCCGCCCGAGGCCTGCAATGCCGCATGACCCGCATAGCTGCCGCCGTGCATGCCGCGCTGGCGCTGACCGCCTTGTCCGCCGCCTTGCTGCCTGCAAGCGGCGCATGGGCCCAGTCTGCGCAGCAGACGCAGGCGCGCGGCTATCGGATTCCGGCGGGCGCGCTGGCCGAGGCGCTGCCGCGCTTTGCCGACAGCGCGGGCGTGACCGTGCTGTTCGATGCGGCGCTGGTGGGACAGCGCCGTACGGCGGGTCTCGATGGCGTCTATTCCGTGAATGAAGGCTTCGCGCGCTTGCTGGCCGGCAGCGGCCTGGGCGTGCAGGAGCGCAGCGCCCGGGTCTATGTGCTGCAGGCGGTGACGGCCGCGGACGTGACGCAGCTGGCGCCGGTCCAGGTGGATGGCGACGGTGCGCCGGTCGCGCCAGCCTGGGAAACCAGCACCGACCGCAAGCGCCTGGACGACCTGCAAGTCAGGAACTGGAGCGACTTCGGCAAGCGCGCCGAACCCGGCGTGAATTTCAACCGCACGACCAACAGCATCAACATCCGCGGCCTGGACCAGGACCGCGTGCTGACGCGCGTGGACGGCATCCGCCTGCCGTGGCTGGACGACGGCGCGCGCGGCCTGAAGGGCGGCCTGGAGGCGGTGGACTTCAACAGCCTGTCGCGGCTGGACATCGTGCGCGGCGCCGACGCCAGCGGCGGCGGCTCCGGCGCGATTTCCGGGATCGCGGACCTGTACACGCTGCAGCCCTCGGACCTGCTGACCGACGGCAAGACCTTCGGCGCGTTGGCGAAGACCGACTACGACACGGCAGACAGCAGCTGGGGCGCCAATGCCGCCTTGGCGGGCCAGATCCACAGCAACACGTTCTGGCTGGTGCAGGCCGGCGTGCGCAACGGCCACGCATTGGACAACCGCGCCGACGTGGGCGGCTACGGCTCCAAGCGCAGCGAGCCCAGCCCGGAAGACTACGATCAGCGCAGCTTCCTGCTGAAATTGCAGCAGCGCGTCGAAGGCGGTCATCGCTTCGGCCTGACGGGCGAGTACTTCAAGCGCAATGCCGACATCGACAATATGTTCGAGCAGGGCGCGGGCACCAGCTATCTCTACGGCGAGAACAGCACGCGCAAGGAAACCGAGCGCCAGCGCGTGTCCTTCGACTACTCGTACAAGGCGCCCGGCGAGGGCAGCCTGATCGACACGGCCACCGCGGTCGTCTATTGGCAGCGCCTGCAGCTGGACAGCTCGCTGAGCGGCGTGCGCAGCGTCGATTCCCGCGCCTATGCCAGGCCCGGCGATCCCTACTATTACGGCTATCCCAGCGGCCCCTATGGCCGCAGCAATTCCATTCGCCAGACCATGTTCGGCGCCAATGCCGAAGTCACGAAACGCCTGGCCGGCGCGACCGTGTCGCAGCTCTGGACAGCGGGCGCGGAATGGTACGGCAACAAGACCGAGCAGTACTCCAGCGGCTACGACAATTGCCCCGCGATTCCCTCCGGCACGCCGGCGCCCATGGGCCCGCGCCTGTGCGACATGCTGCACACCAACCAGGCCGACGTGCCGCAGTCCAAGGGCAATCAATGGGCCCTGTGGGTGCAGGACGAATTCAGCTTCGCCGACGGCCGCTACACCATCATGCCGGCGTTGCGCTACGACCACTACGAGCAGAAGCCGCAGTCCACCGCCAGCTACGAAAGCAACCCGAACGCGGGCGCGCTGCCGCCATCCAACAGCGGTAGCCGTTTCTCCCCCAAGCTGCTGGCTACCTGGAAGGCCGCGGAAGAACTGAGCCTCTACGCCCAGTACGCCTACGGCTTCAAGGCGCCCAGCCCGACGCAGCTCTACACCAACTACGGCGGCCCCGGCACCTACCTGCGCGTGGGTAATCCCTATCTGAAGCCCGAAACCAGCAAGGGCTGGGAGCTGGGCGCCAAGATCGGTTCCGATTCCCTGGGCGGCGCGGTATCGTTGTTCGACAACCGCTACCAGAATTTCATCGATGGCGACGTGCCGCTGAACGCATCGTCGCCGCAGTGGCAGCCGGGCTGGGCCGGCCAGTATCCCTTGGGCGTGACCGGCAACGTCAACCGCGCCAAGGTGCGCATTTATGGCGCCGAAGCCAGCGCGCACTGGAAGTTCTCGCCGGGCTGGCGCACCTGGGGCTCGCTGGCGTGGGCCGTGGGCAAGGATGAAGGGACGGGGCAGTACCTGAACTCGGTGGCGCCGCTGAAGGCGGTGCTGGGCCTGGGCTACGGCCGCGACGTGTGGGGCGTGGACGCGATGCTGACCACCGCCCTGAAGCGCAACAAGGTCGAGTACCCCGAGCCCACGGCCACGGCGCGCAATGCCGACTTCCAGGCGCCCGGCTATGGCGTGGTGGACCTGATGGGCTACTGGCGGCCGGCCGCGGTGAAGGGGCTGCAGGTGCAGGCAGGCGTTTTCAACCTGTTCGACAAGAAGTACTGGGAGGCCATCAATGTGCCGACCGCCGGCGCCATCGCCATTCCGCGTCCGGTCGATTGGTACACGGAACCGGGACGCAGCCTGCGCGTCTCACTGACATACCAGTATTGATCCAGACCCCGCCGCCGGTCCGGTCGATACTGGAGCGGCGGCGGTCTACGCAAACCTTAGCAACGGCCGGAGGGCCTCACGATGAGCAATACCGATTTCACGTCCCGCGCCCAGGAACTGCGCGCCCGCAACGACGCGCTGGCGGCCTCGCAACCCAAGCTGCGCGCCCGCAACCTGGCGCAGGCGCTGGGCGTGTCCGAAGCCGAATGGGTGGCGGCGGAATGCGGCGGCCTCAAGGCCGCGGCCCTGCACGGCACGCCCCAGGAGATCTTCCGCGAACTGGGTACGCTGGGTCCGGTCATGGCGCTGACGCGCAACGACTGGTGTGTGCACGAGCGTCACGGCGTGTATGAGGACATCCAGGCCGAAGGTCCGGTAGGCCTGGTGCTGGGGCCGGACATCGACCTGCGCGTCTTTTTCACGTCCTGGAAGTCGGCCTGGGCGGTCGAGCAGGACGGCCGCCACAGCCTGCAGTTCTTTGACGGCGCGGGCGTGGCGGTGCACAAGGTCTACCGTACCGAGGCTACCGACGCGGCCGCCTACGACGCCCTGGTCGCGAAGTTCGCGGGCGAGGCGCAATGGCCGGAAACCCAGCCCTATGCGCCCGCCGCCGACGCCGACCGGGTCGAGGACAGCGCGCAATGGCGCGAGGCCTGGCTGGGCATGCAGGACACGCATGAATTCTTCCCTCTGCTGCGCAAGTTCAAAGTGTCGCGCCTGGCCGCGCTGGTGGCTGCGGGCGAGGACCTGGCACAGCAGGTGCCGGCCGACGCTGTCGAGCGCATGCTGGAATCCGCGGCGCAGTCCGGCTTGTCCATCATGTGCTTCGTGGGCAACCGCGGCATGATCCAGATCCATACCGGCCCGGTGCAGCAATTGCGCCGCACCGGCCCCTGGTACAACGTGCTGGACCCGAAGTTCAACCTGCATCTGGACACCACCGCCATCGCCTCGGCCTGGGTGGTGAACAAACCGACCTCGGACGGCTGGGTCACCTCGCTGGAGCTGTATTCCGCCACCGGCGACCTGATCGCGCAGTTCTTCGGCGAACGCAAGCCGGGCAAGCCGGAACTGGCCGGCTGGCGCGAACTGATGACCGGCTTGTGCAGCGTGCCGCTGGCCGCCTGATTCCATAAGGACGTAGCGATGAAAAAATGGCTGGCAATGGCGGCGGGCTGGGCATTCGCGCTCAGCGTGCACGCCGCGCCGCCCACCCGGGTGGTGACCCTGGGCGGCAGCGTGACCGAAATCGTGTATCAGCTGGGGCAGGGCGACAAGCTGGTGGGAGACGATCTCTCCAGCCTCTATCCCGAGGCCGCGACCAAGCTGCCGCGCGTCGGCTACTACCGGGCCGTGCCGGTGGAAGGCGTGCTGTCGCTCAAGCCTGATCTGGTGCTGGCGTCCGAGCAGGCGGGGCCGCCGGATGCGCTCAAGCGCCTGGCGGATGTCGGCTTGCGGGTCGTCACCGTGTCGGACGCGCCGTCGGTGGACTCGCTCAAGTCGCGCATCCGCGGCATTGCCGACGCGTTGGGCGTGGCGCCCGCGGGCGAACGCATGGTGGCAGAGGTCACGCGTGAACTCGCGCGCGCCGAGGCGGTGCCCGCGACGCGCGCGCGGGCCCTGCTGCTGATCAACCGCACGGGCTCGCCGCAAGGCGCTGGCCGCGATACCGCCGCCAACGAAGTCATGCATCTGGCGGGATTGGTGAACGTGCTGCAAGACCAGCAGGGCTACAAGCCCCTGTCGGCCGAAGCCTTGGGCGCGCTCGCGCCCGACCTGATCGTGGTCACGCAGGCGTCGCTGGACGCGGGCGGCGGCATGGAAGCCTTCCTGCGCATGCCCGGCATCGCGTCCACCCAGGCCGCCGCAAAGCGGCGGATCGTGGTCATGGACGACCTGCTCATCCTGGGGATGGGGCCGCGCCTGCCGCTGGCGCTGACCCAGCTCAAGCAGGAGGTCGCGCATGTCATGGCGCGTTAGCGCGCCGCTGGCATTGGGTTTGCTCGCCGCGGCCTTGGCGGTCGCGGTGGTGGCCGCCACCGCCAACGGTGCGGTGGCGATCCCTTTGCGCGAACTGCCCTCCCTGCTGTGGGGCGCGCCGACGCCGGAAAACGCCTTGTGGCGCAACGTGCTGATCGACATCCGCCTGCCGCGCGTCCTGTTCGCGCTGGTGGCGGGCGCCGGACTGGCGGTATCCGGCGCGGCCATGCAGGCGCTGTTCCGCAATCCGCTGGCCGAGCCCGGGCTGATCGGCATATCGGCCGGCGGCGCGCTGGGCGCGGTGGCCGCCATCGTGCTGACATCCGGCGGCTTCTGGATCACCGCGCCTTCGGCCTTCGCCGGCAGCCTGGTCGCCACGCTCTGCGCCTATGCGGTGGGCCGGCGCGTGCCGGGCGTGGCCGGGCTGCTGCTGGCGGGCGTGGCCATCACGGCCATGGCGTTCAGCCTGATCGGCCTGTTCACCTTCGTCGCCACCGACGCGCAACTGCGCGACCTGACCTTCTGGAACATGGGCAGCCTGGGGGGCGCCAACTGGAAAGTGCTGTCGTTCCTGGGGCCATGGGTGCTGCTGGTCAGCCTGTGGCTGATGAGCCAGTGGCGCGTCATGAACGCCTTGCTGCTGGGCGAGCGCGAGGCCCAGCACCTGGGCTACACGCTCAAGCGCGTGCGGGCCCGGCTGGTGCTGGCCAGCGCGCTGATCGTCGGGCCGCTGGTCGCCGCCACGGGGACCATCGTCTTCGTCGGGCTGGTGGTGCCGCATTTGGTCCGCATGACCCTGGGCGCCAACCACCGCTGGCTGCTGCCCGCCACCATTCTGGCGGGAGGGTTGGCGCTGATACTCGCGGATTGGCTGGCCCGCACCGTGGTCGTGCCGGCGGAACTGCCTATCGGCCTGGTGACCGGTCTGGTCGGCGGGCCGTTCTTCCTGTGGCTGCTGGCGCGCGGACGGAGGATCGGATGACGCTTTCCGCACAGAATCTGACCGTGAGCCGCGGCGGCGCGCGCATCCTCACCGATGTGTCGCTGGACATCCGGCCCGGAGAAGTAGTGGGCTTGCTGGGCGCCAACGGCGCCGGCAAATCCACCTTGCTGGGCGCGCTGTCGTCGGAACTGGCCCCTGATGCCGGCCAATTGAGCCTGGGCGCAACGCCGCTCGCCGCGCTGCCGCACCGGCAGCAGGCTCGCCAGCGCGCCGTGCTGCCGCAAAAGCCCGGGCTGACTTTCGACCTGAGCGTGCGCGAGGTGGTTGCCATGGGTGCCTATCCGTTCCCGGAGTTGCCGCCGCAGGCGGTGGACGAACTGGTGACGCAGGCGCTGGGCCAGGCCGATGCGGCGCATCTGGCGGGACGGCGCTATCCGGAGTTGTCCGGCGGCGAACAGCAGCGCGTGCAGTTCGCCCGCGTGCTGGTTCAGTGCCATGCCGCGCGCGGGCAGGGCGAGCCGCGCTACCTGTTGCTGGACGAACCCACCGCCAGCCTGGATCCCAAGCATCAGGGCGATTTGCTGCGCCGCGCCTGGGAACTGGCCCACAGCGCCCATACGGGCGTACTGGTGATCCTGCACGACATGAACCTGGCCGCGCGCTGGTGCGACCGCCTGCTGCTGCTTTGCGGCGGGCGCGGCATTGCGCAAGGCACGCCGGCGGAGGTCCTGACGCCGGCCAATCTGTATCTGGCCTACGGCATCGACGCGCAGGTGATTCCGCATCCCCTGCAAGCCGGCCGCCTTCTGGTGCTGATGGCGTGACGCGGGCTGTGGGGCCGGTAAAATAGGCGATACGCTGGTAATCGCCTTTTTCAACATCTACCCAACAGGACCCCGTGTCATGCCTACTTTTGACGTCGTCTCCGAAGTCGACAAACACGAACTCTCCAACGCTGTCGACCAAGCCAACCGCGAACTGGCCACCCGCTTCGATTTCAAGGGCACCGAGGCCAAGTTCGAACTCGACGAATTTGTCGTGACCCAGGTCGCTTCCAGCGCGTTCCAGCTCAAGCAGATGCTGGACATCCTGCGCGGCCGCCTGTCGGCGCGCGGCATCGACGTTCGCTGCCTGGATGTGGCCGATCCTCTCGAAAACCTGGGCGGCGCGCGCCAGAAGGTCACCATCAAGCAGGGCATCGAACAGCCGGTGGCCAAGAAACTCATCGCCGCCATCAAGAACGCCAAGCTCAAGGTGGAATCGCAGATCAACGGCGACAAGCTGCGCATCAGCGGCAAGAAGCGCGACGACCTGCAGACCGCCATCGCGCTGCTGAAGAAGACCGACGTCGATCTGCCGCTGCAGTTCGAGAACTTCCGCGACTGATCCGCCCCGCGCCAGGGCGCGCGGCGCCCTGCCGACCTCGAGGGGGGCCATGGGACATTCCAATGAGTTGCAGCTGGTGGTCGAACTGGTGCGCGCCGGCGGCATGTCCGCTGCTGCCCGCGAGCTCGGCGTCACGCCGGCCGCGGTCAGCAAGCGACTGGCCCAGATCGAGGCGCGGCTGGGCGTGCGGTTGGTCAACCGCAGCACGCGGCGCCTGAGCCTGACCGCCGAAGGCGAGGTCTACCTGGAGAGCGCCCGCCGCATCCTGGGCGAGATCGAGGACCTGGACCAGTTGATCGCCAGCCGCCAGGACAGTCCGCGCGGCCTGCTCAAGGTCAACGCGCCGCTGGGGTTCGGCCGCAGCTACATCGCGCCCGCGATTGCGGAATTCGCCCAGGCCTATCCCGAGGTGTCGCTGCAATTGCAGCTGACCGACAGCCCGGCGGATTTCGTGCAGGACGCCTTCGACGTGGCGGTGCGCTTCGGCGACCTGCCCGACACCCGCCTCATCGCCCGCAAGATCGCGCCGAACCGGCGCCTGGTCTGCGCATCGCCGGGCTACCTGAAGACCCATGGTGTTCCCGTCACGCCGCACGACCTGGCGCGGCACCAGTGCATCGTGCTGCGGCAGAATGAAGCCGCGTACGGCTTGTGGCGCTTTACCAAGGGACGCCGCAGCGAGACCGTGAAGGTGCGCGGCAATCTCAGCAGCAATGACGGCGAAGTGACGCTGACCTGGGGCCTGGCCGGCCTGGGCATCCTGCAGCGCGCCGAATGGGACCTGGCCCGTTATCTGCGCAGTGGCAGGCTGGTGCAGGTGCTGGAAGACTACGCCTTGCCGCAAGCCGACATCTACGCGGTCTTTCCGGAAAGGCACCACCTGTCCGCCAAGGTACGGGTGTTCGTGGACTTCCTGGTGGCGTATTTCAGGAAAGGCGCGGACAGCCGGTGGTGATACACGGCCCGGCTCAGGCCGACCACAGGTGCTGCGCCGCGTAGGCGCGCCAGGGCCGCCACGTCTCGGCGCGGGCCAGCAATTGCGCGGGCGTGTAGGCCCGTGATTCCAGCTTCTCCAGCGCCCGTATCAACCCGATGTCGGCGGACGGGAACGCATCCGGCTCGCGCAACTGGCGCAGGGCGATGTATTGCGCCGTCCATTCCCCCACGCCGCGTATGGTGCGCAGCCGGAGCACCGCGTCCTCCAGGCCGCCGGCCGCATCGAATAGATGTTTGTCCGCCACCGCCGCCGCGGCCACTGCCGACAAGGTCGCCGCGCGGCTGCGCGGCATGCCCAGCGGCGCCAGCTCGGCGGCCGCCACGGCTTCGGGCAAGGGAAACACATGCGTCAGCCCGCCTTCGGGACGCGCCATCGCCGCCCCGTGCGCGGCCACCAGCTTGCCTGCCAGGCGGATGGCCGCGACCACCGTGATCTGCTGGCCCAGCACGGCGCGCATGGCCAGCTCGAAGCCGTCCCAGGCCCCGGGCACGCGCAGGCCGGGCCGCGCTCGGATCAGCTCGGTCATGATAGGGTCGCTGGCGAATTGCGCGGCGATGGCGACTGGATCGCTGGCCAAGTCGAAGACGCGGCGCAGGCGCGCGATGATGGCCGGCAGCGCCTGCAGCCGGGGGAAGCGCACCGTGGCTTCGAGCGCATCGCCGCGGCCCGGGCGCACCGTCACCGTGCCTTGGTGGCCGTCGAGCAGGACGGTGCGCGCATAGCTGTCCTCCGTGACCTGCTCAATGCCGGGGATCGCACGCAGCCGCAGGAAACCCAGCATCGCGTCCCAGTCGTAGGGCGGACGGTAGCGCAGCAGCAGCTTGATCTCGCCTTCTTGCGCCGCGGACACCTCGGGCTTGCCGGAACGCCGCAGGTCTCCGGGGGCGCGTGCGAACAGGTCGTGGAAGATCTCGTTGAAGCGGCGGATGCTGCCAAAGCCCGAGGCAAATGCGATTTCCGCCATCGGCAGCCGGGTTTCGTGGATCAGCTGCTTGGCCAGCAGCACGCGCCGCGTCTGCGCCACGGCCACGGGCGAAGCGCCCAGGTGCTGGCGGAACTGGCGCCGCAGCTGGCGTTCGCCCACGCCCAGGCGCTGCGCCAGCACGTCCACGCCGTCTTCGTCCAATGCGCCCAGTTCGATCAGTTGCAGCGCGCGGGCCACGCTGTCCGGCAGCTCATGCCCAGGTCCCAGTTCAGGTGCGGTTTCCGGGCGGCAGCGCAGGCAAGGGTGGTAGCCGGCCTCCTGCGCCGCCGCGGCGGTGGCGTAGAACGCCACGTTCTTCGACAGCGGCGTGCGCGCCGGACACACCGGGCGGCAATAGATGCGCGTGGTCTTCACGGCAGTGAAGAAGCGGCCGTCGTAACGGGCGTCGCGCACTTGGATGGCGCTGTAGCAGGTGTCGTGGTTCAGGTCCATGGGATCATGCTACCGCCGCGGCGGGCGCCGGATCTAGCGGTTTTCGGACAGTGTTGTGGATGCGGCATTCCTGTCCGAAAACCGCCAGCGCAAGTTTCGCGTCCGCGCCTATATTGGTCCCATTGATCACCGCCGCAGGAGCCAGCCCGATGTCCACCCGAATCCAGGCCTTCTTTCTTGAACGCGTTCCCACGCCCATCGGCCTGATGCTGGTCCTGAGCGACGAGCAGCAGCGCTTGCGGGCGGTGGACTGGGAAGACTACGAATCGCGCATGCATCTGCTGCTGCGCAGGCAATACCGCAACCAGGCCGTGGAGCTGCGCGATGCCGCCCAGGCCTCGCCCGCGCGGCGCGCGCTGCTGGACTATTTCGACGGCGACGTGCGCGCCATTGACGCCTTGGACGTGGCCACCGGCGGCACCGACTTCCAGCGTGAGGTGTGGCGGGCGTTGCGGGGAGTGTCGGGCGGCCAATCGGTCAGCTATGGCGCGTTGGCGCAGCGCATCGCGCGTCCCGCGGCCGTGCGCGCGGTGGGCGCGGCCAACGGGGCGAATCCCATCGGCATCGTCGTGCCTTGCCACCGCATCGTGGGCGCGGATGCTTCCCTGACCGGTTATGGCGGGGGGCTGCATCGCAAGCGCTGGCTGCTCGATCACGAGCAGAGATGGCTTGAAAATTCTTGTGACAGGGCTGAATAGATTTGTAGCGTGTTAAGCATCTGAAAGGCATATCATCCGTCCCCTTCAGAGCAACCCGCAACAGGAAACAAAGATGTTTATGCCGCGCCCCTTGCGCATGTCCGCCGTTCTGGCCGTCACGCTGGCGCTTGCCGCGTGTGGCGACGATAGCGCCAAGAAGGAAGCGAAAGCGTCCGAGCCGACCACCGCCCAGGCCGAGATCATCAAGTACAACCAGTACGTCGACACCGCCAATGGCCTCTCCACGACTTTCGAAGAGGCGCTGGACCGCTACCAGACGCGTGTCGTCCCGGCGCTGAAGGATGGCAAACCGCTCAAGGATTTCTCCATCAGCAACGATTCCAGCATCCTGCGCACCAAGGAAAAACTCGACGGCGCGCTGGCGATGAAGACGCCGATTGCCGAGATCGATGCGCCTGCCAAGGAATTTTCGGACGCGCTGGGCAAGCTGGCGCCGCTGAGCAACGAATTGCAGAACTACGCGGCAGCCAAGACTTTCCTGTCGGACAACGGCGCGCTGGCGCACGAGAAGAGCCCGGCCTACGTCGCGGCGCTGACCGAAGTGGTGAAGGCCGAAAACGGCTTCTATCGCGGCATTTCCATCAGGGACACGGCCAATACCAAGGCAGCGTTCGAGAAGGCCGAGAAGGACACGGTCGCCTATTACCGCGCCGGCCTGGTCTATTACGGCAAGGCCACGATGGACAAGGCGTCGGGCGTGTTCGACGGCACGGGCCTGGGCGTCGACCAGGAGGCGTTCAAGCAGGAGTTGGACAAGATGAACGAGATGGCGCTGGGCTTTGACAAGAAGACCCGCGAGGCCGATCCCAAGGGCTGCTCCAGCATGATGATGAACGTCAACAGCTTCCTGGCTTCCGGCCGCAAGATCCTTGAAAACACCAGCAGCGGCCGCTACAAGGAAGAAGCGGCGCGCACTGGCGCATTCAAGATGATCCGCCTCACCATCGAGATGGACGCCGGCAGCCTGCGCCAGAACTTCAACAACATGATCTCTACCTTGAACGTCGGCCGCTGCTGACGGCAGCGCCCGCCAGCGGCCGCGACATGGCCGCGGCCCGAAACAGCGCCCCATGCGGGCGCTGTTTTATTTGCGCGTTCAAATCGGCGCCTGCGCATTTCACCTTCAACTCCAGGTAAAAGATGTTTTGAATTCCACGGCGCCCGCCGTCCGCAGGCGTCAGTACAGTGCCGACAGCATCTCACCAGCAAGGAGCCCAGTCGGCCCATGAAGACCTATCGCATCGCAACCATCCCCGGCGACGGCATCGGCAAGGAAGTGATTCCCGCCGGACAGCGCATCATGCAGGAACTGGCCCGGGACGGCGGCCTGAGCTTCGAATTCGAGGATTTCGGCTGGGGCGGCGACTATTACCGCCAGCATGGCGTCATGATGCCGGCCGACGGCCTGGACGCGCTGCGCGGCAAGGACGCCATCCTGTTCGGTTCGGCGGGCGATCCGCATATTCCCGACCACATCACCCTGTGGGGCCTGCGGCTGAAGATCTGCCAGGGCTTCGACCAGTACGCCAACGTCCGCCCGACGCGCATCCTGCCGGGCATAGACGCGCCGCTCAAGCGCTGCGCGCCGGACCAGCTGGACTGGGTCATCGTGCGCGAGAACTCCGAAGGCGAGTACTCCGGCGTGGGCGGCCGGGTGCACCAGGGCCATCCGTTGGAAGCCGCGACCGACGTCTCCATCATGACCCGCGCCGGCGTCGAGCGCATCCTGCGCTTCGCCTTCAAGCTGGCGCAATCCCGTCCGCGCAAGCTGCTGACGGTGGTGACCAAGTCCAACGCGCAGCGCCACGCCATGGTGATGTGGGACGAGATCGCCGTGGAGGTCAGCCGCGAGTTCCCGGACGTGACCTGGGACAAGGAACTGGTCGACGCCGCCACCGCCCGCATGGTGAACCGTCCGGCCACGCTGGACACCATCGTCGCCACCAACCTGCATGCCGACATCCTCAGCGACCTGGCGGCGGCGCTGGCCGGCAGCCTGGGCATCGCGCCCACCGGCAACATCGATCCCGAACGCCGCTATCCCTCCATGTTCGAACCGATCCACGGCTCGGCCTTCGACATCATGGGCAAGGGCCTGGCGAACCCGGTCGGCACCTTCTGGTCCGTGGTCATGCTGCTGGAGCACTTGGGCGAAACGCAGGCCGCCGCGCGGCTGATGCAGGCGATCGAAAGCGTGACCGCCGATCCGTCGCTGCATACGGGCGACCTGGGCGGAACCGCCACCACCGAGCAGGTCACGGCGGCGGTCTGCGCCAAGCTGGCGGCCGCGGCCAGGGTCCGGGCCGCATAGACGAAAGCTGGCCCGAAGCAGGCCCGTAGCGGGACCGGGGCGCAAGATCCCAGGCCGGCTCCGGGCTCCACGACAAGAAGCGAATTCCATTCGTACCGAGGAGACAAGCATGCACAAGAGAACCATACCCGCGCGCGTCCTGGCGCTGGCCTGCCTGGCTGGCCTGTCCTTGGCCGGCGGCGCGCAGGCGCAGACCTACCCCGTCCGGCCCGTGAACCTGGTCGTGCCGTTTCCGGCCGGCGGCACCACCGATGTGCTGGCGCGTGCGCTGGGCCAGGAGTTGGCCAAGACCCTGGGCCAGCCGGTGGTGGTGGAGAACAAGCCCGGCGCGGGCTCGACCCTGGGCGCGGACTACGTGGCCAAGGCCGCGCCCGACGGCTACACGCTGCTGATGGGCGCCGTGCACCACACCATCGCCACCAGCGTCTACAAGAGCCTGCATTACGACTTCCAGAAGGATTTCGCGCCGGTGACCACGGTGGCCCTGGTGCCCAACGTGCTGGTGGTCAATCCCAAGCTGCCGGCGCAGAACGTGCAGGCCCTGCTGAAGCTGGCGCAAGGCCAGCCGGGCAAGCTGACCTATGGCTCAAACGGCATGGGCACGGGACAACACCTGATCGGCGCGCAGTTCGAAAAGGAAGGGCATGTGCAGCTGCTGCACGTCCCTTACAAGGGCAGCGGCCCCTTGACCACCGACCTGCTGGGCGGCCAGATCGACATGTCGTTCGATACCGTGACGCCGGTGCTTGCGCACATCCAGAGCGGCAAGCTGCGCGCGCTGGCCGTCACCACCAATCAGCGCTCGGCCGCGCTGCCCGACGTGCCCACCATGGAGGAGGCTGGCCTCAAGCCCTTCAACATGGGAACCTGGTTCGGCGTGCTGGCGCCGGCGGCCACGCCCGCGGACGTGGTGGCGCGCCTGAACGCCGAGATGGTCAAGATCATCCGTTCGCCCGACTTCTCGCGGCGGATGGCGGAGATCGGCGCGGTGCCGATCGGCGACACGCCCACCGAGATGAAGGCGCGCATCGGCACGGACACCGAGAACTACGCCAAGCTGGTCAAGGACGCCAAGGTCGCGATCAACTGAGCGCGGCGTCCGTTCAGGCGCGGATCCAGCCGCGCGCGATCGGCAGCGCCAACACCTTCCGGTACAGGCTTTGCGCCACGCCCGTGAGAGGCTCGCCGCAGCGGCTCCATGCCATCGCGGCGAGTCCGGCGGCGACAGGCGCCAGCAAGAGCCCGCCCACGATGTCCAGCGGGAAGTGCACGCCCAGGTAGACGCGCGACGCGCCCACCAGGACGGCCGCGGCCAGCGTCAGCCAGCCCCAGGCGGCCCAACGCCGGTCGTGGATCAGCGTGCACGCCAGCGTGGCGATGATGATGGTGTGATTGCTGGGGAACGAGGACGTCGCCTTGTGGGGAAAGAACGCATGTCCCAGGCCCATGACGAAGGGCCGGGCATGCGGCCACAGGGCGCCGCACAGATAGCTGGCGAACAGCGCCACGGCGATGCCGGCCAGGGCCTTCAGCGCCAGGTCGCGCTGTGGCCGGCCGCCCCACAGCCACAGGGCGGCCAGGACGGCCGGCACCAGCAGGATCAGCCGGTTGGCCACCAGCATGGCGGCGTGGATCTGCCAGATCGGGGTGGCCGGATCGGCGTTGATCCAAAGAAAAAGGGACTGGTTGAGGCCTTCGAGGGAATTCATGACTGGTCATTGCGGCGTAATAAAGCGATTGCCGCGATGGTAAAGAACCCAGCCTTCAGTCCGCTTGCAAAAAGGCGCCGGACTGCGTCCTTTTACTTCTGGATGCGTTTGCCCTGCGCGTCGATCACGGCTTCGCCGTCTTCCTTGCTGAACGCGCCTTGCTGCGGCGCCGGCAGGAGATCCAGCACCAGCTCGGAGGGACGGCACAGGCGCGCGCCCAGCGACGTCGAGACAAAGGGACGGTTCAGCAGGATGGGGTGCTGTTCGATCGCGTCCAGCAGCGCGTCGTCAGAGAGGGATGCGTCGTCCAGGCCCAGTTCCTGGTAAGGCGTGCCTTTCTCGCGCAGGGCCTCGCGCACGCTGACGCCGGCCTTCTTGAACAGCGCCTTCAGGGCGGCGCGCGAGGGCGGCGTTTCCAGGTACAGCACGACTTCGGGTTCGATGCCGGCGTTGCGGATCATGGCCAGGGTGTTGCGCGAGGTGCCGCACTTGGGGTTGTGGTAGATGGTTACGTCGGACATGGAAGCTCCTCTTTCCGGTGTGTCGTCATGCGTCATGCAAGGCTGTGAGCATAGTGCATTGGCGCTGGCGCTTCAGGCCCGCAGCTTCTTGCCCAGCCGCCGCCAGCCTATCACCGCGCCGGTCAGGCTCAGCGCCGCGCCGCCCAGGCTCAGGAACACCAGCAGGGCGTCCCACAGCGGGCGGCGCGACAAGAGGCCGGTCCAGTCCCAGCTATGCAGGAAGGCGAACAGCCAGCGGCTGGCGCGCGAACCGCTGTCCTGCCGGCTGACGATCTGTCCCGTGCGCGGGTCCAGATAGACCCAGGTCACCTGGGGATCGTCATAGGCCAGGCGCCACACGGGCAAGGGCTTTTCGACGTGGCCCAGCATCGCGTGCTCGTCTCGGGCGTAGTAATAGAAGTCGTAGGCCTCCAGCGTTTCGGCGCTGGCGAGCCGCGCGCCGGGAACCAGCCGGGCGGCGGCGGCGCGCAGGGTCGCCGGGTCGAACGCATGGGGTTGCGCATCGCCGGCCGACAGCACCAGCGGGGCGCCCGCGGCGCTGCGCGCCAGCACCACGTCATGACCGTCGGCGCGGGCCCAGCGCAGTTCGCGCGGCGCGGCGGGCAGCGCTGCGATCAGCGCGCCGGGCGCGGCCAGGGTGGCGCCCGGCGCGCCGGCATAGGCTGCCTGGGCCAGGGGCGGGGCGCCGCTGCTGAACAGCTTCCACGGGTTCATCGACATCAGCCCGCTGAAGATCCAGGTGATGGTGATGGCCGCGAACAGCAGGCCGCTCCAGTGATGCCAGCGCATGATGTTCTCGCGGTAGGGCGAGCGGCTGCCGCTGGCATAGGGCCGCGAAAAGCGCCAGCGCAGGATCCCCACCACCGTACCCGTCACTGCCAGCAATACGCCGGCGACCGACAGCCACACCACGATGTCGTGCCACCAGCCGTCCAGCGCGTTGCCGCGGAACGGATACAGCCAGTGGATCCAGGCGCCCGCGTAGTTCCAGACGCGTTCGGCGCGGGTGGCGTCCAGCACCACCATGCCCGTGGCGGACGAGACGTAGAGCCGCGTGCGCGCCGGATCGTCCAGGTCCACCCGGTGCAGCGGCCGGTCGGGACCGAGCGCGCGCGAATGGGTATAGGCGTCCTCGTCCACCGTGCCCTGGTAATGGGCGGCATACTGGCCACCCGACCAGGCGCGGGCCGTGGCCAGCGCGGTCGCGGCGTCGGCCGGGGGCAGCAGCGCGCCGCTGGCGGCGTCCACCACTTTGGGCGCGCGGCGCGCCTCGGTCGGAACCAGATAGACCGGTGCGCCGCCGCGGGCCGCAGCCAGCACCAGGCCAGCGGAGTCCTTGGCTCCCGCCGCTGTCAACGCCTGCGCGGGCGTCACGGCAATCGCGGCGGCGTCCAGCGCGGGCAGGTGCGCCAGGCGTTCCTGCGGCGTGAGCTTGGGATAGCCCACGTACATCATCACCACGCCGGAGATGAACCACATGGCGAAGAACAGGCACAGCACGATGCCCGCCCAGCGATGGATCAGGTACAGCCAGCGCTTGGCGCGCGCCGACAGCGGCGGTCCGGCGCGATGGCGGGACGATGAGAGGTGTGTCGTGTTCATGGCGGTCTGTCCCGGCGCGCCGCTCAGAAGCGGGCCTGCAAGGTGAGCTCGACCGAGCGCGGCGCGCCCAGGTAGTACATGGTCGGCGTCGCGTTCGCGGCGTAGACCTTGTCGGTCAGGTTGCGCACGCGCGCCGTCACGCTCAGGTTGGGGTTGATCCGGTGCGACAGCGCCGCGTCGAACACGGTGTAGGACGGGGTCCACACGGTGTTGGCGGCGTCGGCGTACATGCGGCCCACGTAGCGCGCCGCCATGCTGGCGGTCCAGTCGGGCAGGAAGGCGTAATCCAGCCAGACGTTGGCGAGGCGGCGCGGGGTGTTGGTCGGCACGTTGCCGTTGCGCGAGACCGCCACGCCGCCCACCGATTGCGAGAAGTCATCGTACTGGGGATCGACGAAGGCGACATTGCCTTGCAGGGACAGCTGGGAAGTCAGCTGCAGGCCGCCGGCCAGTTCGATGCCGCGCGCCGATTGCGCGCCCACCGGCACACTGACCCCGGGATTGTTCGGGTCCGAGGTTGCTATGTTCTTGCGCTTGATCTCATAGATCGCCACGGTGGCCGTGCCGCGGCCGTCCCAGAAGTTGAACTTGCCGCCCACTTCGGCCTGCCTGCCGGTACTGAGCTTGTCATTGCTCAGCACATCGGCGAACGAGGCCGTGGCCAGGATGCCCGATGGAGGATCCGCCGCGGTGGCGTACTGCGCGTACAGCGTAGCTTCCGGGCTCAGCTCCCAGTTCACGCCGAGCCGTCCGGTCAGTGGCGAGTAGCTGCGCTGCGCGCTGGCGGGCGAGGCGGCGGTGACGGCGCGGCGGTTGGTCAGGTCCAGGTCGATGAAGTCCTTGCGCAGCGCCGACACGATGGCCACGCCGGGCAGCACCGTGGTGCGGTTTTCCATCGTCAGCGCCAACGTGCGGATGCGGTTGTCGCGGTCGGCGACATGGCCACGCTTCATGCCGGGAATGTCGTAGAAATCGCCGGCCGAGAAGTCGTAGGGATCGACTGCATCCACCTGGGCGGGCAGGCTGGTGGGATAGCGGGTGATCTTGTTCTGGCTGACGTCCACGCCGAAGGACCAGTCGCTGGGCAGGCCGGCCAGGGTCGAGCGGTACAGCCCTTCCACGCGGTTGCCGATCAGGCTTTGCTCGTGGCGCTGCAGCAGCGCGCCAGAGCGCAGCACCAGGCTGTTGCCGGCGTTCAGGCGGTAGCTTTCCAGGTTGCGGTAATCGCGTTCGGCGCGATAGTAGTAGAGCGTGTTCTTGAAGGTCAGATTCGATCCGGCGCGCCATTCCGTCAGGGAGCGCGCCCATAGCACCGACTGCTCGTACAGGCCATCGTTGACGTTGTAGTTCTTGAAGCGTGTGCCATCCAGGATGCGGCCCGTGCCCTGCACCACGCCGTTGGCGCCGGTTTTCAGCGGCGTGCCCCAGTAGGGGCGGTCGACCTGTTCGCGCTGGTACTCGAAGGCGAAAGTCTGGGTTACATCCGCGCCCAGGTCGGACAGCAGCGATGCGGCCACCTGGCTGGAGCGGGAGTGGTTGCCGTCGACCCAGCCGTGGCTGGAATCGGTATTGGCGTCGATGCGCAGATAGTGGCCGCGGCCGCCGGGTTCGCCCGCCAGTTGCTGGTTCAGGCCGACCGACAGTTGGCGGCTGTCGAACGAGCCCAGCCGCAGTTGGCCGTCGTAAAACGTGTCGCGCTCGGGCAGCTTGGTGACGTAATTGATGGCGCCGCCCACCGCGCCCGCGCCGAACAGGAAGGTGGAGGGGCCGCCTATCGCTTCGACCCGGTCATAGATCCAGCTGTCGACCGGCCGCGCGGCGATCGAGTCGTACTGCACGGAGATGCCGTTGAACAGCTGCGAGACCTGGCCGCCGGAGAAGCCGCGGTAACTGACCGCGCCGGCATTGCCGGGCGGCGAGGCGTTGTCCACGCCGGGGATGCCACGGGCGATCTCCTGCGTGTTCAAGGAGCCGCGCGCCTCGATCTGCTCGCGCGAGATCACGGTGACGCTGGCCGGCGTTTCGCGCAGGGTCAGGCCCAGGCGGCTGCCGGTGCTGTCGCGCGCGTTCAGATTGATGGGGCCGTTGGGGGCGGGCGCTTCGGCGCTTGCGCCATGCACAGTGGTTGGCGCCAGGGTTTGCACGGCGGGTTCCGTGGGCTGGGCCTGGGCGGAGCCGCTGGCGAGCGCGCCCAGCAGCAAGGTGTAGGTCGTGGTTTTCTTCATGTCTGGAACCAGTGGTCCGGCCCGCGCGCCCGGCTGCCCTCTGGGGACGGGCGGGGCTGGTCGGGGCGCATGAGCCTGAATGACGGCACGCCTCTGGACGCGCGGTCGGCGCGGACGGAAGGTGGCGGCGAGGTAGCAGCGTGCGGACGCGGACCGGTCGCCGTCAGGCGGCGGGGCGCGCCGGCTCAGACTGCTGGCGGCGCGCGCGGCTGCGCCGCGCTCCAGGCATGAAGAGAATGCGCCGCGAGGAAGAACAGCGGCGGATAGGTGATGGCGCGCCCAAGCGGGGCGGGCACGACGGGAACGGTCGCGGGCAGGATGCCCACGTCGGCACCCGGGTTGCGGCACAAGGGGCAGTGATGGCTGTCGCCATGGTCGTCCGCGTGGCTGCCGTCATCGCTGCTGCCCGGCACATCCAGGGAGAATGAGGCTTGTCCCGCGCCTTCGCTGGTGCAGAAGTCGACGGTGATGCGATGGGCGTTGTGGCTGGCTGGGGACAGGCTCAGCGCATGCGCCAGCGACGGCGCCAACGACGCCCACAGGATCGCGACGAGCGCGATCCACACGGCGGGGCGGGTCAGGTAGGCAGCGGAGCACATGGCGCCCGATTATATCGGAGCAGATGGGGATGCCGGGCATGCGCGCCCGGCAATCGATGTGATTTCCTATTTGTCCCGCGCCCGCAACTGCCGCCGCACATCCTCGCGCCTTCGGGTTAGCCCTGTAGCTGCTGGTAGACCTCTTGCGACACGCGCAGCAACTCGTCGCGGCTGACTGCGCCCGACAGCGCGTAGCCGAACTGGCCTTCGACCCAATAGAACACCCGCACCGGACCCTCCTGGGTGAACTGGAAGGCGGTCTGCCCACCGGCAGCCTCGCGGGTGACGTACAAGGTCAGGCGCTGGCCATCGGCCGCGCCGTACATGAAGAGCGCAACCGGCCCCGCGCCACCGGGCAGCAGGCGTCCGCCCACCAGCTCATAGCCGGCCTGCGACAGGGACGGCGGGCGCATGGTCGCGCCCATGCGTTTGGTCAGCCAGGTGACCAGGCCCTTCTCGTTGTCGGCGCCGACTTCCACGGGGCGGCCCATGTCGGGCGCGTAGACCGCGTGGGCGATGGCGGCGCGCTGGGCATAGCCGCCCGCGACGCGCTCCGGGCTGGCGGTGGCCAGCACCGCTTGCAGATGGCGCGCATCCATGGCGCCGCGGGTGATCCAGGCAGCGCTGGCGCTGACGGCGGCGATCGCCACGCCGGCGGCCAGGGCCCGCCAGGGCCAGGGGTTCGCGGGCCGCGCCAGGGGCAGGCGCAGCGGCAGCGGCTCGTCCAGCACCGGGTCCAGCATGGCGTGCAGCAGGCGCCGCTGTTCGCGCCATTCGTCGACCCGGGCCTGGTCCTGCGGATGCGCGCCCAGGAAGGTCTCGACCTCGGCGCGGCGCGCCGGCGGTAACTGGCCGTCCGCATAGGCATGCAGGTCGGCTTCGGTAATCGGGGTGCCCGCGCCGGGCACTGCGTGGAGGCGTTTCTCGTTCATGTCATTTCACGCGATGAAGCTTGCTGACGGTGTCGCGCGCCTGCATCAGCGCGCCCAGCTTCTCGCGGGCGCGCGACAGGCGCGACATGACCGTGCCCATCGGCACGTCCAGTATCCGGGCGGTTTCCTGATAGGACAGGTCCTCCACGCAGATCAGCAGCAATACCTCCCGCTGTTCGGCGGGCAGGGCTTGCAGGCAGCGGTCCAGGTCGCGCACCTCCAGGTGGTCGGTCTGCGTGGCGCGCACCGGGGCGTCCGGCAGTTCGCCCGGGGCGGTCTGCTCGGCCCGCCGGCTGCTGGCGCGCACGCCGTCGATGAAATGGTTGTGCATGATGCCGAACATCCAGGCGCGCAGCTCGCCGCGCCGTTGCCAGCGCGAATAGCGGCTCCATGCGCGCTCCAGCGTGTCCTGGACCAGGTCGTCGGCCCGGTGGGGGTCGCCCGTCAGCCCGCGGGCGTAGCGCCGCAGGCTGGGGATGCAGGCCAGGATCAGGGCTTCGTCTTCGGCGCGCATGGATTGCTGCGTTTGCTGGCGGACACGGTCTCAGGGCTTGGCGACGTGCCAGACTTCCTTGAAGTTGTCGCCCGTCTTGTCGCCGGCCTTGGCGTCCTTGGCGTAGGTGTACAGCGGCTTGCCCTTGCTGGCCCATTGCTTGCTGCCGTCGTCGCGGGTGATGACGGTCATATCGCCCATGGGCTTGGCGTCGGCGCTGGCCATGACGGGCGGCCAGATCTTGGCGCACTGGTCATTGCAGGCGCTCTTGCCGCCGGCATCCTTGTCGAAGGTGTAAAGCGTCATGCCGGCGCTGTTGACCAGCATGCCGTCCTGGGTCTTGACGGCCTGGGCCTGGGCGCCGGCCGAAAACAGGGCGGCGGCGGAGATGGCCAGGGCTGCGGCGATGTGTTTGCGCATGGTTTGCCTCGTACGTAGATAGGGAAAGTGGGGGACTGCCCTCTACAGACGCTGCCGGCCCGGGCTTTATTCCCGCCGGGCGGAAAGAAGTTGCAAAGGGTCAGCCTGCCGGCCGGACCGCGCCGGGTTCGTAACGCATTTCGTGTTCCAGTTCGGTTTCCTCCACGGGGGTGAAGCCCAGCGCTTCATACAGGCGGCGGGCGGGGTTGCCTTTCAGCACGCTCAGGGTGACCGGGATGCCTTCGGCGTCGGCCTCGTCCAGCACGCCTTCCAGCAGGCGGCGGCCCAGCCCGCGGCCCTGGAAGGCGGGGTCGATCTGGATCTGCACGATGCGCCAGCTGGCCGCGTCCCGGCCATGCTTGAACAGCCCGGCGGGCCGCCCGTCCAGCCAGACGATGCGGGCGTCCTCGAAGCGGTAGAGGATGCGGGCCAGATGGTAGTCGTCGTCCTGCGGCGCGCCCGCGCGCCGCAGGTGCTCGTGCATGGTGGTCTTGCGCAGGGCAAGCAGGAAGGGCAGGTCGTCTTCGGTGGCGGGCTGCAGCGCCAGGGAGCAGGTCTGGGTCATGGAGGCGGGGGAGGTAGGAGGCGTCCGGCTGCCGTGCCGGCCCGATTATCAGGTTATAGAGCGGTTGCGCCCCGGGCGCCAGCCCGGCCGACGGCGGCCGGCTCATTGACCCGGCTCCTCAACCAGGTCCTTTGATCCTGCTCTTCAATCCGCGCCGCCGCTGCGCGCGCACTCCCACCCTAGCTCGGCCAGCGGCGCCACCTTGGCGCCCATGGACTGGGCGTCGTCGGCGGCCGCGTTGCCGCCCGAGGCGCGCGCGGCGACCCCCTGCAGGATGGCGGCCATGCGGAAGAAGCTGTAAGCGAGGTAAAAGCCCCAATCGGCGACACCGGCAAGCCCGCGCGCCCGGCAGTACGCCGCCACGACCTCGTCCTCCGTGGGAATCCCCAGCGCGCCGAGATCGGATCCGGCCACGCCGCGCCACAGCTGCGGCGACACTCGCCAGCACATGCAGTAATAGGCCAGGTCCGCCAGCGGATGTCCCAGCGTGGAAAGCTCCCAGTCCAGCAAGGCCAGGGCGCGGGGCTCGGTGGGGTGGAAGATCAGGTTGTCCAGGCGGAAGTCGCCATGCACCAGCCGCGTTTCGTCGCTGGCGGGAATGTTGCGGGGCAGCCAGTCGATCAGCGACTCCATGGCGGGCAGGTCCGCCGCGGGCCGGCTTTCGCGGTACTGCCGCGTCCAGCGCGAGATTTGCCGGGCATAGTAGTTGCCGGGCCGGCCGTAGCTTTCCAGGCCCAGGGCCACGTAGTCCAGCTCATGCAGGGCCGCGAGCACACGGCTGGTTTCGGCGTAGATCGCGCCGCGCTCGGCCGGGTCCAGGCCTGGCAGGGTCGGGTCGACAAAGGTGCGCCCCTGCACATAGTCCATCAGGTAGAAGGGAGTGCCCAGCAGGCTGTCGTCGGCGCAATAGTCCAGCATGCGCGGCACGGGCACGTCGCTGCGCTCCAGCGCCCGCATGACCCGGAACTCGCGGTCGATGGCGTGCGCCGAGGGCAACAGCTTGCCCGCCGGCTGCTTGCGCAGCACATACTGGCCGCGGGCCGTGGCCACGATGTAAGTCGGATTCGATTGGCCGCCGGCCAGGCGGCGCAGCGCCACTTCGCCGGCTTGCCCGGCATAGCCCGCACGCACCAGATAGGCGGCCAGCGCGTCCTGGCCAGCAATCGTCTCCACTGTCGCGCCCGTCACGATTGCGCCCCGGCCTGTTCCTGCGCCTGCCAATGCCAGAACTCGTCGCCCTCGTCCATCAGGAATCGCGCCAGCACCATCTTGTGCACTTCGGATGCCCCATCGACCAGCCGCGCCTGGCGCGCGTAGCGGTAGATCCAGGCCAAGGCCGTATCGCGCGAATAGCCGCGCGCGCCGGTCAGCTGGATGGCGGTATCGACCGCCTTGTGCAGCGTTTCGGAGACGACGATCTTCGCCATCGAGACTTCCTTGCGCGCGTAGCTGCCCTGGTCCAGGGCGACGGCGGCGCGCATCGTCAACAGGCGGCCGATCTCGATCGCCATGGCGCATTCGCCCAGCATCCATTGCACGCCTTCGCGCTCGGCCAGCGCGGTGCCGAAGCTCTGCCGGGTCGCCACGTAGTCGCGCGCGATGGCCAGGGAGCGGCGGGCCAGTCCCAGCCAGCGCATGCAATGCGTCAGCCGCGCGGGTCCCAGGCGGATCTGCGTGACCTTCAGGCCGTCGCCCACGCCGAGCAGGCGGTTTTCATCGGGGATTTCCAGCCCGTCGAACACCAGTTCGCAGTGGCCGCCGTGCTCCTCCGGTCCCATGATGGGGATGCGGCGTTCGATGCGCCAGCCCGGCTGGTCCGCGTCGAAGAGGAAGGCCGTCAGGCCCTTGCGCGGATCGTCCGAGGTCTTGGCCATCAGGATGAAGTGCTGCGCCACGCCGGCGCCGGTGATGAACCACTTTTTGCCATGCACCCGCCACTTGCCGTCTTTCAGGGTGGCGCTGGTGAGCATCATGGATGGGTCGGAGCCGCTGCCCGGATGCGGTTCGGTCATGGCGAACGAGGAGCGTACCTTGCCGTCCACGATGGGCTGCAGCCAGCGCGCCTTCTGCGCGTCGGTGGCCACCTTCTCCAGCACCATCATGTTGCCGTCGTCGGGCGCCGCGCTGTTGAACACCACGGGGCCGAAGATCGACACGTTCATTTCTTCGTAGCAGGCCGCCATGCCGACGCGTGACAGGCCCTGGCCGCCGCGTTCGCGCGGCATCTGCAGCGCCCACAGTCCGGCCTCGCGGGCGCGCCGGCGCAGCGGCTGCAAGACTTCCTCGCGGATGTTTTCGTGTTCGTCGTAGGAGGCAGGGTCCGCCTCCACCGGCAGGATGTGGGTCTCTACAAAGTCCTTGATGCGCAGGCGGTAGCTTTCGATTTCTGGCGTGAGGCTGAAGTCCATATTGCGTCCCGGGGTCAGAGCGTGGAAATGAGATGTCCGCCGTCCACGACCAGGACGGAACCGGTCATGAAGGAAGAGGCGTCGGAAGCCAGCAGCAGCAGCGGGGCGGACAGCTCCCGCGCCTGTCCGAGCCGGCGCTGCGGCACGCGCCGGATCAGCGCCTGTCCCGCGTCGCTGGCGAAGAATTCGCGGTTCAGGTCGGTTTCGATGTAGCCGGGCGCGAGGGCATTGACGCGGATGCCGTGGCGCGCCCACTCCAGCGCCAGGGCCTGCGTCAGCTGGATCAGCGCGGCCTTGGAGGCGGCGTAGGCCGGTACTTGCTGGGCCACGCGCAGCCCGAGGATGGAGGCGATGTTGATGATGCTGCCGCCGCCGTGCGCCTGCATGTGGCGGCCTGCCGCCTGCGCCACGCGCCATGTGCCGTTCAGGTTGACGTCGATCACGTCGCTCCAGTCGGCCTCGGTGTGTTCCAGCGCCGGCCGGGTGGTGGTGACGCCGGCGTTGTTGACCAGGATGTCGATGGCGCCGTCGAGTCGCTCGGACGCGGCATCGAATAAACCTGCGACGCTGTCGGGTTGGGTCACGTCCAGGGCGATGGCGCAGGTGCGCCGGTCCGCGGCGGCCAGTTCCGCGGCCAGTTGCTCGCCGGCCTGCAGCCTGCGCCCAGCCAGGGCCACGTGCGCGCCGGCGGCGGCCAGGGTGCGCGCGAATTCCGCGCCCAGCCCGCCGAAGGCGCCGGTCACCAGGGCCCGCTTGTTGCGTAGGTCCTCGAACATGCTCACTCTCCTTCGGGCATTGCCGCCGCGGGGGTCATGCAGGCTTGTACGCCGACGCTTCCACTTCGATCAGCCATTCGGGCCGCGCCAGGGCCCGCACCACGACCAGGGTCGCGGCGGGGCGGGCCTCGCCCAGATAGGCCAGCCTGACCGGGCCGAGCAGCGGCAGCTGGCTTTCGTCGGTGATGTAGGTCACGACCTTGACCAGGTCGCCGGCATTCATCCCCGCGGCCTCCAGCATGGCCTGGATGTTGCGCCAGGCGGCATGGGCCTGGGCTTCGAAGCCTGCTGCGAGCTCGCCTTCGGACGATACTCCCACCTGGCCGGCAATGTGCAGCCAGCGCCCGGCGCCTTCGGTCAGCACGCCCTGGCTATAGGGACCCAGGGGGGCGCAGACGCCCGCGGGATTGAGTGGTTGGCCTGCCATGTGGACTCCTCGTGAAAGATCAGGCCCGGCCCGCGCCGGGCAGCAGCAGATCGAGCGTCTTGTTGAACAGCGGATAGCCGCCGCCGGCGAAATCGGTCAGCAGATCGAAATGGTTGCGTTGCGGCACCACCAGGTTTTCGACCTGGTAGCCGTGGCTGGCGCAATGCTGTGAAAAATCCCGGCTTTGCCCGCGAAAGCCCTCGGTTTCCAGGGCGCCGGCCGCGAACACCATGGGGACTTCGTAGAGCGAGGCGCGCTGGTACAGCCCCAGGTTGCGGGCTTCCGACACGCTCATATGGAGATCGCGGTTGATGGAAGTGCGCAGCAGCGGCTCCAGATCGAACAGCCCGCTCAGCCCGACGTAGCCGCGTATCCGGCCGGCCAGGGCGGGAACCAGGTCGCGGCACAAGGCCCTGGCGGCCATGTGCCCGCCCGCGGAATGGCCGGACAAGACGATGCGGCTGGCGTCGTAGCCGTGGCGCTCGCCCTGCGCGGTCAGCCAGGACACGGCCGTGCACGCCTCGTCGACGATGTCGGAGACGCTCGCATGTGGCGCCAGCGTGTAGTTGGGCAGCGCCACCGCCACGCCGCGCGCCAGGTACTCGTCGGCGATGAACGAAAAGCCGTGCTTGTCCAGGGCGCGCCAGTAACCGCCATGGATAAAGACCAGCAGCGGCGGCGCCGGCACATGCTCGGGCACGAACAGGTCCAGCACGCTGGAAGCCCGCTGGCCGAAGCGCAGGTCCAGGCGCGCCTCGGGCCGGCTGCGCGTGTCCGCGCTGCGGCGCGCATAGGTAAAGTAGATTTCCTCGCGTTCGGGATGCCGGGCGCGCAGGTTGTACTGCGCTTCCTGCTCCGGATCGATCGCCTGCTCCTGGGAAGAACACGTCATCGCTTCACCTGTCTCCTGTCAGGCGCCCAGGTAGGCAGCCTGTACCCGTGTATCGTCGCGCAGCGCCTGGGCGCTGCCCGAATACGCCACCCGGCCTTCCTGCAGCACGTAGCCGTAGTCCGCGGCGCTCAAGGTCAGCCTGGCGTTCTGTTCGGCGATGAACAGCGTCAGCCCTTCCTGCTTGAGCCGCCGCAGCGACAGGAAGATGTCCTTCACGACCAGGGGCGCGAGGCCCATGGAAGGTTCGTCCAGCATCAGCAGGCGCGGGCTGCTCATCAGCGCCCGGCCTATCGCAACCATCTGCTGTTCGCCGCCCGACAGCGTCCCCGCAGGCTGGCGCGCGCGTTCGGACAGCCGCGGGAACAGGTCCAGGACGAAGTCGAGATTGCGGCGGAACTCCGTCTGGCGGCGCTGCTTCAGCAGCTTGTAGCCGCCCATCTCCAGGTTTTCGCTGACCGACAGGGGCGCGAACACGCGCCGGCCTTCCGGCACCAGCACGATGCCGCGGTCGACGATGCGGTCCGCGGTCAGCGCCTCGATCGCTTCGCCTTCGAAGCGGACGCTGCCGCGCAGGGGCCGTAGCAGGCCGCTCAGGCTGCGCATGACCGTGGTCTTGCCGGCGCCGTTGGCGCCGAGCAGGCAGCCGATTTGCCCGGCGGGAATCTCCAGGCTGGTTTCGCGCAGCACGTCGCCCGCGCCATACGAGGCGCACAGGTTGGTGATCTCAAGCATCGGGCATGTCCTCCCCGAGATAGGCCTGCAGCACCAGGGGATCGGCGCGCACCGCGTCGGCCCGGCCTTCGGCGATCTTGCGGCCGTAGTTCAGCACCAGGATGTCGTCGCACAGCTGCATGACGAAGCTCATGTTGTGCTCGACCAGCAGCACGGTCACCCCGCTGGCGTTCACTTCGCGTATGACCTGCGCGACCTGCGCCACTTCGGCATGCGGCACGCCGGCGACGGGCTCGTCCAGCAGCAGCAGGGTGGGGTCGGCGGCCAGGGCGCGCGCGATTTCGAGGATCTTGGCCTGGCCGAAGCTCAGGTCCGCGGCCAGCACGTCGGCGTGGCGGGCCAGGTGCAGCTGCTCCAGCCGCTGCATCGCGATGTCGCGCATCTGCCGTTCGTCGCGGCGCTGCCGGGGCGTGCGCAGCATGCAGGCCCACAGGCCGGAGCCGAAGCGCGCATGGCAGCCCACCATGACGTTCTCCAGCACCGTCAGGTCCTTGAAGATCTGCAGGTTCTGGAAGGTGCGGGCGATGCCCAGCCTGACGCGCTGGTGCGGCGGCAGGCCGCGTACCGGGCGGCCGCGAAAGCACACCTCGCCGCGCCCTGGATGCAGCAGGCCGGCGACGATATTGAACAAGGTGCTCTTGCCCGCGCCGTTGGGGCCGATCAGGCCCTTGATCTGGCCTTGCTTCAGGTCGAAGGACAGGTCGGCAAGCGCGGCCAGTCCGCCGAAGTTGATGCCCAGGTCCCGCACCGACAGGAAATCGTGATCAGCCATGGCGCACCTTGCCCTTTGTCGCCGCCACCGGGGTAGCCGGCAAGCTTCTGGGACGGTGGCACAAGCGCTGCGCCATTCCCGCCAGTCCGCCAGGAAAGAACATCAGGACCAGGATCATGCCCAGCCCGAACAGCAGCAGTTCGACGTCATGGAAGGCGCGCAGCAATTCCGGTACGGCGGTATAGACCAGCGCGCCGAACAGCGGTCCCCAGTACTTGCCCCAGCCACCGACCGCGACCATGACCAGCAGCAGCACCGACGCCGAGAAGCTGAAGGTCTCCGGCGACGCGAACTGGTTGAAGTGCACGTAGAAAGTGCCAGCCAGGGCAGCCACCGCGGCGCAGAGCACGAAGATCGCCACCTTCAGCGCATAAGTATTGATGCCCAGGCTGGCCGCGCCGACCTCGCTGCCGGCCACGCTGATCATGGCGCGGCCGATGCGCGAGCGGGTCAGATTCAGGAAGCCCCACATCAGCAACAGGCCGGCGGCCCAGGCCAGGTAGAAGAAGCGGCGGTCGGTATCGAAGGCGTAGCCCGCGACCGTGATGGGCTCGACCCCCGACAGGCCGTTGGGGCCGCCGGTAAAGTCCACCAGCTCGACGAACAGCACCGACAGGATGGCGTTGAATCCCAACGTGGCCATCGCCAGGTAATGTCCGCGCAGCCGCAGCACGGGCAGGGCGATGAGCAGCGCCGCCGTGCTTGCGACCGCCAGCGCGGCTGGGATGCTGGCAAGCGCCGGAACGCCGTACTTGGCCGACAAGGCGCCGCTGACATAGGCGCCCAGGCCGAAGAAGCCGGCCTGGCACATGGAGATCTGTCCGCAGTAGCCCATCAGCAGGTTGAGGCTGGCGATCAGCATCAGGTTGATGCTGAACGTCACCGCCAGGCCCACGGCATAGCTGTTCGGCGCCACCAGCGGAAACAGCAGGAAAAGTCCCCACAGCGCCAGCAGGATGCGCAGGTCGCGGTGTCCGCCGTCCCCGTGCGGGTGGATTTCTGATTTCATCTTCACCCCCTTCAGACCTTGTTGATTTCGGCTTTGCCCAGCAAGCCCTGGGGACGGTAGAACAGCACCAGCAGCAACACGATGAAGGACAGCGCATCCTTGTACTGCGAGGAAATCAGGCCGCCTCCCAGCGCCTCGATCACGCCCAGCAGCAGGCCGCCGAGCAAGGCGCCCTGCAGGCTGCCCAACCCGCCCAGCATGGCTGCGCTGAAGCCCTTGAAGCCGAGCATGGTGCCGTGGTCATAGGAGGTGAAGGTCAGCGGCGCGATGATCACGCCGGCGATGCCGCCGGCCAGCGCCGCCAGCACGAAGGCCACAGTCACCGAACGCCGCACGTTGATGCCGACCAGGGCGGCGGCGTCGCGGTCGATGGCCGTGGCGCGCAGGGTCTTGCCCAGCAGCGTGCGCTCGAAGAAGAAGTGCGTCCCCAGCATGAAGACCAGCGCCACGCCCATCACCCAGAAGCTTTGCGGCGGAATCTGCGCGCCCGCCAGCGGCACGGGCGCGTCGCCGGAAAACGCGGGATAGCCCATGGGGGTCTTGCCCAGCCCCAGCATCACCAGGCTCTTGGTGCAGATGGCCAGGCCGATGCTCAGCAGCGTCACCAGCAGCGGCGCGGGCTTCTTCAGCGGATGGATCACCAGGCGTTCGGACAGGCCGCCCGCCAGGGCGACCAGGGCCACCGCCGCCAGACAGGACAGCCATAGCGGCAGTTCGGCCACCGCGTAGCAGGCCGCCGCCACCATGCCGCCCATCATCACCCATTCGCCCTGGGCGAAGTTGATGGCGTCGGTGCTCTTGAAAATGACGTTGAACCCCACCGCCACGATGGCGTAGATGCTGCCGGTGGTGATCCCGGCGACGAGCAGTTGGACGATTTGCGCGGACATATCCATGGCGGGGTTCCGTGCTGGCTCAGTTGGGCCGGCGCGCAGCCAGCGCGATGCCCGGCAGCTCGACGCCGAATTCGGCCAGGCGCCGCGTCACCGTTTCCAGGTACGACCACAGGATCTCGTATTCCTTGTCGGCGGATACGGCGCCCAGGCCGGCCGCGGCCGTCAGGGCGTTGGCCTGGCTTTCGGGACCATCGGGTTCGGCCAGCCAGGGGCAGTGATAGCCCCGCAGTTCGACCTCGTTCAGATAGCCCGACACGGCCCCGGCCACGGCGTTGCGGTCGGCGTCGGACCAGGCGGCGGCGCGTTCCGCGACGTAGAGCCAGCCGAAAGTAGCGTGGCGTTCCTTGGCCTGCACGCACTGCTCCAGGATGCGGCGCGCCACGGGCTCGCGGGCGTTCTCCAGGTAGGCCCGGAACAGTTCGAGTTCCAGTCCGTCTTCGACCGCCGCGTGCGCGGTGAAGAAGGCGTCGGCATGGCAGGCGGCGTCCAGCACCTGGCGGTGCCGGCATTGGTTGAAGATGGCTTCCTGCCGCGGGCTGGGCGGGCGGTTCAGGTAGCCGCCCAACAGCGTGGCGTAGCGGTGGAAGCACTCGATCTGCCAGGCTTCCTCGGTGTTGCGCACGGTGAGGAAGTACTTGGGATCGGATTCGCGGCCGCTCTCCAGGCACAGGCGCACCAGCAGTGCCGGCGTTTCGCTCAAGCCCGCGTATTCCACCCAGGCGCGGCGGCTCCAGGTCAGGCGGGCCGCGTCGCGGGTCCGGGCGTCGAGCGCGCCGATGTCGAAGCTGGCCCAGGGAATGTCGGTTTCGGGCGCCCAACGCTGCTGCTTGCCGGTTTCGTACAGTTCGCGGATCGAGGTGATGGACTGCTTGAGCGTCAGCGGGAAGCGGCGCTCAACGGGAATTCTGGTCGTGGCTGCGTTCATGACGGGTCCTTGGATTCAGAATTCGCCGATCTTCGGGTGATGCAGCAAGGGCAGGTGCACGCCCCAGGGCTCCATCTGGCGCCGCACGCGCTGCACCGTTTCCACGAACAGGGGCTTTTCCAGTTCCTCGACTGTGGAACCCAGGCCGGCTTCCCAGGTGACCCGGTCCACTTCCATCTCGGCGCGCGAGGCCGGGTTGTCGGGCGCCAGCCACGCGCTGTGGTAGCCGTTGAGCTCGACTTTTTCCATCATGTTGATCACGGCGTTCTCCACCACCTTGATCTCGGCGGGCGACATCTGCGGAATGCGGTGGTCGAGGAAGCGCCAGCCGAACGCGCAGTGCCGCACCTCGTCGCGCATGATGCGGGCGCAGATCTGCTTGGCGACGGGATCGCGAGTGATCTCCACCAGGTGGCGAAAGACGTCGAACGCGATTTCCTCTGCGGCGCAGACCAGCGCCGCAAGGATCGCCTCGACCGACACCTCGGGGTCGAGCGCCATCTTGCGCACGCCGTGGGTGGCGACCGAACCCTGGTACGCGGCCTGGGCCGGCTGCTCCATGTAGCCGCCCAGGGCTTCGGCCATGCGGTAGCAGGCCTCCGCGTGGCGGCTTTCTTCCTGCGAACGGATGGTGAAGAACAGCCGCAGGTCGGGTTCGCACTTGTCGTGGCAGAAGCGGATCTGCAAGGCAGGGCTTTCCGAAATGGCGCCGTACTCGCTCCAGGCGCGGCGGCTCCAGTACTGGCGGGCCGCATAGCGCTGTTCAGGCGTGTACTGCGAGGCATCGAACAGATGCCAATCGATGTCGGTGCGCGGGTCCCACTGCTTGACCGTCGCCAGGTGGTAGAGATCGCGGATCTTGGGAATCCGGGTGTCCAGGTCCAGCGGAAAGATGCTTTCCGGATCGTCCAGGATGGTACGCGGCTCGGCGCTTGCTACGTTCATGACTGCACTCCCAGGTTTGCCGCGCCGGCGGCGCGCGTGAGTGGAGGTTGCGGAGATGGACTGCTTACTTGTAGTCGGCCAGCCGGAATTGACCGTCCCGGTAGCCGAGCATGACGATGTCGTCCTTGTCCAGGCCGGAGTGGCGCTGGGGCGAGAAATTGAAGACCCCGCCCACGCCCTGGTAGCCGGTGATGGCGGTCAGCTGTTCGCGGGTCTTTTCCTTGTCGCCGCCGCTTTTTTCCAGGGCGGCGCGGGCCAGCATCATGGCGTCGTAGGTCTGGGCCACGAACTGGTTGGGCTTGCGCTTGTAGCGGGCCTCGAAGCGCTTGCTGAGGTCCACGATGCGGGTCTTGATGGGGTCGGCATCGGGCAGATCCTGGCCCACCGGGAACTTGACGCTGACCAGCAGGAGGTCCTTGACCGAGTCGCCGGCCAGCTTCATATAGCGCTGATCGACGAAGCCGTAGCTGTGCACCAGCGTGAGCTTGTCCAGGCCCAGTTGCTGCGCCTGCTTGATGAACACCACGCCGGCCGGGGTGACGGTCCAGCAGATGATGGCCTGCACCGACGCGTTTTTGATGCGCGTGAGCTGCGGGGTCAGGTCGGTGTCGGCGGGGTTGAAGGATTCGTAGGTGATGTCGATGCCGCGCTTGGCAGCCAGCCGCTTCATCTGCTCGACGGCGCTCTGGCCGAAGCCGCTGTTGTCGGCCAGCAGGGCGGCGCGCTTGATGCCTTTCTTGTCGAAGTAGTCCAGCACCCGGTCGATCACCTGGTCGTCGTCCACGGTGCTCTTGAACACGTACTTGCGTTCCGCCACCGGCATCACGATCTGCATCGAGCCTTCGGTGGAAATGAAGGGGGTGGCGGCCTTGTCGACCATCGGCACCATGGCCATGGCGATGCCGCTCATGTTGCCGCCGCCGACGATGATGTCCACCTTGTCCTGGGACAGCAGGCGCTTGGTGGCGTTGATCGCCTTGGCGGTCTGGCTTTCGGCGTCGTAGAACACCCATTCGACTTTCTTGCCGCCGATGCCGCCGGCGGCGTTGATGTCGTCGATGGCCATTTCCATGCCGGCCTTCATGTCTTCGCCGAGGAAGGCGGCGGGACCGGTCACGGACAGGATGGACCCGATCCGTACCGCGTCCTGCGCGCTGGCGGCGTGCATGCCCAGCATCAGCGCGGCGGCCGGCAGCGCGATGGCTGCGCGCCGCGAGAACTCCAGAAACGTCGTTATGCAAGTCATGGTGCTACTCCTGTACCTGATGCGGGATTTGGGGTGTGCAGCAACTTCCACGAACAGCGAAAACGTAGTCGGGCTTAGTCCCCTACGCCCGAGGGGTTGCGGAACTCGAGCGAGTCCGAGACCTGGTCCGTCTTGCCTGCGCCGTTCTGCAACGGCACGCGCACCGAGTACCGGACCTGGTCCGCGCGGTAGTGGGACAGGCCGGACATGACCGGCCGGTCCTGTTTGTCGAAATACACCAGGTGCCGCGTCAGCACCGGGTCTCCGGGCAGCAGGCTGAGGTAGTCGGCATGTTCGGCCTGCACCGCGCCGCCTTCGATCTTGAGGTTGCCGTAGGCCAGCTCGACCTGGCGGCCGATCAGTTCCAGCAAGGAACCGGCCTCGGCCTGGCGGGCGTCGATGTGCGGGATGCGGTCGACGCGCACATAGCGGTAGTCGATCGAAATCGGCACCTGCTGGACCGTGCGCAGGCGCAGAATGCTCCAGACCGGCGTGCCCGGCGCCACGTCCAGTTCGCGCGCCACGGCGTTGGAGGCGGGCTCCTGGGCGCAGTGCAGCACCCGCAGGCTGAGGGGGCGGCCGTGCGCCGACCATTGGTCAATGAAGTCCATGGCCGGGCTGAACTGCTCGTCGATCTTGGGGGCGCAGACGAAGGTGCCGGACCCGCGGACCCGCCGCAGGTAGCCCTCGTCCACCAGTTCCTGGATGGCTTGGCGCACCGTCATGCGGCTGACGTCGAATTGCTCGCTCAGCTCATGATCGGTGTGGAAGCGGTCGCTTTCCTGCTGCCAATTCAGGATCATCATCAGCACGCGCCGCTTGATCTGCACATAGAGCGGCAGAGGGGAGTCCCGGTCCAGCGCCACGGGGCTGGCGACGGGGGGCTCGCTGCGTACGTTCGTAAGAGTGGACATGACAGCTGGGTTCCGGGATATGTATATAGGATTTGTATATTTGTCTAGTTAACTAGACTTTATGATATATTGATTTCGAAAGTCAAGTACGGATTAGCGATATGAATATTTCTACGCTCGACCTTGCGTTGGCACTCGCGCCCCACAGCCTGGATGCCGTCCTGTCCTTTGATCAGCCCGCGTCGCTGGACCGGGCGGACGTGCTCATATGGGATCCCGCCGGGCTGTATCCGGTGCTGGAGGCCGCCTGCGAACGCACCGATCCGCCGGTGTTGGGCGTGGGCGCCTCGGAATGGCTGCTGGCCACCAGCCGCCACTGGCGCGAGCAGTTCAAACGCCTGCTGGGCGCGGGCGGCACGCTGGTCGTCCTGGTTCCCGCGCCGCGCACGGTGGGCGTGCATACCCTGCAAGACATCCTTCCCTACGATTGGTCCGAGCCTCTCCTGCCCAGGACGGTGAGCAGCCAGGCGATCGAGGGCGACGCCGCGCCACGGCAGGCGGGCGAGCCTTTCCGCACGCTCTTCACTGAAGCCGCGCGCTGTTTTCAGCCTGGCGCGACCTTGTCTGCGGCGCCGGGCGCGAGCATTCTGGAGACAGGGTCGGGCATGACGCTGGCCAGCTACGCCAGCGAACCGCCCGGCCGCCTGCTGCTGCTGCCGGCGCTGGCGCCGGGGTTGGCCCAGGAGGAGGCGGGCGCGGCGCTGTTCCTGCGGGAATTGCGCCGCTGCATAGAACGCCTGGGCCAGCGCAGCGGCGTGCGCCTGGCGGCGTGGCTGGATCTGCAACGCGGCGCGGCGGATGAGCAATTGCATGCCCGCCGCGCGCAGTGCCTGCGCGAACGCCATGCGCTCGACCTGGAGCTGCAGGAACTGGATCGCGCCATGGCCGAGCGGGATTTCTTCAAGCAGCTGCTTGCCGGCGAAGGCCTGGGAGCGGGGTTGGCGGCTGCGGAAGTCTTCCGCCGCAAGAACGTGCCGGTCCATGCGGATTGGGTCGAGAAAGACCTGCACATCGTCGAACTCGACCAGCGCAACGTGCTGCTCAAAGTGCGTCTGGCGGATGAACCGCTGGATGCCGCGGCGCTGCGCCGGCTGGAGCAAGCCCGCGCGCGGGTGACAGATTATTTTTCCAAGCCGACTTCCATCCTGGTGGCGGACTGCGCCGACAACGCCTTGCCGCCGTCGGTGCGCGCGCCGCGCCGGCAAGCGGTGTTGGAAGGCCTGGACGATGCCTATGTGCTGAACGGGCTGCACCTGTATGGCTGGCATCTGGAAACGTCCGGCGATAGCCCTGACCGCCTGCTGCGGCGCTTGATGCAGGCGGACGCGGACTTAATCGATTCCCTGCTGCGCGCCACGCTGCGCGGCCTGTCCCCGCAAGCCGCCGCCTGAAGGGCGCGGTGAGCGCTATGCCTCTGTGAGACTCCGATGCCCGCCGACACACCCGACCATCATGTCCTGGATATCGCACGCAACAGCGCCAACCACGTGGCGCTTACCCCGCTGACATTCATCGAGCGCGCGGCCAAGGTCTATCCGGAGCGCACCGCCATCGTCCACGGCGCGTTGCGCCAGAACTGGCGGCAGACCTACGCGCGCTGCCGCCAGCTGGCCAGCGGGCTGGCGCGCCTGGGCGTGCGGCCCGGCGATACGGTGGCCGTGATGGCGCCCAACATCCCGGCGCTGTACGAAGCCCATTTCGGCGTCGCCATGGCGGGCGCGGTGCTCAATGCCCTGAATACCCGGCTGGACGCGGAAACGCTGTCCTTCATCCTGGAGCACGGCGCAGCCACGGTGTTGCTGACGGACCGTGAGTACGCGCCGCTCATGGCGCAGGCGCTGGCCAAGACCAGCAGGCGGATCCGCGTGGTGGACATCGACGACCCCGAGTACGGCGGGCCGGGCGAGCTGATCGGGGAGATGAGCTACGAGGCGCTGCTGGCGTCGGGCGATGCGCAGGACGGATTTTCCTGGCCGGCGGACGAATGGCAGTCGCTGTGCCTGAACTACACCTCCGGCACCACCGGCAGCCCCAAGGGCGTGCTGTACCACCATCGCGGCGCTTACCTGAATGCGATGGGCAACGCCTTGGCCTGCGACATGCGCCAGCATGCCGTGTACCTCTGGACCTTGCCGATGTTCCATTGCAATGGCTGGAGCTTTCCCTGGACCATTGCGCTGCTGGCCGGAACCAACGTCTGCCTGCGGCGGGTCGAGGCCGGCGCCGTCTTCGATGCCATCCAGGCGCACGGGGTCGATTATTTCTGCGCCGCGCCGGTGGTGCTGGGCATGCTCATCAACAGTCCGCCGGAGATCAAGCGCCGCGCCGCGCGTCCGGTGCAGGCGCTTACGGGCGGCTCGCCGCCGCCGGCCGCCGTGATTGCGGCGATGGATGAACTGGGCATAGACGTGACGCATCTGTACGGCCTGACCGAGAGCTATGGCCCGTCGATCAGCTGCGCCTGGCACGAGGCCTGGAGCAACCTGCCGCTGCAAGAACAGGCCGCGCTCAAGGCCCGCATCGGCGTGCGCAAGCACACGATGGAGCAGGTCCGCGTGCTGGATCCCGCCACCCTGGACCCCGTGCCGCCGGACGGCGTTACCGTGGGCGAAATCATGATGCGCGGCAACACGCTGATGAAGGGATATCTGAAGAACCCCCAGGCGACCGCCGAGGCCTTCGCGGGCGGCTGGTTCCATACTGGCGATCTGGCCGTGGTGCACCCCGATGGCTACATGCAGATCAAGGACCGCGCCAAGGACATCGTCATCTCCGGCGGCGAGAACATCTCGACGGTAGAGGTCGAGGATGCCTTGTACGCGCACCCCGCCGTGCTGGAAGCGGCGGTGGTGGCGCGGCCCGACGCCAAATGGGGCGAGACGCCCTGCGCCTTCGTCACGCTGAAGGACGGCTGCGCCGCAAGCGCGGACGAATTGACCGGCTTCTGCCGATCCCGGCTGGCCGGCTTCAAGGTGCCGCGCACCTTCGTGTTCGGCCCGTTGCCCAAGACCGCCACGGGCAAGATCCAGAAGTACCTGCTGCGCGAACAGGCGCGGCAGCTATGAGTCCGCCGCTGCCGGCACGGCCCTAGGCGCGCGGCAGCAGGTCCAGCGCCTGCGCGTCGAAGCGGCGCAGGTTCGGGAACACCAGGCCCAGGTCCTCGCGGCCAGCGCCGAACCAGGCGCCCAGGGACGCTCCCAGCTGATCCACGGCCAGGGTGGGCAAGAGGCGGCCGTTGTCGACGAAGCCGGGGCCGTCCAGGGCGATTTCCGGATGGCTGCCGTAGTAGCGGCCACCCTGGACGGCGCCGCCCAGCACGAAGTGGTGCGAGCCCCAGCCATGGTCCGAGCCGTTGCCGTTGGAGCCCAGGGTGCGGCCGAATTCGGATGCGGTGAAGGTGGTCACCTGGTCGGCCACGCCTATCGCCGACAAGGCCTGCTGGAACGCGGCCAGGGCCTGGCCCAGCTCCTTCAGCAGGGCGGGGTGGGTGTCGTTGAGGCCCGCGTGGTTGTCATAGCCGTTCTGCGACACGAAGAAGACCTGGCGGCGCGCGCCCAGCGCCTGCCTGGCGGCGATGATGCGGGCGACGATCTTCAACTGCTGCGCGAGCGGCGATGAGAAATCGCCGGGCACGGCCACGTCCGCAAGCGCTGCGCGCAGGCGCGTGTCGGCGTCGATGGACTGCGCGGCGATGCGCGACATCTCGCGTTCCATCAGATGCGCGCGCGGCTGGGTGATCAGTTGGCGCAGCAAGGCGGTGCAGACGCTGGAGCCATACATGTCGCGGGTCAGCAGGTCTATCTGCGTGGAACCATGGATGCCCACGCGGTATCCGGCAATCTTGCGCCCGGCCAGCAGCACGCTGCTGCCGCCCGCGGTAATGCCCGTGAAGGTGCGTTGCGCGTTGGCATCGGCGTACAGGTCCGTCAGCCTTCCGGCCCAGCCCGATGCGGCGCCTTCCGGCGCCAGCGCCTGCCAGTACGACTGCTGGTCGTTGTGCGAGAACAGCTTGGGCGGCAGGGGCACGCGCGCGCCGATGTATTCCTGCTTGGACGTGGGCACCACCAGCGGGCCTATGTTCAGCAGCACCGCCATGTCGCCGCTTTCGTACAAGGGCTTGAGCGGCGCCAGCGACGGCGCCAGCGCGAACTGCACGCCGCCGGGTGCGGCCTCCTTGCCGCGCAGCGCGGTGGCCTGCAGGGCGTCGCGCGGCAGCGCGATGTCGGTACGCGCCTGGGCATACGCCTTGTATGAAGCCGCGTCGTAGGGCACCAGCGAGTTGTAGGGGTCGTTGCCGCCGTACAGGAACACGCAGACCAGCGCCTTGTAGGAAGAAGCTGGCGCCGATTGCGCGGCCGCCGCGCCCAGGGCCGCCAGGTTCAGCGCCAGCGGCGCGGCAGCCCCGGTGGCGCCCAGCGCGCAGGCGCGCAGCAGGAATTCGCGGCGGCTGGTCTGCGCATCGGAGCGGGAGGTCTTCATTTCTGCACCAGGTATTCGGGGCTGGCGGCCACCAGCATGATGGCGGCGCGCACGCGGTCGCGCGGCCGGCCCGCGGGGATCGTCGCCACGGCCTGCGCGATGGCGCCGGCGGTCTCGGCGGAGTAGGCGTCGCCCGCCAGCAGCAGCGCCACCCGAGCCACCAGCGCGGACGGATCCTGCGCCAGCGCGATCTCGGCGGTGTAGGGGGTCTGCAGATCCTCCCAGCCCCGGTCCACATAGATGGCCAGGAAGTTCAGGTAGCCGGCGATGCTGGTCTCGTCGGTGATCTGCAGTTCCGGCGCCACCAGGTGCTGGCGCGCCAGCTCGGTCACCGGCGGCACGTAGCGCGGCCGGAAGAAATTGAAGACGCTGGCCGAACGCATTGGACTCTGGGCCAGCCGGATCGTGTTGTCGGTGGTGTCCGGCATGGCCCAGACGCCGTTGTTGGAGGTGGCGCCGAACGCGCGCGCCCAGGCCGCAAAGCGCACGATGGGTTCGCGCACCTTGCCCCAGCCGGGCGCGGCCAGGTCGGGGTTGCGCGCCTCGGGGTCGAGCAGGACCGCGCGCACCACCGCCCTCAGGTTGCCACGCGCGCCGGCGCCATCGTCGTTGAAGGCGGCGGATACGCGTCCGACATAGGCGCGGCTGGGATTGCTGGTGACCAGCCGCTGGATCAGTTGCGTGCCGATGAAGGGCGCCACGTTGGGATGGGCGCAGATCACCTCCATGGCGCGCTTGAGCGACAGGTGGCCGTCGGTGCCCGCCGGCACCACCGCGCCCAGGAAGCGCTTTTCAGCCAGGGAATGCAGTCCGTTGTTCAGGGCCATGGGCCGGCGGTGGAACTCCACATCGGTTTCCGGGCCGTTGATGTCCCAGCCGGTGAAGACCTTGGCCAGGCCCTGCACGTCGGCATTGTCATAGGTTTCCACCGGCGCGCCGTTCGCCATCCTGACGGCGCCGTCCGGCTCCAGCTCCAGCAGGCCGATGCTGAACAGCTGCATGACCTCGCGGGCGTAGTTCTCGTCGGGATGGCGGCCGGTCTTGGGATCTTCCTTGCGGTTGCCGCGATAGGTCAGCATGCAGCCCATCGACAGGTTGCGGGTCACGGCCGTCAGCAGCTGCTGATAATTGCCCAGGGCATGCTCGGCCAGCAGGTCCATGAAGCCGGCCGCGCCGAACAGCGGCCAGGACGCGGTGATCGACGACACGCCCACCACGAAGATCTCGGACAGCGCGAACGCCACCCGCGTGCGCACCTGGTCCGGCGCGGCGATGAACTTGCGCCACAGCGTGGATTCCAGGGGGGCGTTGATGCCGTTGCCCTTGAACTCCTCGGTGTTCTTTTTTTGTTGCAGCAGCCAATCGAAGTGGGTCTGCGACGGCGGCATGGCCAGCTGGGCGTCCAGCCAGGCCGCGTAGCCGTCGCGCACCACGGCGTCGATGTCGGCGGGCGTGGGGCCGAACGTGGCCTGCGCCAGGAAGCGCGAGGCCTGGCCCGGGGTGGGCTTGCGGTGGGAGATATCGGCGGACTGCGGCGCAGCCGCTGACGGCGTAGCGGACATGCGCAGGCACCTCGTCGAATGCGAAAACCTACGGTACTGAAGCCCAGGGCGGGCTTCAATACCGTCATTCGGACGAGGGACTAGTCCAAAAGCATGGGATTCAGACCGAGCGCGTGATGCCGCCGTCGATGCGGATGTTCTGGCCGGTGATGTAGGACGATGCGTCGGAAGCCAGGAAGGCGATCAGGTCCGCGACCTCTTCGGCGGTGCCGTAGCGGCCCATCGGGATGCGAGTGCGGCGGTCTTCCTTTTCAGGCAGGCTGTCGATGAAGCCCGGCAGCACGTTGTTCATCCGCACATTGTGCTGGGCGTACTCGTCGGCGAACACCTTGGTGAAGGCGGCCAGCCCGGCGCGGAACACGCCGGAGGTGGGGAACAGCGCTTCCGGTTCAAAGGTGGCGTAGGTCGAAATATTGACGATGGCGCCGGATTTCTGCTGCTTCATCACCGGCGCGACCAGGCGCGCGATGCGCACCACGTTCAGCAGGTAGAACTCCATGCCCAGGTGCCAGTCCTCGTCGCTGATTTCCAGCAGCGGACCCTTGGGGCCGTGGCCGGCGCTGTTGACTACCGCGTCGATCCTGCCCCATTTCTGCAGGGTGGCGTCCACCAGCCGCGCCAGGTCTTCGGGCGAGCGGTTGGACCCTGTGATGCCCAGGCCGTCCAGTTCCTGCGCCAGGGCCTCGCCCTTGCCGGAGGAAGACAAGATGGCCACGCGCCAGCCGTCGGCCGCCAGTTTGCGCGCCGCCGCCGCGCCCATGCCGCTGCCGCCGGCGGTGACGATCGCCACTTTTTCCGTGCTCATGCTCACTCCTGGTCTTGAATTATTGGGGAGCGGCCATTGTAGAAGCGGGACCGACCCGCCACACCACATTGCCGACGTCGTCCGCCACCAGCAGGCCGCCCTGGCGGTCTATGGCCACCCCTACCGGCCGCCCCTGGGCTTCGCCGCTTTGGTTCAGGAAGCCCGTCAGCACGTCGCGCGCGGCGCCATCGGGCTTGCCGTCGCGGAAGGGCACGAAGATGACCTTATAGCCGCTGCGCGGATCGCGGTTCCAGGAACCGTGCTGGCCCACGAACATGCCATCGGTGTAGGGCGCGGGCAGCTTGGAGCCGCCCGACCAGGCCAACCCCAGCGAGGCCGTGTGCGGACCCAGCGCGTAATCGGGCACGATGGCGCGCGCCACCAGGTCCGGGCGCGGCGGCTGCACCCGGGTGTCGACGTGCTGGCCGAAGTAGCTGTAGGGCCAGCCGTAGAAGCCGCCGTCGCGCACCGAGGTCATGTAGTCGGGCACCAGGTCGCTGCCAAGCTCGTCGCGCTCGTTGACGGAGGTCCACAACGTCTTGCCGTCGGGCGCCCAGGCCATGCCCACCGGGTTGCGCAGGCCGGTGGCATACAGGCGCTTGTTGCCGCTGGCCACGTCGATCTCCCAGATCGCGGCGCGGCCCTCTTCGATGTCCATGCCGTTTTCGCCGACGTTGCTGTTGGAGCCTACCGACACATAGAGCTTGCTGCCGTCCGGGCTGGCCAGCAGGTTCTTGGTCCAGTGATGGTTGATGCCGGCCGGCAGGTCGGTGACCTTCACGCCAGCGGCGCTGATCCGCTGCTGCCCGGCCTCATAGGGGAAGCGGACCACGGCGTCGGCATTGGCCACGTAGAGCTGATTGCCGATCAGGGCCATGCCGAACGGCGAATTCAGGCCCGCGAGCAGCACGCTACGGGTGTCGGCGACGCCGTCGTGGTCGGTGTCGCGCAGCAGGGTGATGCGGTTGGCGCTGTCGGTCCTGGCGCCGGCGCGTTTCATGACCAGGCCGGCGACCCAGCCCTTGAATCCGCCCGAGGCCGATTCGGGCTTGGGCGGTGCATTGGTCTCGGCCACCAGCACGTCGCCGTTGGGCAGCACGTACAGCCAGCGCGGATGGTCCAGGCCGCTGGCGAACTCGATCACCGCCATGCCATCGGCGGCCATGGGATGCGCGCCGGCGGGCCAGCCCACGGCCTTGGCCGTCTTCACGGTGGGTATGGCGGTGGGATTGGGGGCGGGCAGCTGGGGCGACGGGCCCATGCCGGCCTCGACCGGTAGCGTGGCCATTTCGCCGCAGGCATTGAGGGTGGCGACGGCCATCGCGGCGGCCAGCAGAAGGCGTGGTGTGGGCATGATGCATGCTCCAGGGGCGGTGAGGTCCATCATACGCTTGGGCCCGCGCCGGTCCGGGGATGATCAGCGCATCTCGAACGCTTCCTGATGCCAGCGCACGTGTGCGCCGCCCAGCTTGCGCAGCCCGCGCCTGAGCGCATCCGCCAGGCCGGTGGGTCCGCAGAACCAGACGTCGGCGATGCGGCCCGCGGCCACCTCGCCCTGCGCCAGCGCGCCGGCCGTCAGCGTGTTGCCGTCACGCGCGCTGTGTATCGTCAGCGTCACACAGTCCAGCGCGGCGCAGCGCTCCCGCAGCAGCGGCACGAAGGGATCGGCCGCGGCGTCGCGCACGCAGTAATGCAACCACACGCGCCTCGGCTGTGCCTGGCCGGCCTGCAACGCTTCCAGCCACGCGAGGAAGGGGGTGACGCCTATGCCGCCCGCAACCCAGACCTGCGCGGCGCCAGCCGCGTCGGGCTCCAGCTGAAAGCGGCCATAGGGTCCTTCCACGGCGACATCCTGACCGATGCGCAGCGTGCGCGCCAGCGTGCGGGTGTAGTCGCCCAGGGCCTTGATCTGGAATGTCACGCGGTGCTCGCCAGGCACGGGGGCACTGGCGATCGTGTAGGGGTGGGCGCCTTCCTTGCGGTCGAAGGTGACGAAAGCAAATTGCCCCGCATGGTGATGCCGCCAATCGGCGTCGAGATCGCAGCTGACCTCCATGATGCCGTCCGGCTGGTGTGTCAGCGATACGATCTTTCCGCGCGCGCGGCGGCCGTGGCCAACGCGTCCCAGCAGCGCCACCAGCGCGGCATAGACGCCCGCGGCCAGCAGCGGAATCAGCAGCAGGCCCACGGGGCCGCTCCAGTAGTACGCCGGCGCCAGCGCCACGGTATGGAACACCAGCGCCAGGAACAGCAGCGGCATGACGCGGTGCAGGAGGCGCCAGGCCCGGTAGGGAAAGCGCCGCCACAGGGTGATCGCCAGCATGGCAAGCAGCAGGTAGATCGACCATTCGCCCAGGTCCTTGGCCACGCCGCGCGAGCCTTCGAAAAACGCCAGCACGACGTCGCGGGCGGGACGGTTGTCCGCGTCCGCCAGACCCTTCAAGGGGCCGCTGGCCAGCTTCAGCAACCAGTGCGCGGCGCCGGCGCCTACCGCGAGTATGCCGGCCCATTTGTGCAGCCGGTAGATCTTGTCCATGCCGCCCAGCGGCCGTTCCAGCCACGCCGGCCGCAAGGCCAGCAGCATGATCAAGGCCATCAGCCCGATGGACCAGACGCCCGTGAGGTACAGGCCTTGCTGCCGCGCGATCCAGTACCAGGCGCCCGCGGCGGGCGGCTGCAGGATCAGCGCGTCCAGGCCCCAGGCCAGGGCAAGGGCAAGCAGGAAGCCGCCGAGGGCGGCGCCGGTTCCTATCGGTTTCATGATGACATCCGTGTTGGGGCGCTCGGCCCGCCGGATGCGGGCGGAGCGTGGCAAGGCGCGATCGCGCCGGCGTTTCAGTCCTTGATCTTGCTGCGCAGGACGGCGCCGCTTTGAGCGTCGACCCGCAGCTTCACGCGCTGGCCTTGCGGGTTGTCGGCCTTGACGTCATAGCGGCCGTGTTCGAGCTCGATCTCGGTGATGTTGCGGTAGCCTGCGGCGGTCAGCATGTCGTAGACCTGGCGCACGGTCAGCGTCGCGCTGGCGGGCGCCGTGGCGGCGGGCTGGACCGGCGTTTGCGCCGGCGTCTGGGCATGCACGGCGGCCGCGCCGGTGAGGGTTGCGGCGCCAAGCGCCAGGGCGGCCAGGGTGTTGCGGATTGCGGTCATGGAATGGCTCCTTGGTTGTTGCGGGTTGCCGGAATGGCGACCATGACCGCATTATTCGGTTGTGCGGATGAACCAATTCTGAAGTGGCCGTTCACGTGCCGTTCATTTTTCCGGCGCTATAACTGGGCGGAGAATCGCCTCTCATGGCGGACCCTGAATTGCGAAAGAGACCATGACCCGAGGAACGCGTACCCGAATCTGGCTGTCCTGCGGCGCGCTGATGCTGGCGCTGGCTGTCGGCCCCAACGCGGGCCTGGCCGATGAAAATGACCATGAACAGGCGCGCCAGGCTTTGCAGGCCGGCAAGGTCCTGCCCCTGCGCTCGGTGCTGGACATCGTCGAGCGCGACTATCCCGGGCAGGTGGTCAAGGTCGAATTCGACGAAGACGACGGCGAGTTCATCTACGAGATCCGGCTGCTGCAAGGCGGCGGCCGGTTGGTCAAGCTGAAGATCGACGCGCGCGACGGCAAGGTGCTGGGCGTGAAGGGGCGCGACATCCAATTCCGGGACAAGCACTGATGCGCATACTCGTGGTCGAAGACGAACCCACCCTGGCCACGCAATTGGCCGACGCCTTGCGCCAGGCCGGATATACCGTCGATACCGCGGCCGATGGCGGGACGGCCCAATACATGGGCGCGGTCGAGACCTACGACGTGGTGGTGCTGGACCTGGGCCTGCCGGTCATGGACGGCCTGACCGTGCTCAAGCAATGGCGCGCCGGCGGCCAGGGCATGCCGGTGCTGATCCTGACGGCGCGCGACAACTGGCACGAGAAGGTCGCCGGCATCGATGCCGGCGCCGACGATTACCTGACCAAGCCTTTCCACATGGAAGAACTGCTGGCGCGGGTGCGGGCGCTGCTGCGCCGCTCCAGCAGCCACGCCAGCGCGCAATGGCGCTGCGGACCGCTGATGCTGGACACGCGCCTGGCCAAGGTCACGGTGGACGGCCAGGCGTTGTCCCTGACCAGCCACGAATTCAAGGTGCTGGCGGTGCTGATGCAGCGCGCGGGGGAAGTCATTTCGCGCAGCGAACTGACCGAGCATGTATACGCCCAGGACCACGACCGCGATTCCAACACCATCGACGTGTTCATCGGGCGGCTGCGCAAGAAGCTGCCGCCCGACACCATCGAAACCGTGCGCGGCCTGGGCTACCGCCTGGCCTGCGCCGCATGATGCCGCAAGGCGCGCGCGCACCCGGCTCGCTGCGCTGGCGCCTGCTGGCCGGCACGTTGGCCTGGATCCTGGTCACGGTGGTGTTGGCCGGCTGGGGGCTGGGCAGCCTGTTTCGCCAGCACATCACCGAGCAACTGCGCGCCGAACTGACGCTGCACCTGAACCAGCTGACCGCCGCGGTGAACGTCGGCCCGGACGGCCGCCTGGCGGTGTCGCCGCCCTTGAGCGACCCGCGGCTGGAGCAGCCGCTGTCCGGCCTGTACTGGCAGATCGACCGGCTCGACGAGCAGGGCCGCCCGGTGGCCGTGGGCGCGGCGCGCTCGCGTTCCCTTTGGGACCAGGTGCTGGCGCTGCCCGCCGCCGACAGCGCCGATGGCGTCTATGAAATCGCGGGACCGGAAAAGCACAGTCTCACCGCGCTGACGCGCATGCTGGAGCCGGCCGAGACCGAGGCCGCGCCGTTGCGCCTGATCGTGGCCGCCGACAGCCAGGTGCTGGCCGAGCCGATAGGGCGCTTCAACCATATGCTGCTGATTTCGCTGGGCGCGCTGGCGGCCGGATTGACCGTGGCGGCCGTGGTCCAGGTGATGGTGGGGTTGCGGCCGCTGGCAAGGCTCAGGCGGCAGCTGGCCCGGCAGCATGGCGGCGCGAGCGTGCGCATCGAAGGTAGTTTCCCCAGTGAAATCCAGCCCCTGGTCGACGATTTCAACCGCGCCCTGGCCGTCAACGCCGACATGGTGCAGCGCGCGCGCACGCAGGCCGGCAATCTGGCGCATGCGGTGAAGACGCCGCTGACGATCCTGGGCAATGCCGCGGCGCGCGAGGAAGGGCCGTTGGCGGCGCTGGTGCAGGAACAGGTCGGCATGGCGCGCCGCCAGATCGACTATCACCTGGCGCGCGCCCGCGCCGCCGCGGCGTCCGATGCGGCCGATAGCCGCACGCCCTTGCGCAAGCCCATCGAAGGGCTGTTGCGGGTCATGCAGCGCCTGTACGCGCAGCGCGGTTTGCAGCTGGAAATGCCCGCGTTTGCCGATGGCCTGGTGTTCCGCGGAGAAGAGCAGGACTTGCAGGAGATGGTCGGCAACCTGCTGGACAACGCCTGCAAGTGGGCCGAACGCCAGGTGCAGGTCAGCGCGCTTGCGGCGGGCCCAGGCCAGTTGCTGATCCAGATCGACGACGACGGTCCCGGCATTGCCGACGAGGAGCGCGAGCGCATCTTCCTGCGCGGTGTGCGCATGGACGAACAGCGCCCGGGATCGGGCCTGGGATTGGACATCGTGCGCGACCTGGCCACCACGTATGGCGGGCAGGTGCGGGCCGAGCGCTCGCCGTTGGGCGGCTTGAGAGTGTCGCTGTGGCTGCCGGCCGCCTGAGGCCGGCGCACGGATTTACTTGACCAGCGTGACCGGCGCTTCGGCCAGTTGCAGCACCTGATTGGCGACCGAGCCGATCAGGATGTTCGCTAGTGTGCCGTTGCCGCGCGTGCCCATCACGATGCGTGCGCAGTTGTGGTCTTGCGCGTAGCCGGCGATTTCCGTCGCCGCATGGCCGAATGCGACGTGGCTGGTGTAGTCGGCGCCGGTCACGTCCAGCAGCTTGCGCGCCTCGTCCGTGGCCTCCTGGCCTTCGCGCAGGTAGAACTCGTCGATCATGTCCTGCGTGATCAGGCGCGACAGGCCGGCCCGGCCTTGCACGGGCGTCTGGACGTTGAGCAGATGGATGCGCGCGGCGCCGGCGCCTTGGGCCAGCTGGCGGGCATACAGGACGGCGCGGTTGGCGTTGTCGGAGCCGTCTACAGGGACCAGGATGTTCAGCATGGATGCTCCTTGACGGTTACTTGACCAGAGTGACGGGCAACTCCGTCAGATGCAGGACGCGTGTTGCGACCGAACCCAGGAACCAGGACGACACCGAGCCCAGCCCGCGCGAGCCCATGTAGATCTCGTCGGCGCCGGATTCGTCGGCCACGCGCACGATGGTCTCGGCCGCCGCGCCTACTTCGACGCGGGCCTGGAAGGGCACGCCGGCCTGGGTCAGCAGGTCGCTGGCGGCCTGCAGCGCGTGGCGGCCTTCTTCCTCGTGGTAGGCGTCGATCTCGGCCTGCGACAGGCCGCGGCCGATCTTGCCCGACTTCAGGGGGATCTGGACCGTGAGCAGTTCCACGCGTTCGACGGGGTCGTAGCCGCGGGCGTCGAGCAGGGCTTGGACCGCATGGACGGCGGGCTGCGAACCGTCCACGGGGATCAGGATGCGTTTCATGGGCGTCTCCTTGTGCGCGCCGCGGGCGGCGTTGTAGTCCACTGTATCCGAATTATTCGCCGAATCGGACAAGCGCGACATGCGCGGGATCAAACCGGGCGCAATCAGCGCGCAATCGGGGTCCGCTGGGCGCGCGGTCGACGCGTCATCAACGCCAGCGCGGCTCCAAAGTATGTGCGGCGGGCGCTTGTCCGAGCAGGCGTGGGGCCAGCGCGCTCAGCGCCTCGGCCGAGCCGCTGGTCTCCAGACGCAGGTCGCCCGGGCCGTCGGCGCGCAGCAGGCTGCGTTCCTGGAGCTGGTGACGCAGCCAGCGCGCCACGGGCGCACCGGTTTCCAGCAGCGGCACGCCGGGGCCGGCAGCCGCCTGGATCGCGTCGCGCAGGAAAGGAAAGTGGGTGCAGCCCAGCACCAGCACATCGGCGCCGGCTTCGCGCAGCTCCGCCACGGGAGCGCGCACCGCGGCCTCGGCCTCGGGGCCGCTGAGCACGCCTTGTTCCACCAGCCGCACCCATTCGGGGCAGGGCCTGAACAGGATGCGGACTTCGGGGGCCTGGCGCTGGACCAGCGCCGCGAATTTGGGGCTGGCCAGGGTGCCGGTGGTGGCGAACACGCCGACCACGCCGCTCGTGGTCAGGTGCGCGGCGGGCTTGATGGCGGGTTCCACGCCGATGATGATCAGTTGCGGATGGCGCTGGCGCAGTTGGGCGATGGCCGCCGCGGTCGCGGTGTTGCAAGCCACCACCATGGCCTTGGCCTGGCGCGACACGAAGTAATCGGCGATGGTGCTGGCGCGCTGCTCGACGTAGTCCTGGGTCTTTTCGCCGTAGGGCACGTGGGCCGAGTCGGCCACGTACAGCAGGTATTCGTGGGGCAGCGCGTCGCGGATGGCGCGCAGCACGCTCAGTCCGCCGACGCCGGAATCGTAGATGCCTATGGGGGATTCTGAAAACATGGCTGCAATGCAGAGTGCGGGTGCGGGGCAGTGTAGCGCCGCGTGCTCAGGCCAGCGATTCCTCCCGCTGCCGGCGGGCCTCGTCGATCAGCTTGCGGGTCGCGCCCGACAGGGATTCGTCGCGCCAGATGAGGTTGAGCGGCGCGCGCAGCTCCGCGGGCTGGGTCAGGTTGACGTAGACCACGCCTTCGATGTTCACGCGGCGCAGCGACGCCGGCACCAGCGACACGCCCAGGCCTGCCGCCACCAGGCTCAGGGTGGACAGCATGCGCGGCGCTTCCTGGGCCACACGGGGGCTGAAGCCGGCGGCGCCGCAGGCGGCGATGATGGCGTCATACAGCCCTGGCCCGCTATGGCGGCGATAGAGGATCAAGGATTCGTCGGCCAGTTCGGACAGCGCGATGCGCTTGCGCGACCGGCCCTTGACAGCCGGGTGATCGGCGGGAAAGGCGGCCAGCATCGGTTCCTCCAGCACGGTTTCCACCACCACGCCGGGACCCAGGCCATAGGGGCCGCGGATGAACGCCGCGTCCACGCGGCCCGCGCCGACAGCCTCCATCAGTTCACCGGTGCTGCTTTCCTCCAACACCAGCCTCACGTTGGGCGCGGCCTCGCGGAAACGCCGGATGACGGACGGCACGAAGGGGTGGAAGGCGGCCGATCCGGTGAAGCCCACGGTCAGGCGTCCGGCCTCGCCCAGCGATACGCGGCGCACGCCTTCGACGGCCTGGTCCACCAGGGCCACGATGTTGCGCGCGTCGTCCAGCAGCGCGCGGCCGCTTTCGGTCAGCTCCATGCCGCGCGGCAGGCGGTGGAACAGCGTTACGCCCAATTCCTGCTCCAGCACTCGGATCTGCTGGCTCAGCGGCGGCTGGCGTATGCCCAGCCGCGCCGCGGCCTTGGTCAGGTGGGATTCCTCGGCCACGGCCAGGAAGTAGCGCAACAGCCTCAAGTCTACGGATGCCATATTCAACCGATATGAATATATAGATAGTCATATATTAGACATTATCCAGGGCGAAGAGTAGGCTGCAATCTCGTCGTCTTCCCCTGTTCCACCCCGCGCCCCTTGCCCGGCGCCGGCATAAAAAAATGATGAACGCAGCACCTTCCATCCCCGAGGCCGATCTCCGGCCCGCGCCCACTTGCGGGCAATTGTTCTACGGATTCCTCATGCTTGGCCTGACGGCCTTTGGCGGCGCCCTGCCGCTGGCGCGCCGCATGGTCGTAGAAAAGCACCGCTGGCTCAGCGGCGCCGAGTTCACCGATCTGCTGGGCCTGTGCCAGTTCCTGCCCGGCGGCAACATCATCAACCTGTCGGTGGCGTTGGGCATGAAGTTTCGCGGCCCGCGCGGCGCCTTCGCGGCGCTGATGGGCCTGATCCTGGCGCCGTCCGCCATCGTGGTGCTGCTGGGCATGGTGTACGACCGCTTCCAGGACGATCCGCACATCCAGCACCTGTTCGCCGGGCTGGCCGCGGCCGCCGCGGGCCTGCTGATCTCGATGGCGGTGAAGATCGGGCTGCCGGTGCTCAAGCGCCGCGACTGGCTGGCCGGCGTGGTCGCCACGGCCTGCTTCATCGCCATCGCCGTGCTGCGCATTCCGCTGCTGCCGACCATGGCGGTGCTGACGCCGCTGAGCATCCTGATGGTCTGGAGGCAACGTCGATGATCCACACCCTGATCGCCCTGGCCCTGATCTTTTCCGAGCTGTCCGTGCTGGCATTCGGCGGCGGCAACACCATCCTGCCCGAGATGCAGCGCCAGGTGGTGGACGTGCATGGCTGGATGACGGCAGCCGATTTTTCCGCGCTGTTCGCCCTGGGGCAGGCCGCTCCGGGCCCGAACCTGATGGTGGTCACGTTGGTGGGCTGGCATGTGGCCGGCGGCCTGGGCGTGCTGGTCACCACCATCGCCAAGTTCGGCCCGTCCTCCATCATCACCGTGATTGCCCTGGGGCTCTGGGAGCGCTTCAAGGACCGCCCCTGGCGCGGGGTGATCCAGGCCGGCATCTTCCCCATGACGGTGGGGCTGGTGGCCGCCAGCGCGGCGCTCATCACTGAAGCCTCGGTGCATACCTGGCTGCTGGGCGTGATTACCGCCGTGGTCGCGCTGCTGGGCAGCGTCACCCGCATCCATCCGCTATGGCTGCTGTTCGGCGGTGCACTGGTCGGTTTGCTCGGCATCGGTTAGCGTTAGGGCCTGTTCACGTCTAAAGGAGCGCCGCATGCCGCCGCTCAAGGATTTCGATCCCGAGGACGACGCTGCTTCCGGCGCTGCCTTGCCGTTCTTCCACGCGCATCGGCGCCTGGTCGGGTGCGCCGGCTTGCTGCTGCTCACGGCGGGCGCGCTCTACGCCCTGGGCGTGCCGTGGGTCCTGGCGCTGTTGCTGGGATTCGACGCAGGGGCGCTGGTGTTCCTGCTGATGACGGCGCGGGCGTTCGGCCGGACCAGTTCTGCGGCCATGCGCCAGCACGCGCAGCAGCAGGATGTCGGCCGCACGGGCGTGCTGTGGAGCAGCGTGGCGCTGTCCTGCATGGTGATGATGGCGCTGTGGGTCGAGTTGCGGGGCGAGAGCGGCGTGGGCAGCGTACTGGCCATGCTGGCCGCCGCCGCGACCATCATCCTGTCGTGGCTCTACATGAACATGATCTTCGCGCTGCACTACGCGCATGGCTATTACGGCCATCGCAACGCCATGCACAAGGGACTGGATTTCCCGGGTACGGAAGATCCTGACTACTGGGACTTCGCCTATTTCGCGCTGGTGCTGGGCATGACGTTCCAGGTATCGGACGTGCAGATCGTGAACCGGCGCTTGCGCCGCACAGCGCTGACGCATAGTGTCATCGCGTTTTTCTTCAACGTCTTCATCATCGCCATCAGCGTGAACGTGGCGGCTGGGCGGGCCTAGGACCGCCCAGCGGGGCCACGCCTCAGGCTGCGCCCAGGCGCCACAAGGACGTGACTTCCTTCGAGCGCGCCGCGTGCAGCGGGTCGCTCGCATCTTGCGCGCGGCCATGCGTGGGCCGCGTGTCGATGCGTTCGATGACCTGCAGGCCGGCCTGGCTGATCATTTCCAGCAGCGCTTCGCGGCTGCGCAGGCCCAGGTGTTCGGCCAGGTCCGACAGGATCAGCCAGCCTTCGCCGTTGGGCGTCAGATGGGCCGCCAGTCCGTTCAGGAAACCGCGCAGCATGCGGCTGTCGGGATCGTAGACCGCATGCTCGACGGGCGAACTGGGGCGGGCCGGCAGCCAGGGCGGGTTGCAGACGATCAGCGATACCCGTCCTTCGGGGAACAGGTCCGTTTCTTCGACGTCGACCTGCTTGGACAGGCCCAGCCGCTCCAGGTTTTCGCGGGCGCAGGCCAGGGCGCGGGGATCCGTGTCGGTGGCGATGACGCGCTTGCCGCCGCGGCGTGCGATCACGGCGGCCAGCACGCCGGTGCCGGTGCCGATGTCGAAGGCCACGCTGCCGCGCGGCATCGGGGTGCGCGCCACCAGATCGACGTACTCGCCGCGCAGCGGCGAAAACACGCCGTAGTGCGGATGGATGCGGGCGTTCAGCGCGGGGATTTCGACGCCTTTCTTGCGCCATTCGAAGGCGCCGATCAGGCCTAGCAGTTCGCGCAGCGACGCGACATAGGGCTCGGCGGCCGGGCCATGGGCTTCCTCGCAGGCCAGTTGCGCGTCGGGCGCGCGGCGCAGCGGAATACCGTGGCCGGCGTCGAACGGGATCAGCAACATGCCCAGGATGCGGGCGCGCTGCGACTGGATCTGGCGGTGCTGGTTGAAGGCGTCCAGCAGGGTGTCGACGGGCTTGCGGGGGCGCTTGTCGACCCGCCGCGTCATGGCCTGCAGCAGTTGCCGCGCATTCTGGAAATCGCCGCGCCACAGCAGGCCGACGCCTTCGCAGGCCTGGCGGTAGGCCATGTCCGCCGTCATGGTGTCGTCCGCGACCACCACGCGCTTGGGCGGCGCGGCGCCGGATTCGGAGCGCCAGCGGGCGGAATGGGGGGTCTGGTTTTCTTCCCAGCGGATTTCAGGGACGGTCAACGTGTCGCTCCAGCAAGGCGGGGCGCGCGGGGCAGGGTGGTCATGGAGAAAGCAAAAAAAGGGGGCGCGGGCTGCCAATGTAGCAGCTTCACGCCCCGCCGCGGCAGGCGTGGCCTGCCGCGCCTGCCGTTGCCGGCCTTAGTGGAACAGCACCACCGCCTTCTGCAGGGTGATCCAGATGCCCCAGGCCAGCGGGATGCCCACGCAGGCCCAGGCGAATACCACCAGCGCCGCCGGCGTGCGGAACGTGGATGCGCCGACCCCGTGCGTTTCCGTGGCGACCGCGCGTTCGTGGGCCAGCGCCTTTTCGCGGGCCAGCTCATCGTCGCTCATGAAGTACTTGGCGTTCACCGGCCGGATCGCCAGGTTGCACAGAAAGCCCAGCACCAGCATGCCTGCCAGGATATACATGGTGATGTCGTACACCTGGGCGCGCGGCACGCCGATGGACAACTGGTATTCGCGGATGTAGTTCACCAGCACCGGCCCGAAAATGCCCGCCGCCGACCAGGCCGTCAGCAGCCGGCCATGGATGGCGCCCACCATCTGCGTGCCGAACAGGTCCGCCAGATAGGCCGGCACGGTGGAGAAGCCGCCGCCGTACATGGACAGGATGATGCAGAAGGCGGCCACGAACAGGGCCAGCGCGCCGATATGCGCGGTCCAGGGGATGGCCGAATACAGCGCGAAGCCCAGCACGAAGAACACGAAGTAGGTGGTCTTGCGGCCCAGCTTGTCGGACAGGCTGGCCCAGAAGAAGCGGCCGCCGATGTTGAACAGGCTGAGCAGGCCGGTGAAGCCGGCGGCGATGGCGGCGATGGCTGCCAACTGGCTCTTGTCCAGCTGCGCGTAGCCCAGTTCAGGCTGGTTGATCAGGCCGCCGCCGAACACTTCCTGCAGCAGCGGCGAGGCCATGCCCAGGATGCCGATGCCCGCAGTGACGTTCAGGCATAGCGCCCACCACACCAGCCAGAACTGCGGCACGCCCCAGACGCGCTGCACGTGCACATGGCCCTTGGTGATCATGGCGTTGCCGGCATGCTTGGCCGGCGCGGTCCAGCCTTCGGGCTTCCAGCCGGTAGGCGGCACGCGGTAGCCCAGCGCGCCCGACATCATGAAGACGAAGTACACCGCCGCCATGGTCAGGAAGGTCTGCCAGACGCCGGGTGAATCTGGCGTGGCGAAGTGGCGCATCAGCAGGTCAGCCAGCGGCGCGCCTATCATGGCGCCGCCACCAAAGCCCATGATGGCCATGCCCGTGGCCATGCCGCGGCGATCCGGGAACCACTTGATCAGCGTGCTCACGGGCGAGATGTAGCCCAGGCCCAGGCCGATGCCGCCGATGACGCCCGAACCCAGCCACAGCATCCACATCTGGTGCAAGTACACGCCGATGGCCGAGATGACCAGGCCGCCGCACCAGCACAGGGCCGACACCACGCCCGCCTTGCGCGGGCCGGCGCGTTCCAGCCAGCCGCCCCACAGCGCGGCCGAGCAGCCCAGCAGCACGAAGAACAGGGTGTACATCCACCCCATGGTCGAGATTTTCCAGTCGCAGTTGGTGGCGAACAGCTCGGCGACGAGGCTCATGTCCGCGGGGCAGGCCAGCGGCTTGGCGCCGCCCACCACCTTGGACAGCGGCAGCCAGAACACCGAGAAGCCGTAGGCCATGCCGATGCACAGGTGGATGGCCAGGGCGGCCGGCGGCACCAGCCAGCGCGAGAAGCCCGGGCCGGCGATGGTGCGTTCCTTGTCGAAAAATCCCGGCTTCGAACCGGGCAGGTCCAGCGTGGCAGTGCTTTGCATGTTGTCTCCTCTTTGGGGGCCGCTCGTTGGCGTGCGTGGTCCGGCATCCGGCCGGTCCCGCCGCCTTCTTTTGTGATGCTCTTGTTGTCTTGCGTCGCGCCGCTGCGCTAGGCCACGCGGGCCAGCGGCGTCAGGCGCTGACGGTTCTGCGTGACCGCTTCCAGCACCAGCGGATGCAGCCGTTCCCCGCCGGCATCGCCGTCGGGGTTTTGTTCGAGAAAGCCCAGGAGCTCGTTGCGCATGCGCGGCTCCCAGAACTTGTGGATATGGTTGGCCACGCCTTCCAGCGCTTCCTGCCGGTCGGGCATGGCCTCGAAGAATTGGCCGATGCGGTTGGCCATGCGGATCAGGTTGCCGATTTCCATGCTTGCGTAGGTCCGGTTCAGGAGATGATGCGTAGGGGATGGGTGTACAAGGTGGCGTCTTCGCCGCGTAGAAAGCCCAGCAGGCTGACGTTGGCCTCATGGGCCAGGCGGATGGCGAGCGCGGTGGGCGCGGAGACGGACGCCAGCACGGCGATGCCGGCGGCGGCGGTTTTCTGCACCATTTCGAAGCTGGCGCGGCTGGACACCACCACGATGCCGTCGCCGGCATGCATGGCCTGGCGCGCCAGGGCGCCGACCAGCTTGTCCAGCGCGTTGTGCCGGCCGACGTCTTCGCGCACCAGCGCCACGGCGCCGTCGGCGCCGGCCCAGCCGGCGGCGTGGGTCGCGCCCGTAAGGTCGTGCAGCGCCTGGCGGGCGCGCATGTCGCGCATGGCCGCCAGCACCGCCTGGATGCGTACCGGCGCGCCATTGGTGACGGGCGCCACCGGCCGCAGCACTTCGGGCAGTGTTTCCACGCCGCACAGGCCGCAGCCTGTGCGGCCTGCCATGGCGCGACGGCGCGACTTCAGTCGCACTTCACAGGCGCTGGAAATTTCCAGCTGGATCACGATGCCGTCGCATTGCGGCAGCAGGTCGATGCCGCGCACGTCGCTGACGCCGTCGATAATGCCTTCGGACAGCGCGAAGCCCACCGCGAAGTCCTCCAGGTCGGACGGCGTGGCCAGCATGGTGGCGTGGCTGATGCCGTTGAACTCCAGCGCCACCGGCGTTTCCTCGGCCACGGAGTCGGTTTCGACCTCGGAGACCAGGGCGCCGCCCCGCACGCGGGTGACCTGAACCTGCGTGCAGTCGGGGCGGGAAGGCGGTGGCGTGGGCATGGCGGCGTCCTGGCGGTTGAGGCGGGCGGTTATTTCCCGGTCAGCGCCGCCTCGTTTTCGCGCGAACGCTCGCGCAGCAGCTTTTGCTGGATATCCGCAAAGCGCGACCACTGGCGCTGCCATTCCGACGGTTGGGACACGCGCGTGACCTGCACGGCCGTCACCTTGTATTCGGGGCAGTTGGTGGCCCAGTCGGAACTGTCGGTGGTGACGACGTTGGCGCCGGACTCGGGGAAATGGAAGGTGGTGTATACCACGCCCGGCTGCACCCGGTCGGTCAGCGTCGCCCGCAGCACGGTCTCGCCTGCGCGGCTCTGGATGCCGACCCAGTCGCCGTCCTTCACGCCGCGGTCCTCGGCGTCCTGCGGATGCAGTTCCAGCACGTCTTCGCCATGCCACATGACGTTGGGGGTGCGCCGGGTCTGCGCGCCCACGTTGTATTGCGACAGGATGCGGCCGGTGGTCAGCAGCAGCGGGAAGCGGCGCGTGCTGCGCTCGTCCGTGGGCACGTACTTGGTGATCATGAACTTGCCCTTGCCGCGCACGAACTCGTCGATGTGCATGATGGGCGTGCCGTCGGGCGCGTCGTCGTTGCAGGGCCATTGCAGGCTGCCCAGCTTGTCGAGCTTTTCGTAGCTGACGCCGGAGAACGTGGGCGTCAGGCGCGCGATCTCGTCCATGATCTCGCGCGGATGCTTGTAGTCCATGGGATAGCCCAGCGCATTGGACAACGCCACCGTCACTTCCCAGTCGGACTTGCCGTTCTTGGGTTCCATCACCTTGCGCACGCGCGAGATGCGGCGCTCGGCGTTGGTGAAGGTGCCGTCCTTTTCCAGGAATGAGGAGCCGGGCAGGAACACGTGGGCGTACTTGGCTGTTTCATTGAGGAACAGGTCCTGCACCACGATGCATTCCATGGCCGCCAGCGAGGCTGCCACGTGCTGCGTGTTGGGGTCCGACTGCACGATGTCTTCGCCCTGGCAGTACAGGCCCTTGAAGGTCCCGCCCAGCGCGGCCTCGAACATGTTGGGGATGCGCAGGCCGGGTTCGGGCTGCAGGGTTACGCCCCAGTCCTGTTCGAACTGCGCGCGCACCGTGTTGTCGGAAATGTGGCGGTAGCCCGGCAGCTCATGCGGGAACGAGCCCATGTCGCAAGAGCCCTGCACGTTGTTCTGCCCGCGCAGCGGGTTCACGCCCACGCCTTCGCGGCCGACGTTGCCGGTGGCCATGGCCAGGTTGGCGATGGCCATGACGGTGGTGGAGCCCTGGCTGTGTTCGGTTACGCCCAGGCCGTAGTAGATGGAGCCGTTGCCGCCGGTGGCGTACAGGCGCGCCGCGCCGCGCACGGCCTGCGCCGGCACGCCGGTGATCTCTTCCATGGCTTCCGGCGAGTTTTCCGGCAGCGAGACGAAGTCGCGCCATTCCTTGAAGGCCTTGGCTTCGCAGCGCTCGGCCACGAAGTCTTCGGCGATGAGGTTTTCGGTGGCGATCACGTGCGCCAGCGAGGACAGCAGCGCGGTGTTGGTGCCGGGGCGCACCTGCAGATGGAAGTCGGCCTTGATGTGCGGCGAACTCACCAGTTCGATGCGGCGCGGATCGATCACGATCAGGCGCGCGCCCTGGCGCAGGCGGCGCTTCAGGCGCGAGGCGAACACCGGATGGCCGCTGCTGGGGTTGGCGCCCATCACGATCACCACATCGGTGTGCATGACGGAATCGAAGGTCTGCGTGCCGGCGGATTCGCCCAGCGTCTGCTTCAGGCCATAACCTGTGGGCGAATGGCAGACCCGTGCGCAGGTGTCGACGTTGTTGGTGCCGAAGGCCGCGCGCACCAGCTTCTGCACCAGCCAGGTCTCTTCGTTGGTGCAGCGCGACGAGGTGATGCCGCCGACCGCGTCGCGGCCGTACTGGTCCTGGATGCGGCGGAATTCGGAGGCCGCGTAGTTGATCGCCTCGTCCCAGGATACTTCCTTCCAGGAGTCGGTGATGTGCTTGCGGATCATGGGCTTGAGCACGCGTTCCTTGTGCGTGGCGTAGCCCCAGGCGAAGCGGCCCTTGACGCAGGAGTGGCCGCGGTTGGCCTGGCCATCCTTCCAGGGCACCATGCGCACCACTTCCTGGCCCTTCATCTCGGCCTTGAAGCCGCAGCCCACGCCGCAGTAGGCGCAGGTGGTCACGACCGAGTGTTCGGCCTGGCCCATCATGATGACGGTCTTTTCCTGCAGGGTGGAGGTTGGACAGGCTTGCACGCAGGCGCCGCAGGACACGCATTCGCTGTCCAGGAAAGGCTGGTCCTGCCCCGGCGATACGCGCGATTCGAAGCCCTTGCCGGAGATCGTCAGGGCGAAGGTGCCCTGGGTTTCCTCGCAGGCGCGCACGCAGCGGTTGCAGACAATGCACTTGGACGCGTCATAGGTGAAGTACGGATTGGACTCGTCCTTTTCGCTCTTCAGGTGGTTGGCGCCGTCGTAGCCGTAGCGCACGTTGCGCAGGCCCACTACGCCGGCCATGTCCTGCAGTTCGCAGTCGCCGTTGGCCGGGCAGGTCAGGCAGTCCAGCGGGTGGTCGGAGATGTACAGCTCCATCACGCCGCGCCGCAGGTCATGCAGCTTGGGGGTTTCGGTGTAGACCACCATGCCGTTCTCGGCCGGGGTGGTGCACGACGCGGGATAGCCGCGGCGGCCTTCGATCTGCACCAGGCACAGGCGGCACGAGCCGAAGGGTTCCAGGCTGTCGGTCGCGCACAGCTTGGGGATGTTGATGCCGGCCTCGGCGGCCGCGCGCATCAGCGACGTGCCCTCGGGCACCGTGATTTCCTGGCCGTCTATGGTCAGGGTGACGGTTACGGCGGACTCGCGCGCCGGCGTGCCCAGGTCGCGATCGCGCTTGATGACGGTTTCTAGCATGTCGGTCTCGGGTTCAGGCCGCGTGCGCGGCAGACTGGGAGGACTCGATGCCGAAGTCCTGCGGGAAGTGGTTCAGCGCGGACAGCACCGGGTAGGGCGCCATGCCCCCCAGCGCGCACAGCGATCCGCCCAGCATCGTGTCGCACAGGTCGCGCAGCAGATGCACCTGCTGTTCGCGGCCAGGGCCGCCCGCGACGATCTTGTCTATGGTTTCCACGCCGCGCGTGGAGCCGATGCGGCAAGGCGTGCATTTGCCACAGGACTCGATGGCACAGAACTCCATCGCGTAGCGCGCCATGCGCGCCATGTCGACGCTGTCGTCGAAGGCCACCAGCCCGCCGTGGCCGACCATGGCGGAGATCTGGATGTAGGCCTCGTAGTCCAGCGGCACATCCCACTGCGATTCCGGCAGATAGGCGCCCAGCGGGCCGCCCACCTGCACCGCGCGCAGCGGGCGGCCGGAGGCGCTGCCGCCGCCAAAGCCGTACAGCAGGTCGCGCAGGCTCAGGCCGAAGGCTTTCTCGACCAGGCCGCCGTGCTTGAGATTGCCGGCCAGCTGGAACGGCAGCGTGCCGTGCGAGCGACCCACGCCGTAGTCGCGGTAGTAGGCCGCGCCCTTGGCCAGGATGATGGGCACGGTCGCCAGCGAAATCACGTTGTTGATCACGGTGGGCTTGCCGAACAGGCCCGAGATCGCCGGCAGCGGCGGCTTGGCGCGGACCACGCCGCGCTTGCCCTCGAGGCTTTCCAGCAGCGAGGTTTCCTCGCCGCAGATGTAGGCGCCCGCGCCCTTGCGCACTTCCAGGTCGAAGCGGCGGCCGCTGCCGTGCACGTCCTCGCCCAGCCAGCCCACGCTGCGCGCCCGCGCGATGGCGGCTTCCAGGGTGTCGATGGCTTGCGGATATTCGGAGCGCACGTAGATGTAGCCGTAGGTCGCGCCCACCGCCAGGCCGGCGATGGTCATGCCTTCGATCAGCACATAGGGGTCGCCTTCCATCAGCAGGCGGTCGGCGAAGGTGCCGGAGTCGCCTTCGTCGGCGTTGCAGACGATGTACTTCTGGTCGCCGGGAGTGCCGGCCACCGTCTTCCATTTGATGCCGGTGGGGAACGCCGCGCCGCCGCGGCCGCGCAGGCCCGAAGCCACCATTTCATCGACGATCTGCCCCGGCTCCATCGTCAGGGCGCGTTGCAGGCCCTGCAGGCCGCCATGGGCGGCATAGTCCTGCAACGACAGCGGGTCGGTCACGCCGACGCGGGCGAAGGTCAGGCGTTCCTGCTGCTTCAGGTAGGGGATTTCTTCGGTCAGGCCCAGGCGCAGCGGGTGCTCGCCGCCGGCCAGCCAGTCCGCGTCGAACAGCGCGGCCACGTCCTCGGGCTGCACCGGCCCGTAGGCGATGCGGCCTTGCGGCGTGGCGATTTCGACCAGAGGTTCCAGCCACAGCAGGCCGCGCGAACCGTTGCGCACGATCTGCACCGACAGGCCGCGGGCGTCGGCGGCGCGTTCGATGTCGCGCGCCACCGTGTCCGCGTCCATGGCCAATGCCGCGGCGTCGCGCGGCACGTAGATGACGATGGGGGAGCTCATGATTGGCCCTCCAGCGTGCGGGCCAGCAGACGGTCCAGCTTTTCCGGCGTGACGCGGGCATGGGGCCGGCCGTCGATCATCACCGCCGGCGACTGGGCGCACAGGCCCAGGCAGTACACCGGCTCCAGGGTGAAATCGCCGTTCTTGCTGTTGGCGTGGAAATCACAGCCCAGCGCCGTGCGCGCATGGGCGGCGAGGTGTTCGCCGCCCATGGCCTGACAGGCTTCGGCGCGGCAGACCTCCAGGGTATGGCGCGCCGCGGGTTCGCTGCGGAAATGGGGATAGAAGGTGATGACGCCGTGGACCTCGGCGCGGGACAGGTTCAGGGCCTCGGCGATGGTCTGCACCGCCGGGGCCGGAATACAGCCCAGTTCATGCTGGACCGCATGCAGCACAGGGAGCAGCGGGCCGGGCTGGTCCTTCAACCGGGCGAGTATGCGGGCGGTGGCCGCGATGGCCGGGGTGGGGGACGCTTGGGCCGCGTCCAGGGCCATCTGGCCGCCGCGGGCGCCGCCGCTGGACGCCAGATCGGATGTTGCCTCGCGCTGATGCACGTCGGTCTCCTCCTGTGTTGCTGTTGGGTCGGGCTGGATTCTGTTGGGTTATATGTTTTTAAAAGCATATAAAAACCCTTCCAGCCGCATTATTTGTGTACTCTAGCGGGGTAATTCACCGTCTTCAATAAGAAATAAATGACATATAAGTTCCGTATCGGCTTGCGGCCGCAATGGAGCCTGGGCGGAGACGACGACCCGGCGCCCGTGCCGCTGCAGGACATGCTGGCGCTGCTGTCGGCGATCGACGCCACCGGCAACATCGCCGGCGCCTGTCGCGCCTGTGGCCTGTCGTACCGGCACGCCTGGGGCGTGCTGCGCCGTTTCGAGGCCATCTTCGGCACGCAATTGCTCATCACCAACCGCCGCCAGGGCACGCAGTTGGCGCCTTTCGCGCAACGCCTGCTGTGGGCCAACCGCCGTATCGAGGCGCGCCTGATGCCGACGCTGGACAGCATGGCGTCGGAGCTCCAGGAAGAGCTGGAGCGCCTGCTGCCCGAAAGCGGCCCGCACCTGCGGCTGCACGCCAGCCACGGCTTTGCCGTGGAATCGCTGATGCAGCACATGGGCAACCGCAAGCCGGGCCTGGAACTGCGCTACCGCACCGCCATCGAGGCGCTGGCCTCGCTGGAGCGGCACGAGTGCGACCTGGCGGGCTTCCAGGTGCCGCTAGGCGATTTCGAAGCGCCCATCATGGAACGCTACGCGCAATGGCTGCACGCGGACGAATACATGCTGATCCATCTGGCGGTGCGCAATGCCGGCCTGTTCGTCACCGCCGGCAATCCCAAGCAGATACGCGGCATGGCGGACCTGGCGCGGCCCGACGTGCGCTTCGTCAACCGCCAGATCGGTTCCAGCACCCGCTATCTGGTGGGCCTGATGCTGCAGCGGGCGGGGGTCTCGATCAGCGAGGTCCAGGGCTACGAAACCAATGAATTCACCCACATGGCCATCGCCGCGCATATCGCCAGCGGCATGGCCGACACGGGCGTGGGGGTGGAGACGGCCGCCTGCCGCTTCGGCCTGGACTTCATCCCGCTGGTGCGCGAGCGCTACTTCTTCGCCATCCGCAAGTCCTCGCTGGAAACGCCGGCCATGCGCGACCTGCTGTCCATCATGCGCAGTCCCGACTACGTCGGCTACGTCAGCCAGCTGGCGGGATATGACGCCCAGGATACGGGCCGGCTGCAGTCCCTGCAGGAGGCTTTTCCATGAGCGCGGAACGCGATGCGCCGGGATATGATGTCCCCATGAGCAAAGTGATTTTCCTCGCCGATCGCCGGACCGGTCCGCTGGCCCCTGCCGTGCCCGGCGAACTGCCGCCGCACGGACAGCCGGCGCTGGACGCGCGCACGCGTCCCCTGCGCGATCTGCGGATCTCGGTCACGGACCGCTGTAACTTCCGTTGCACCTACTGCATGCCGCGCGAAGTCTTCGACAGCAGCTACACCTTCATGCCGCATGCGGCGTTGTTGTCGTTCGAGGAAATCAGCCGCCTGGCCGGCATCTTCACGCAGCTGGGTGTGGAAAAGATCCGCCTGACCGGCGGCGAACCGCTGCTGCGCAAGCACATCGAGAACCTGGTGGGCCAACTGGCGGAACTGCGCACGCCTGCGGGCCGTCCGCTGGACCTGACCCTGACCACCAACGGCAGCATGCTGGCGCGCAAGGCCGCCGCGCTCAAGAGCGCCGGACTCACGCGCGTGACCGTCAGCCTGGACGCGCTGGATCCGGCCATGTTCCAGGGCATGAGCGACAGCGGCTTCACGCCCGATGACGTGCTGCGCGGCGTCGACGCAGCAGCTGAAGCCGGGCTGGCGCCGGTCAAGGTCAACATGGTGGTGCGGCGCGGCCTGAACGACGGCCAGATCCTGCCCATGGCCGAACGCTTCCGCCATTCCGGCCACATCCTGCGTTTCATCGAATACATGGACGTGGGCAACACCAACGGCTGGAATCTGGCCGAGGTGGTGCCCAGCCAGGAAGTGCTGGACCGCATCGGCGCGGCCTACCCGCTGGAGCCGGTGGCCAGTGGCGAAATGGGCCGCGTAGCCGAACGTTGGCGTTACCTGGACGGCGGCGGCGAGATCGGCGTCATCTCCAGCGTCACCCACGCCTTCTGCGGCGGCTGTACGCGCGCGCGCCTGTCGCCGGAAGGCAAGCTCTTCCTGTGCCTGTTCGCGCACGACGGCTACGACCTGCGCGCCCCGCTGCGCGACGGCGCCAGCGATGCCGAACTTGCCGGCATCATCGCGGGCATCTGGGCGGGCCGCAACGACCATTATTCCGAGCTGCGCGGCCGCAACATGGCCGATCCGGCGCGCAAGATCGAGATGAGCTACATCGGTGGCTGAAGCGCCTGCCAGCAAGGGAATTGCGGGCCTGATCCTCGCGGGTGGCCAGGGCGCGCGCATGAACGGACAGGACAAGGGCCTGGTGATGCTGCACGGCGAACCCATGGTGGCGCACGCGGCGCGCCGGCTGGCGCCGCAGGTATCGCGCCTGGTCATCAGCGCCAACCGCCACCTGGACCTCTATGCCCGCTACGGCGAAGTAGTGCAGGACGGGGAAGCCGAATTGGGGGCCTGGCAAGGGCCGCTTCTGGGCATCGCGGCAGGTTTGGCAGCGACGCAGCAGGAGGCCTGGCTGGTAGTGGTTCCCTGCGATACACCCTTCCTACCCCAAGACCTGGCCGCGCGCCTGGTCGGCGCGGCAGAGTCCGCCAAGGCGCCGATGGCTTATGCGATGGCCGGCGGGCAGCGGCATTCGGCCTGCATGGCCCTGCGCACGTCGCTGTTGCCCAATCTGCTGGAGTACCTGCGAGCCGGGGACCGCAAGGTGGGACTGTGGCAGGCGAGAGTGGGCGCGGTCGAAGCCTGCTTCGACGACGCGCCCGATGCCTTCATGAACGTCAACACGCCAGAGGAACTGGCGGCTGCCGAGCGCTACGCCAGCCAGTGACGCAGGTCGTAGTAGGCGACTCTGTCCTGGTCCTGCACTGGCACGTCGGCCGGCAGGCGGGCCAGGCCCGTGGCCCAGGGCAGCGAACTGATCACGCCTGAACCCTGGTGGCCGTAAGGCACCAGTTCGGCGCTGCCGTCGTCGGCCAGGCGGCGCTGCACGCGCAGGAATTCCTCGCGGCTGTCCTGGCGCGGATGCTCGGTGCGCAGCGGCAGCTGGCTGGTCGGCGGGAACAGCGTGTCGCGGCCCTGCATGCGGCGCATCAGCGGCGTCACCAGCAGGGTGAACACGGCGTAGGCCGACACGGGGTTGCCGGGCAGGCCGACCACGGGCTTGCCGTCGATCTGCGCCAGCGCCACCGGCTTGCCCGGCTTCATGCGCACCTTCCAGAGCGCGAGCTCGCCGCCCAGCGAGGCCAGCGCGGGCTTGACCAGATCGCGTTCGCCCACCGACACGCCGCCCACGCTAACCACCAGGTCGCAATCGGCCAGCAGCGTCTTGAAGGCGGCCTGCAGGTCGGCCTCGGTGTCGCGGGCGTGCAGCACGTGCACCGGCAGGGCGCCCATGCCGCGCGCCAGCGCGGCCAGCATGGGGCCGTTGGAGTTGTAGATCTGTTCGGCCGCGCGCGGCTGGCCGGGCAGCACCAGCTCGTCGCCGGTGGTCAGGATGCCCACGCGCAACTGGCCGACGACCCGCACGCGGGCCAGGCCTTGCGAGGCCAGCAACGCCACGTGAGCCGCTTCCAGCATGGTGCCCGCGGCCAGCAGCGGCGCCCCGGCCATGGTGTCTTCGCCGCGGCGGCGGATGTGTTGGCCGGGTTTGGGCGCGCGCGAGATTTCCACCTGGCCGTTGGCTTCGGTAGTGTCTTCCTGCATGACGACCGTATCCGCGCCTTCCGGGATCAGGCTGCCGGTGAACAGGCGGATGGCGTGGCCGGGCTTGAGCGGCTCGGGCATTTCGCCGGCATAGCAGCGCTGCTGGATGGGCAGGCGCACGCCGGCGCCCCAATCGGCCACGCGCAGGGCATAGCCGTCCATGGCGCTGTTGTCGGCCGGCGGGATGTCCACGGTGGCGCTGAGGTCGGCGGCCAGCACGCGGCCGGCGGTATCGGCCAGGCTCACCTCTTCGCTGCGTTGCAGCGGACCCGCGGCATTGGCCAGCAGGGTCTGGGCTTGATCAAAATCCAGCATGGGTCAGTTGTCTTCTTCGCGTTGCTTGAATTGGGTGGCGAAATTGCAGGGGCGATGGCTGCTGTCCAGCTGTTCGCGGATGATCTGCGACCAGGCGGTTTCGCACGCATTGTTGGACCCGGGCAGGCAGAAGATCAGCGTCTGGTTGGCCGAACCCGCAAGAGCGCGCGACTGGATGGTGGAGCTGCCGATCTCGGTGTAGGAGATCTGGCGGAACAGTTCGCCGAAGCCGGGGATTTCGCGGTCCAGCAGGGGCATGATGGCCTCGGGCGTGTGGTCGCGATGCGAGAAGCCCGTGCCGCCCGTGGTCAGGATCACCTGCACCTCGGGATCGGCGATCCAGTCGCTGATGACGCGGCGGATCTGATAGATGTCGTCCTTGACCAGGTCGCGGCGCACGCACTGATGGCCGGCATGCGCCAGGCTATGGGCCAGCAGGTTGCCGGAGGTGTCGTCGCCCGCGCTGCGGGTGTCGCTGACCGTCAGCACGGCGCAGGCCAGCGAAACAAGGCTTTCGTCGCTCATGGATTTTCCTCTTCTATTTCTAGACGGTGGTGTCTTCATCCCAGGACTGCGTGCGGTCCTGGTCGGATTGGCGTTGCTCCACCCAGAAGCTGCTGCCGCCCGCCAGGGTTTCGCGCTTCCAGAAGGGCGCGCGGGTCTTGAGCGCGTCGATGATGTATTCGCAGCCGCGGAAGGCGTCGCCACGGTGGGCGCTGGCCGCCGCCACGAAGACGATCTGGGCGTTGCGGTGCAGCGCGCCGACCCGGTGCACGATGACCGTGCCGTCCAGGTGCCAGCGCGCGCGGGCGGTCGCGGCGATCTCTTCGAGTTCGCTTTCGCACATGCCCGGGTAGTGTTCGAGAAAGAGCGTGTCGGTGGGCGTGTCGGGCGCGTAGTCGCGCACATAGCCCACGAACGTGACGATGCCGCCCACGCCCGGGCCGGCGCTTTCCCGCAGCGCGGCCGTGAGCGCGGCGCCGTCGAAATCGGCTTCCTGGACGCTGATCATGGCGTTCAACCTCCGGTGACGGGTTCGAATACCGCGACCTCGTCGCCCGCCCGGATGGGCGCGGACGGCTTGGCGTGGGTCTGGTTGATGGCCAGCTTCAGGCGCGCGGAGGGCGCCAGCTGGGGGTAGCGTTCGCCCAGCGCGGCAAGCAGCTGCGCGCCGGTGGACTCGGCCTCCAGGGGCCAGGCTTCGGAGCGCTTGCCGACCAGTTCGGCGACGCGCGCGAAGTAAAGAAGATTAATCGTTGCGCCATTCACCGCTTTTTCCTCCTGCCTTGTACTTAAGGCGAACTTGCTCGATGACGATGCCTTTGTCGGCAGCCTTGCACATGTCGTAGATGGTCAGCGCGGCAACGCTGCAGGCCATCATGGCTTCCATTTCCACGCCGGTCTTGTAGCTGGTGCGGCAGGTGGCCAGCACGTCGATGCGATGCCCGGCGTCGTCCAGCGCGAACTCGACGCCGACGAAGGCCAGCGGCAGGCTGTGGCACAGCGGGATGGTGTCGGCGCAGCGCTTGGCGGCCAGGATGGCGGCGACGCGGGCAGTGTTGAGGACTTCGCCCTTGCCTTGGCCCGGCTGGGTCAGGAGGCCGTAGGCGACGGCGTTCATGCGCACGCTGGCGGTGGCGATCGCCACGCGCTCGGTGTCCGTCTTGGCGATGACGTCGACCATGCGGACCTGTCCGGCTTCATCCAGGTGGCTCAAGGTTGGGGTGGGCGTGGACATGGGAATCGGGAGCGATAATTGTTAATGATTGAAAAGGGCGGTCCCGGCTGGCCGGATCGGCCCATCGATACGCCTATGATAGACGAGCGGTGCAGGGGGCGCGATAATCGCGCCTGTAGTCATTAGAAGGACGGAAACGCTCGCCCTTCAATTCGTATCAGGAGACGCGCAATGCCCTTGCGGATGCCCAAGCTTCGGTTAACCCGCCGGGTCGGCAAGATTCTTCTGGGTATCGCGGCATTCGTACTTATCCTTTTCGGGGTTGCCGCCTGGCAGGTCCCCAAAGTGCTGCACAACGTCCTGGTGCAGGACGTCTCCAAGATGATCGGGCGGGACGTCTCCGTCGGCGACATCAGCTTCAATCCCTTCACGCTGACCGTCCGGGCGCGCGATCTGGCCGTGGCCCAGCCCGATTCGCAGACGCCGCTGTTGACGCTGGCCGAGCTGGACGTCAGCGCGGCCTGGACTTCCCTGTTCTGGTTTGCGCCGGTCGTCGATCGAATGACGCTGCGCGAGCCTAACATCGCCATCGTCCGCGAGGACGTCACGCGATTCAATTTCTCTGATATTCAGCAACGAGTGGCCGAATTGACGGCCGCCCAGCCCGAGGAACCGCCCAAGCCGGACGAAGGGCTGCCGCGCTTTTCGCTGAACAACATGGTGATCGAGAACGGCTCGATCACGCTGGACGACAAGGTCACCGGCCGCAAGCAGGTCGTCGATGAAGTGGGCGTGGGCGTGCCGTTCATTTCCACTTTCGGCTACGCCACCGACATCGACGTGCAGCCGCGCGTGCACTTGCGCATCAACGGTAGCCCCTTTGACCTGACCGGCGTGGCGCGGCCGTTCGACAAGGTGCCCTCATCGACGCTGCGCGTGGCCTTCAACGGCCTGCAGCTGGAAAAGTGGGCGGATGTCTGGCCCATGCCGCTGCCGTTCAAGGTGGAGAGCGCGTTGCTGGATTCGAACCTGCAAGTGGTGTTCGAACAGCCCAAGGACGCGTCGCCCAAGATCCGCGTGGTCGGCGACCTGGGCCTGCGCCGGCTGGATCTGCGCGACACTTCCGGCGCCAACCTCGCCGCCTGGAGCGCGCTGACGGTCACCCGCCTGGAACTGGAACCCATTGCGCGCCACGCCTATGTGGGCGAGGTGGGGCTGTGGGCGCCGCAGATCCATGTGCGCCGCTACGCCAATCAGAATCTGAACTGGCTGGACGTGGTTGCCGGGCTGAAGCGGCTGGGCGGGGTCGAGCCGACCGCCACGCCGGTGGCTGACAAGCTGCGCAAAGCCAGCGGACTGGATCCTGCCAAGGCGGGCAAGGCCGGCCCGGCCGCTGCTGCGGCCAAGGCCGCGCCGGCCGAGACGGCAACGCCGGGATCCGCCGCCAAGGGCGCCGCTCCTGCAGCCGCCGCGGCGACGGGGGCGCCTGCCGCTGCCGCGGCATCCCCGGCCGTGCCCGCTGCATCCGCGGGCGCGCCGGCGGCAACCTCCACGCCTGCCGCGACGCCATCCGACGCGTCTGCCGCCGCAAACGCTACCGCAGCGGCCAGCGCTCCCGCCACTCCGTCCGCCACGACTCCCGCAGCGCCCGCCACCGCCGACGCCGCAGCCCCCCAGCCGGCGCCCGCGCCGGCGGAATGGAAGGTCGAACTGGACGCCTTCAATCTGCACGAAGGCGAGGTCTACGTCACCGACGCGGTCAGCAAGCTGGATTACGTGATGACCGGCCTGGCCGCGACGGTCGAGGGCGTGGCCCTGCCGCAGGTGCCGGGCCAGCCCATCAATCTGTGGCTGACCATGGACAACAGCACCGACGGTGGCTGGCTGCGCGCCAAGGGGCCACTGGTCCTCAAGCCGCTGTCGCTGGAACTGGGTGTGCGTCTGGGCAACATTGCGCTGGCGCCCCTGGCGCCGGCCGTGCGCAACGCGGCGCCGATCTTATTGCTGGACGGCCGCCTGGCCGCCAGCGCGCAGGTCCATGTGCTGGAAAAGAACGGCGCCGTGGACGCGTCGGCCAGCGCCGTGCAGGCCGATCTCACGCAGTTCAAGGCCCGCGATGAATCCCTCAAGCCGGCCGTGGACATTGCGCTGCAGAGCTTGCGCGTGACTGCCGATCGCCTGGCCATGGGGCCGGGACAAAGCAATTTCACCCTGGCCGCTGCCGGCATCCAGGGCAACGGCAAGCTGGATCTCAAGGGCGCATTCACGCCGCAGCCGCTGACCGTGAAAACCTCGGTGGACCTGTCGGAACTGAACGTCGCGTCCTTCGCGCCGTACGCCGCCTCCAGCCTGAACGCCACGGTGCGCGCCATTACGCTGGGCGCCAAGGGCAACGCGGAGTTCGCCGCCGCGGCGGGCTCGGCTCCGATGAAGGCCAGCTGGAAGGGCGGCGTCGAAGTCACCGGCGTGGACCTGCAGGACCGGGTCAACCAGGACGATTTCCTGAACTGGAAACGCCTGGGCTTCAGCGGCATGGACATTTCGGTGGCGGGCGACAAGATCGGCGCCAAGCTGGGTGATATCGCGCTCGAGGATTTCTACGGGCGCGTGCTGCTCAATGCGCAAGGCCGCCTGAACGTCATGGATCTGGTGGCGGCCCCAGGCCAGGCCGGTGGGTCCATCACCCAGGACACGCAGACCCCTGGCCGCAGTGCCGCACCGCCGCCTGCGGCGGCTGCCGCCAAGGGCGGGGGCATGCCGGACATCTCGGTCAACAGCGTCACCCTGAACCGTGGCCGCATGACATTCACGGACCGCTTCGTCAAACCCAACTACGTGGCTGAGCTGTCCAGTATCGAAGGCTCGATCACGGCGGTATCGTCCACCAATCCCCAGCCCGCCAAGGTCAAGGTCACCGGCCGCGTCTACACCACGGCGCCGCTGTCGATCAGCGGCGTGGTGCAGCCTTTCGCCAAGTACCTGTCGCTGGACCTGAAGGCCTCGGCCAAGGGCGTGGACCTGCCGCGCTTCAACACCTATTCCGCCAAGTACGTGGGCTACCCCATCAAGCGCGGCAAGCTGTCGGTGGACCTGGAATACAAGATCAAGGACCGCGCGCTGCAGGCGACCAACCACGTGGTGCTCAACCAGCTGACCTTCGGCGACAAGACCAACAGCCCCGACGCGACCAAGCTGCCGGTGCTGCTGGCCGTGGCGCTGCTGAAGGATTCGCGCGGCAACATCGACATCAACCTGCCGATCTCCGGTTCACTGGACGACCCGGAGTTCTCGGTGGGCGGCATCGTGGTGCGTGTGCTGCTGAACCTGGTGGTCAAGGCCGTCACCTCGCCGTTCAGTCTGCTGGCCTCGGCCTTTGGCGGCGGCGAGGAGCTGTCCTACGTCGAGTTCGCGCCCGGCAGCGCGGCGCTGACCGAGGACAGCCAGCAGCGCATCGACACGCTGATCAAGGCTTTGACGGACCGTCCGGCCCTGAAGATGGACATCAGCGGCCGTGCCGACCCGAAGACCGACATGGAAGGCCTGCGCCAGGCCTGGGTCGACGCCAAGATCCGCGCCGCCAAGGCTGCCGACGTCGCGCCGCGCGGCAAGAAGCCGAACCCGGCGGGCGTCGAGGTATCGGGCGCGGAGCGCGCCAAGTACCTGGAAGAGGTCTACGACGACACGGACATCAAGGACAAGCCGCGCAACTTCATCGGCATGTCCAAGTCCGTGCCGGCGGCGCAGATGGAGGAGATGCTGCGCAGCGTGGCGCCCGTGGGCGACGAGCAGTTGCGCCAACTGGCCGATGCGCGCGCGCAGGCGGTTTATGAGAAGCTGCAAGCCCAGGAAGGACTCGCGGATCGCGTGTTCATCGTTGCGCCGCAACTGGACGCGGATGGCATCAAGGACGAGGGGCAACCCTCGCGCGTGGACTTCTCCCTGAAGTGAACCAGGCTGGTTTGGGAGGCGGCCGCTGGTCGCCCCTGCCAGCTTTTTGCCAGGAGATTCTCGATGAATGACCAGGACGCGCACTTCGACAGCCTGCTTCCGCCCTTGCGGCTGAACCGGCGGGGTTTCATGGCCACCACGGTGGCGACGGGTTTTTCGCTGGCGGCCGGGCAGGCCGTGGCGCAGACCGCGATCACCACGGACGCCAATGGACTGGTGGCCGGAAAGGTGGACATTCCGGTCAAGGACGGCAAGATGCCCGCGTACCGGGCGGCGCCCAAGGGCAAGAAGGACCTGCCTACCGTGCTGGTGGTGTCGGAGATTTTCGGGGTGCACGAATACATCCAGGATGTGTGCCGCCGGCTGGCCCACCAGGGCTACCTGGCCATTGCGCCCGAACTCTTCGCGCGCCAGGGCGATCCGTCCAAGTACACCGAGATCCCCAAGCTGCAGGCGGAAGTCATCGGCAAGGTGCCGGACGCGCAGGTGATGTCCGACCTGGATTCGGCCGCGGCCTGGGCCACGTCCAACGGCGGCAATCCGGACCGGCTGGGCATCGTGGGCTTTTGCTGGGGCGGCCGCCAGGTCTGGCTGTACGCCGCGCACAACCCGAAGCTCAAGGCCGGGGCGGCCTGGTACGGCCAGTTGGCCGGGCAGCCTTCGGACCTGAAGCCCAAGTCGGTGCTGAGCCAGGTGAATGAACTGAAGGCGAAGGTGCTGGGGGCTTACGGCGGCAAGGACGCCGGGATTTCGATGGCGGACGTGGACAAGATGCGGCTGGAACTGGCGCAGGGGCCGGCGGCGGCGAAGGCTTCGCGGATCGATGTGTATCCGGATGCGCCGCATGCGTTTCATGCGGATTATCGGCCGTCTTATCGGAAGGCGGAGGCTGAGCAGGCTTGGACGCGGATGTTGGATTGGTTCAAGCAGAACGGGCTTTGATCGGATCTGGGGTTGTTGGTGTTGCACGTACGTAGTTGTTTGTGTCACATACGTGCTAGTTGGGCTGCATGGCGCGCTTCGTAGGTCGCCCGTCGGCGCGGGCGGCGTGGCTACTTGCGCTGCTAGAGCTGTGGTCGGGGGCGAGTCTTGGGCTGCCCGTGTTACTCGGCCGCGCGGGCGGCCGAGTAACACATACATGATTTTTTAAAGTGTGATTGTGATCGCTGGCGCGAATGCGCCGATTGTGTTTCTTCTGGCGTTGCCGTCAGGGGGGAGGGGCGGTGATGGGTGGCGCGCGGCGGGTAGTCGTTTGCGCATGCAGACCACGCGCGCGCGCCACCCATCCAGCGTCGGAGTTCAAGTGGCGATGGAGGAAATGTCAGATCTCGCTCGCGCGTGGTCTGTTGGCGTCGAAGGCCAAATACTGGCACTCCCCCCATTCCAAACAATGACGGGCGGGAGCGCGAGAAATCACGGTCGTCATGGCCACCTGCTGTAGGTGTCTGAACCGATCCTCCGCCAGCGCGCAGCGTCATCGTCAATCGCAATACACCGCGTAAGCCCCCAGAGGCCGCCCGCGCGGCCGGCCGGGGGCGGGCCCCGCAAGAGCCATCGCCTAACCCCATCCGTGGCGAGAACCCCAAGCACACAGATCGTCCCAGCCGCCGTCAAGTTTCAAATGCCGGAGCCTGTCGCGGCAGGAGCCTGGGCCGCGCGGGGCGTCGATAAGCCCGACGGAATCCGAAGGCAGCCGCCGCAGGCGGCAACGAGGATGAGGACGGGGCAGTCCGGAGCGAAGGCTCCGGACCGCAATCGTTGCCCCGCGCGGCCCAGGCTCCTGCCGCGACAGGCGTCTGAAGAACCCCTACGCGGCCAAAAATTACTGCGCCTTCTCTCCAGGCAAGCCATCACTGACCTCAGCCAACGCACTCTTCATATCCTCGTACTCCATCACCCTCTCGTTCTGAAAACTACCCAGCACCCCCCGGCATCCATCCACCCCCGAGCGCTTCATTTCCTCCATCATCGTCTTTCCCTGGCCCTGTCCCTGCTGGAACAGCCCGTCATAGCCGCCCGCCGAAAAGCCATATTCCTGCGCATACTGCAGCAGGTTCTTGCGGGACGTGGCCTGGTGCTGGGCCAGGTCGGGTTCGGAGGCGCCGCAGGCGCGGGCGGCGCCGTTGGAGGCGCCGGCGGCGACGACGAAGGAATCGTATTGGGCTTGCTCGGCGGCATCCGGAGCCGCCCAGGCCGTGGCGGTCGTGGCCAATGCCAGGGCCAGACCGGTCAAGATCTTGCGCATCGATGACTCTCCGCTGGATGCCCGCCAGCCGGCTGCGCGGCGTGCGCGGGCGGTGATTGCAACCACAACATTATGGCAATCAGCCGTTTCGAACCCGTGTAGGCACGGTATGGAGTCGTTTCAGACTGTGCATCTTTTTTTCCCGGGGGCCTGACGGCCAGCAAGGCGGCCGCGCAAGAACTATGATGGAGGCTGTGGGGCGCTCCTGCCCCAGTGCATTGCCCCCATTCCTGGAGATCTACATGACGATCAAAGTCGGCGATCGCGTGCCGGACGGCACCCTGACCGAATTCATCGAAACCGAAACCGCCGCCTGCTCGCTGGGGCCCAACGCGTTCCAGGTCGCCGATCTGACGCGTGGCAAGACCATTGCGCTGTTCGCCCTGCCGGGCGCCTTCACGCCCACCTGCTCGGCCAAGCATCTGCCCGGCTATGTGGAACAGGCCGCTGCCCTGAAGGCCAAGGGCGTCGATGAAATCTGGTGCGTGTCGGTCAACGACGCGTTCGTCATGGGCGCCTGGGGCCGCGAGCAGAAGACGGACGGCAAGGTCCGCATGCTGGCCGATGGTTCCGCCCTGTGGACCAAGGAACTGGGCCTGGAGCTGGACCTGATCCAGCGCGGCATGGGCGTGCGCTCGCAGCGCTACTCGGCCCTGATCGTCGACGGCGTGGTCAAGCAGCTGAACATCGAAGGCCCCGGCAAGTTCGAAGTCAGCGACGCCGCCACGATGCTGTCGCAAGTCTGATCCCACGCAGTTCCTGTTTTACCGCTTAGTGCAGCGGGCCGCTTTCGCGGCCTGTTGCGCTGCCGCCAGCAGCGGTTGCCGACGCCATGCTCGCCACCATCTCCTCCTTCTCGTCGCTTTACTTCGCGACCTTGCTGATGCTCATCGGCACGGGTCTGTTCAATACCTACATGGGGCTCAGGCTGACAGCGCAGTCTGTCAGCGAGGTGTGGATCGGCGCCCTGATCGCCGGCTACTACCTGGGCCTGGTGTGCGGCGCCCGTCTCGGGCACAAACTCATCATCCGCGTGGGCCACATCCGGGCGTTCGTCGCCTGTGCGGCCGTGGCCACCAGCATGATCCTGGCCCAGACGCTGGTCGACTCCATGCCGCTGTGGCTGGTGTTCCGCGTCATTTCGGGCATCGTGATGGTGACCGAGTTCATGGTCATCGAAAGCTGGCTCAACGAGCAGACCGAAAACCACCAGCGCGGGCGCGTTTTTTCCGTCTACATGGTCGTGTCCGGCCTGGGCACCGTGCTGGGGCAACTGGCCCTGACCGCCTATGCCACGCTGGATCTGCGGCCCTTGACCCTGGTGGCCATGTGCCTGGTGCTATGCCTGGTGCCGATCGCCGTCACCGCGCGTTCGCACCCGCCCACGCCGCTGCCGGCGCCGCTGGACATCCGTTTCTTCATGCGGCGCGTGCCGCTGTCGATGACGGTGCTGTTCGTGGCGGGCAATCTTTCCGGCGCCTTCTACGGCCTGGCGGCCGTCTACGGCGCCAAGCACGGCCTGTCCACCTCGCAGGCGGCGATTTTCGTGGCCGCCGCGGTGACCGCGGGTCTGTTGTCGCAATGGCCCATGGGCTGGCTGTCCGACCGCATCAACCGCGCCGGCCTGATCCGCTTCAACGCGCTCTTGCTGGTGCTGCTGCCGGTGGTCATGTGGGGCTGGATCGTCCTGCCGTACTGGGCGCTGGTGGCCATGTCCTGTGTTTTTGGCGTGCTGCAGTTCACCCTGTATCCGCTGGGCGCGGCCTTTGCCAACGACCACGTGGAGTCCGAGCGCCGGGTCAGCCTGTCGGCCGTGCTGCTCATGACTTACGGGGTGGGCGCCTGCATCGGCCCGATGATTGCCGGGGTGCTGATGTCCCTGGCCGGACCCAGCATGTACTACGTCTTCATTTCCGCCTGCGCCCTGATCCTGGTCTGGCACGTGCGTCCCACCCGCGTCACGGGTGCGCACCAGGTGGAAGAGGCTCCCACGCATTTCGTGCCCATGCCGGACACGCTGCAGAGTTCGCCGGCTGCGGCGGTGCTGGATCCGCGAGTGGATCCGGCGACGGACATCGCCATGGAAATGGTGCAGCCCGACGTGGCTCCGGTGGCGGCAGCCGAGCCGCCTGCGGAGGAGCAGCCTGGCGAGGCCGGCGTGGACCAGACAGACGACGCGGCCGGGGACGGCCGCCAGAGGCGTACCGGCACCTGAGGCCGGGATGGCGCCCTTACCAGGGCGCCATCAGCACGATGGCGGCCAGCGCCAGCGCGATGCCCAGCAGGTTCAACCGGGTCAGGGGTTCGCGGAAGACCAGCGCGCCGACCAGCGTGCCCAGGGTGATCACCCCCATGTTCATCGATGCAAACACCAGCGCGGGATGCTCGGGCAGCGACTGGTGCGCGCGGATGTAGGTCAGGATGTTGCCGAAGTTCGCCAAGCCCAGCGCTGCGCCAGCCGCCAGGTGGCGCAGCTGCCAGCGCACCCGACTTCCCAAAAGATAGGCGAGCATCAGCAGGCCGGCGATGACGAAGGCCAGCAGCAGCCCGCCCGCGAAGGCGGTGCCTGCGCGCGCCATCTGCTTGAACAGAATGTCGATCACGCCATAGCCTACCCACACGACCAGCGGCCACAACCACAGGGCGCGGCTGCTCGCGGCGGGGTCTTCGCCAGGCACTTGTGCGCGGGCGGGGCGGCGCAGCAGGCAGTACAAGGCGCTGGCCGCCAGCAAGATCGCGGCCAGCTTGCGGCCGCTGACCGATTCGCCGAACAGCAGGAAGGCCGCCAGCAACGGGATGAACAAGGACAGGCGCTGCGCCGCGTCGCTGCGCACGATGCCGGCATGGCGCACGGCCGCCGCCATCGCCAGGAACACGCTGGGCAGCAGCACGCCCAGCGCGGCCAGCACCAGCCAGGGCGTTTGCGGCGCCAGCAGCGCGCCCGGGTCCGGGCGCAGCACCGCCCAGCAGAGCAGGGCGGCGACCGCGTAGTTCATGGCGATGGCCTGGCGCACGTCCACCTGGTAGCGCCGCGCCAGCTTCAGCAGCACGGCCACGGTCACGCTGCAGGCGACGCTGGCCAGCAGGTAAAGCAGGCCCGGGGTCAGCGGCATGCCGTGGCGTCGTGGTGCTGGTGCTGGGCGGCGTCGATGCGCATGCCCAGGCGCTGCAGCAGGCGCTGGTCGGCTTCCATCTGCGGATTGGCGGTGGTCAGCAGGGCGTCGCCATAGAACATGGAGTTGGCGCCCGCCATGAAGCACAGGGCCTGCAACGCGTCGTCCATGGCTTCGCGGCCGGCGGACAGGCGCACCGCCGCGCGCGGCATGGCGATGCGGGCCACGGCGATGGTGCGCACGAATTCGAACGGATCCAGGGCTTCCACGCCGGCCAGCGGCGTGCCTTCCACCTGCACCAGATTATTGATCGGCACGGATTCGGGATAGGGCTCCATGCTGGCCAGCTGGGCGATCAGGCCGGCGCGTTCGCGGCGCGATTCGCCCAGGCCCACGATGCCGCCGCAGCACACGCTGATGCCGGCATCGCGCACCCGGTCCAGCGTGTCCAGCCGGTCCTGGTAGGTGCGGGTAGAAATGATCTTGCCGTAGAACTCGGGCGAGGTGTCCAGGTTGTGGTTGTAGTAGTCCAGGCCGGCGTTCTTGAGCTGTTCGGCCTGGCCCTCGCGCAACATGCCCAGGGTGACACAGGTCTCCAGTCCCAGGGCCTTCACCGCGCTGACCATCTCGGCAACGGCCTCCAGGTGGTGCGGCTTGGGGCTGCGCCACGCGGCGCCCATGCAGAAGCGTTGCGCGCCGCCGTCCTGGGCCTTGCGGGCCGCGGCCACCACGTCCGCCAGCGGCATCAGCTTGTCGGCGTCCAGGCCGGTGTCGTAGTGCGAGGACTGCGGGCAATAGGCGCAGTCCTCGGGACAGCCGCCGGTCTTGATCGACAGCAGGCTGGACAGCTGGATGGCGTTCGGATCGAAATGGGCGCGGTGCGTCTGCTGGGCCCGGAACACCAGATCCATGAACGGCAGTTCGTAGAGCGCCATGATGTCGGCGGCGCTCCAGGCGGGAGCGGCGGCCGGCTTGGCGATGGTCGGGACGGGAATGTAGGCGGTCTGCATGGATGGCTCCTTTCGGTCTTGCGGGATCGCGGCACTTGGCAGGCAAGGGCGGGATCGGCGGATCGTAAGAAGCTGCGCAGGGTTTGCGCAATGCAGTCGGTCTGGCGGAAATTGGCCGCCTGTTGTAGTTATTTTTGCTGAAAATGGAAGATTTTGGCAGGCGCCGGGGTCTAAGTGGGCCACATCTTCGGGGACACCTGAACGCCCATTATTTTGCATCTAATTGTAAATTTACGACGCTTCAGCCTTGCCCGCGCTTGTCGCGCGCCCGCGTGCGCTCGTGTCCGGTGATGCCGCGGTCCCGCGCCCACACGATGGCTGCGCTGCGGCGGTGCACGCCGATCTTGCTGTAGATGGTGGCCACGTGGTTGCGCACCGTATTGCGCGACAGCTTCAGTTGCCGGGCGATGCCGTCGTCGTCATGGCCCTGGCACATCAGGCCCAGCACCTCGCGTTCGCGCGAGGTGAGTTGCGCCAACTCGGCCACGTCGCGCGTGGCGGGCGCGGGTTCGCGCAGTTGCGCGAGCTTTTCGATGACGCTGCGGCTGAACCAGGACGTGTCCTGCATGACGGCTTCGATCGCCGTCAGCAATTCCATCTCGGAGCGTTTGCGTTCCGTGATGTCCTGGATCGCCAGCAGCACGCGTGGCTGGCCGCCTATGGTCACGGGTTCGGCCGACAGCAGGCAATCCAGCGGGCTGCCGTCCCTGGCCGCCAACGCCACATCGCGGTTGCGGAGGCCTTCGCCGCGCCGGAGGCTGGCCTCCAGATCTTCAGGGAGCTGCAGGCCCAGTCCGGTCAGCGCTTGGCCGATGCCGTCCTGCGGCGACGCGCCGGTAGCTGCGGCGAAGGCGTCATTCAGGTCCAGCGCGAGCAGCGTCTCGGCTTCGCATACGGCCATGGGTACGGGCGCCAGGCGGAACGCCTTCGAGAAGCGCTCCTCGCTTTCGCGCAAGGCCAGTTCGGTGCGCTTGCGGCCTTCCTGGTCGATGAAGGTGAACAGCATGCATGGCTCGCCCTGCATGTCGATGGGCTGGCCCGCGACGATGACGAACTTCACGCTTCCATCCGCGAGTTTCAGCGCGCCTTCGCGCTGCGCGATGGTCTGCCCTTCGTTGAGCCTGGCGACCGCGTTGTCCTTGTCGCCGTCGCCGTCCAGCACGTCCAGTTCGTAGGCCGACTTGCCCAGTATGGCATCGCGCGCGTAGCCGGTCATTTCCAGGAAGCCCTGGTTCACCTTCACGTAGCGCAGGTCCGACAGGCGGCAGATCAGGGCGGGCGCGGGATTGGCGCCGAAGGCGCGTTCGAAGCGTTCTTCGGCGTTGATCTGCCCGGTCTGGTCATGCAGGATCAGGACGCGGTAATCGGCCCCGTCGCCGCCGTCCAGGTGCAGGCCGCTGGCGCGTACGTTGCGTCGGAATTCCTCGTCGTCCTTGCGTGCCAGGTCCAGCAGCAGTTCGTCGAATGCTTCGGCTGCGGCCAGGAGATCCAGCGGATACTGGCGCGCCGGCACGCGTTGATGGTTGCGGTAGCTGAGGGTGTAGCGCTTGCGATAGCCGGCTGGCGTGCCGCCCAGTTCATCCAGCGTGGAGGCGCCATGCAGCGTGAGCGCGCTGGCATTGGCCCAGGCGATGGCGCCGTCCGCCTCGAGCAGGATGATGCCTTCGTTCAGGCCCGCGATGATGCGTTGCAGATGCTGGCGGTGCGGATGGGGAGCGGCGGTGTTCGCGGTCACGTAGTCCTCTTCTTTTCGCAGGGCACGACGCAAAGAGAATGAAGGCGCACTGAAAGGCTGTCCAGATGGCGAAATGGACGAGACTGAGGGTAGGGGGGAATGGCGGGGAAGATGGCTGCCGCTTGATGATGCGGGCAGAAATGCAAAAAGCTCCGGAAACCGGAGCTTTTGATGGCTGGCAAGGCTGAGGCGCTTGCGAACTGCGTGATGTGCTTGGCGGAGCGGACGGGGCTCGAACCCGCGACCCCCGGCGTGACAGGCCGGTATTCTAACCAACTGAACTACCGCTCCGCAGCGGTTTACTCTGACTTCTTCAATGCACTGCGGTGTCAAGGCAGCTTGGTACTACATGCCAGAAAGACTGGCGTCCCCTAGGGGATTCGAACCCCTGTACTCACCGTGAAAGGGTGATGTCCTAGGCCTCTAGACGAAGGGGACCTGAACGAAACAGAACTACTTTACTACCGTACTGCTTACTGGTGGAGGTAAGCGGGATCGAACCGCTGACCTCTTGCATGCCATGCAAGCGCTCTCCCAGCTGAGCTATACCCCCCAGGATCCTCGATGCCCCAAACTTCAGACAACAAGGTCTCACACTATATAAAGCAAAAAAGCCCCGAAAACGGAGCTCTTGAAAGACTCTGAGCGAGAGCTTTTGGCGGAGCGGACGGGGCTCGAACCCGCGACCCCCGGCGTGACAGGCCGGTATTCTAACCAACTGAACTACCGCTCCGCAGCGGCGTACTCAAAACATAGTCACTTCAACTGCATCACTACATACTGCTGCCAGAAAGACTGGCGTCCCCTAGGGGATTCGAACCCCTGTACTCACCGTGAAAGGGTGATGTCCTAGGCCTCTAGACGAAGGGGACTTGGACTTGCAAACTGGTACTGCATCCTTCGCCGTTGACTGGTGGAGGTAAGCGGGATCGAACCGCTGACCTCTTGCATGCCATGCAAGCGCTCTCCCAGCTGAGCTATACCCCCGTCTTTCTAATCAGCCCGTTCAACGTTTTACGAAGGTGAACACGCGTTTTACCGAGTGCTTTTTCGTAGTTCGTTGCCGGTTTTGTTTAGTGCCGTTGGCGAAGAAACGAGATTATGCACGAACTAAATAGGGTGTGCAAGTCGCTTCGCGGCAAAAAGCCAAAAAGTCGCGAAAAAATGGGGGCTGGAAGGGCTTTTTCGCTCATTTTTGCTCTTTCTTTGCGCAGGCTTGGGCGGGGTGATTGATGCAGAATTCAAGTAAATCAAAGGCTTGTGAGAATGCTATCGTGAGCGGAAAATTTTTTCGCCGATCTGGAAAGTTTTCCACACCGGATCGGCGCACACGGACATCGCCATGAGCAACAAGACTTCGTTTCCCACGCGGCCGCTGGGGCAGAGCGGCATGGACATCACCCGCATCGGGCTGGGCGCGTGGGCCATCGGCGGCAACGGCTGGGCGGTGGGCTGGGGACCGCAGGACGACGCCGATTCGGTGGCCGCGATCCGCCGCGCGGTCGAGCGCGGCATCAACTGGATCGACACCGCGGCGGTGTACGGGCTGGGACATTCCGAGGAGATCGTGCGCCGCGCGCTGGCGCAGATGACGCCGGACGCGCGGCCCTATGTCTTTACCAAATGCGGCCTGACTTGGTCGGTGGAGCAGCCGCAGGCGATGCCGCGGCGTACCGGCGCGCCGGCCAGCATCCGGTGCGAAATCGAGGATTCATTGCGCCGGCTGGGCGTGGAGCGCATCGATCTCTACCAGATGCACTGGCCGGCGGGCGACGGCACGCCCCTGGAGGTGTACTGGCAGGAACTGCTGGACCTGAAACAGGAAGGCAAGGTCAGGGCGGTGGGCCTGTCGAACCACAATCTTGCGCAATTGCAGCAGGCCGAAACCCTGGGCCATGTGGATACGCTGCAACCACCGTTCTCGGCCATCCAGCGGGCGGCGGGCGCGGACCTGATTCCGTGGTGCGAGAGGAACGGCACGGGCGTGATCGTCTACAGCCCGATGCAGTCAGGCCTGTTGACCGGTGGCTTCAGCGTGGCGCGCGCCCGCGCCTTGCCGCCGGATGACTGGCGCGCGCGCAACGCGGAATTCACCTCGCCCGGCATCGAGCGCAACCTGGCGCTGGCCGATGCGTTCAAGCCTATCGCCGAGCGTCACGGTACGACGGTCGCGGCCGTGGCCGCAGGCTGGACCTTGGCTTGGCCGGGCGTGACGGGCGCCATCGTCGGCGCCCGTAGCGCGGCTCAGGTGGATGGACTGCTGGGCGCGGCGTCGCTGGAACTGGACGCCGAGGACCTGGACGCCATCGCGGACGCGATCGAGCGCACGGGCGCCGGGGCAGGGCCGCTGCGCCCGCCCGGGGAGAGCGGCGCGCTGCCGGCCAATCTGTTCGCCTGAGGCGGCTTCAGCCGCGGCGCGTCTTGCGGCCGCTGCCGAACGCGGCAATCAGCGCCAGGCCGATCAAGGCCAGCGCGGTCTTGTCGCCAAAGCGCGCATAGGGCGTCAGCCCCGTCATGCCTTGCACGGCCACCGGCAGCACGCCGGCTTGCAGCGGCGCGAGCTGAGCCGCCACGTGGCCCTTGGCGTCGATGGCGGCGGTAATGCCGGTGTTGGTGGCGGTCAGCATGGGACGCGCCGTTTCCCTGGTGCGCAAGCGGCCGATCTGCAGATGCTGGCGCAAGGCCCAGGAATCGCCGAACCAGCCCAGGTTGCTGACGTTCACCAGTATCGTCGCGCCCGGTTCGCCATTGGGGCCGGGCTGCAGCGCGGGCAGCAGGTCCGGTCCGAACAGATCTTCGTAGCAGATGTTGAACGCGACGTGCTGGCCGCCGACGGCGAAGGGCGTCTGGCGCACCGCGCCGCGGTCGAAGTCGCCCAGCGGAATGTTCAGCATGTCCACGAACCAGTGGAAGCCGGGCGGCACGTACTCGCCCCAGGGCACCAGATGGCGCTTGTCGTAGCGCATGGCGGTGTTGCCGGCCACGAGCTGCTCGACTGGCGTATTGCCGTCAAAGCCCATGACACTGTTGGTGTAGCGGTCGCGGCCATTGACGCGGTCGTGCAGCGGCACGCCCATGGCGATGGTCGTATTGCGCTGCGCCGCCAGGTCGCGCCAGACTGCCCAGGCGCGCGGATCGAGCTGGTCCTGGAAGATCGGCAGCACGGTTTCCGGCAGGATGATCAGTTGCGGCGCGGGCACGCCCGGCGCCGGCGGCATCGCCGCCAGGTCCAGGTGGCGCGTCAGGCTCTGGTCGAGCAGGGCGGGGTCGAATTTCTGGGATTGTCCGATGTTGCCCTGGACCAGTCGCACGTTCAGCGGATCGCCGGACGGCGTGGACCAGTCGATGCGGGACAGCGGCCAGCCGGCAGCGGCCAGGGCCAGCGCGATGCCGGCTGCGAGGGCGTGGCGCGAGCCGGCGCCGGCCCGGCGCGAGGGCTGCCACAGGCTAGCCAGGGCAGCGGCGACGAAGGCGGCCAGGAAGGCCATGCCATGCACGCCAAGCAGCGGCGCCCAGCCCGCGATGGGACTGTCGACCTGCGCATAGCCGATGTTGAGCCAGGGAAAGCCCGTCAGCAGCACGGCGCGCAGCCATTCGAACGCGGCCCACATCGCGGCCCAGGCCAGCGTGCCTGACAGGATGCGGGCAGGCGGGGAGTCCGGTAACAGCGGCGCGTAGCGGCGCGCCAGCGCGCTGGCGGTGGCCGGGAACAGGGCCAGGAAGGCCGACAGCGCCAGCACCGCGGCCACGGCCAGCGGCGCGGCCAGATCGCCGTAGCGGTGCAGGCTGATGAAGATCCAGTACAAGCCCAGCGCATAGCTGGAGAAGCCGAACAGCCAGCCGCGCAGCCAGGCCTGTTTCGCGGAAGGCGCATACAAGGTGACGCGCGCGGCGATGGCCAGCATCAGGACCTGGGTGACCGCCAACGCCCAATCCGGCAAGGGCCCGGGCGAGAAAGTCAGGGCGTGCACGGCGCCCGCCAGCACCAGGCCGGCGGCGCCGCGCAGGTTACGGCTGCGCGGGGACTGGGTCATTCGTCGGCAGAGTGTGAGGCTTGAGGCGCGGCGTTGCGCTTGACGCGCAGCCAGATGGCGCGGCGCGCGTCGCCGCGGGCCACTTCCAGGCGCAGGCCGTCGAACTCGGCAATGTCGCCGCGGCGCGGGATGCGGCCCAGCTGTCCGCCCATCCAGCCGCCGACGCTGTCGTACTCGTCGTCGGGCAGTTGGCAGCCGAACACTTCGTTGAAGTGCGAGATATCGGTGGCCGCCAGGACGCGCCACTGGTTCTCGCCTTCGGGGAAGATGGAGTCTTCCTCGGTTTCGTCGAATTCGTCTTCGATGTCGCCGACGATCTGTTCCAGCACGTCTTCCATCGTGACCAGGCCGGAAATGCCGCCATGCTCATCGATGACGATGGCCTGGTGGTTGCGGCTGGCGCGGAACTCGTGCAGCAGCACGTTCAGGCGCTTGGATTCGGGGATGAAGACGGCGGGCCGCACCAGCGTGCGCACTTCGATGCCGGGTTCCAGCATGCAGCGCAGCAGATCCTTGGCCAGCAGGATGCCGATGATGTTGTCGCGGTCGCCCTCGTACACGGGGAAGCGCGAATGCGCGGTCTCGATGACGGAGGCCACCAGGTAGGGGATGGGCTGCGTGACGTCCAGCAGGTCCATGCGCGAACGCGGGACCATGATGTCGCCGACAGTGCCTTCGGACACGGCGAGCGCGCCCTTGATCATCTTGTAGGATTCCGCGTCTAGCAACTGGCGTTCGTGCGCGGCTTCCAGCACGGCCTTGATGCCTTCGCGGTCCTCGGGCTGGCGGCGCACGAGGGAAAGCAGGCGGTCTAGAAGGGATTTGGTGGCGGGTTTGGCTGAGCGAGCAGAAGTCGCTTCGGGAGCAGGGTAAGGGTCAGACATCGTCCGGGAGGACAAGTTATGGAGGGGCCAGCATAACCGATACTGGCCTGCAATTTGTAACGGCGGCCCCCAAAATGAGGGGAACCGCCGCCATCTGCGCCTTGCTGCACGCCATTTGCCGCCAATTTCTCAGGGTTGACCCGAAGGGGCAGGGTCAGGCGGCGACGTAAGGATCGGCGATGCGCATGGCGGCCAGTGTGGCGGTCTCCAGGGCTTCCATGCGCTTGGCGTCGCGGGCCTTGATGTGGTCGTAGCCCAGCGCGTGCAGCACGCCGTGGATGGTGAGGTGGGCGGCGTGGTCCAGCAGCGCCTTGCGCTGTTCGCGGGCCTCGCGCACCAGCACCGGCACGCACATGACGATGTCGCCGCGCGCAACCCCCAGCGGATCCACCCCGTACTCGAAGGTCAGCACATTGGTGGCGTAGTCGCGGCCGCGGAAGTCGCGGTTCAGGCGCCGGCCCTCGGCCGCGCCGACCAGCCGCAGACTCAGCTCCGCGGCCGAGAACGTCACCAGGCCGTCGTCGGCCGCGCCCGCCAGCGCCCGCTCGGCCCAGCGGCGCAGGCGCCAGCGAGGCAGGCGGGCTTCCTCGACGCCATATTGCACGGACAGGGACAGTTCAGGCTTCATCTTCGGAGGCGCGGTCGTAGGCGTCGACGATGCGCGCGACCAGGGGATGGCGCACGACGTCTCGGCTGGTGAATCGGGTGGTGGCGATGCCTTGGACCTCGTGCAGCACCTTCACCGCATGAGCCAGCCCGCTGTCCTGGCCGCGCGGCAGGTCCACCTGGGACGGGTCGCCGGTGATGACGGCCTTGCTGCCGAAGCCGATCCGCGTCAGGAACATCTTCATCTGTTCCGGCGTGGTGTTCTGGGCTTCGTCCAGGATGACGAAGGCGTGGTTGAGCGTGCGGCCGCGCATATAGGCCAGCGGCGCGATCTCGATGGTCTGCTTTTCGAACAGGCGCTGCACCTTCTCGAAGCCCATCAGGTCGTAGAGCGCGTCGTAGAGAGGCCGCAGGTACGGATCGACCTTTTGCGCCAGGTCGCCGGGCAGGAAGCCCAGGCGTTCGCCGGCCTCGACCGCCGGGCGCGTCAGCACCAGGCGCTGCACGGTGTCGCGCTCCATCGCGTCGATGGCGCAGGCCACGGCCAACCAGGTCTTGCCGGTGCCGGCGGGGCCGACGCCGAAGGTGATGTCGTGCTTGAGGATGTTGTTCAGGTAGTCGCGCTGGCGCGGCGTGCGCGGACGCAGGTCGCTGCGCTTGGTGCGCAGGGCGATGCTGTCGCTTTCGTCGTCCAGGGCGGGCAGCGGGTCCGCCTCGCGGGCCTGTTCTTCCTTGAGTTTCTCTTCCTGGCGCCCGACGCCGATCTCGACCAGGCCCAGTTGGATGTCGTCGACGGACAGGGCGCGGTGCACGGCCTGCTCATGGAAGCGGCGCAGCACCCGGCCCGCCAGTTCCGCCAGCTCGCCTTCGATGGTGACGCGGCTGCCGCGGCGCGAGAGCTTGACGTTCATGCCGTCAGCCAGCTGCCGCAGGTTCTCGTCCAGCGGGCCGCAGAGGTTGGCCAGATGGGTGTTGTCGCCGTCCAGGGTGACGACGGCGGGCATGCTGCGACGGGCGCGGGAGCGGGGAGTGGTCATTCGGCCTCTTGGGGGGTACGGTCCACGTCGGCGACCCGGGCGCGCAGCGAGTTGGTGTGCGCTTCGGTGATGATGACGTCGACCATTTGTCCGATGAGCCGCGCGGGCGCGGCGAAGTTCACGATGCGGTTGTTCTCGGTGCGGCCCATCAGCTCGTTCGGGTCGCGGCGCGAGGGGCCTTCCACCAGCAGGCGCTGGCGCGTGCCGATCATGTTGCGGGCGATCGTGGCGGCCTGCTCGTTGATCAGCGCCTGCAGGCGTTGCAGGCGGCGCAGCTTCACTTCCTGCGGCGTGTCGTCTTGCAGGTCGGCGGCGGGCGTGCCCGGGCGGCGCGAATACACGAACGAGAACGAGGTGTCGAAGCCGACGTCCTCGATCAGCTTCATGGTCTTTTCGAAGTCTTCCTCGGTTTCGCCGGGAAAGCCGACGATGAAGTCAGAGGACAGGGTCAGGTCGGGGCGCGCGGCGCGCAGGCGGCGCACTACCGACTTGAATTCCAGGGTGGTGTAGCCGCGCTTCATGCCGGCCAGCACGCGGTCGCTGCCGGCCTGTACCGGCAGGTGCAGGAAGGACACCAGCTTGGGCAGACGGGCGTAGGCATCCACCATGCGCTGGGTCATTTCCTTGGGGTGCGAGGTGGTGTAGCGGATACGCTCGATGCCGGGGATTTCGTGCACGTACTCCAGCAGCATGGCGAAGTCGGCGATCTCGTCGCTGTCCGTCATGCGGCCGCGGTAGGCGTTGACGTTCTGGCCCAGCAGCGTCACTTCCTTCACGCCCTGGTCGGCCAGGTCGGCGACTTCCACCAGCACGTCCTCGAAGGGGCGCGAGACTTCCTCGCCGCGCGTATAGGGCACGACGCAGAAGCTGCAATACTTGCTACAGCCTTCCATGATGGAGACGAACGCCGTGGCGCCGTCCACGCGCGGCGGCGGCATGTTGTCGAACTTTTCGATCTCGGGGAAGCTGATGTCCACCTGCGAACGGCCTTCGTCGCGGCGGCGCTTGATCAGGTCCGGCAGGCGGTGCAGCGTCTGCGGGCCGAACACCACGTCGACATAGGGCGCGCGCTTGACGATGGCCTCGCCTTCCTGGCTGGCCACGCAGCCGCCCACGCCGATCACCAGGTTGGGATTGGTTTTCTTCAGGTGCTGCACCCGGCCCAGGTCCGAGAAGACCTTTTCCTGCGCCTTCTCGCGCACCGAACAGGTGTTGAACAGGATGACGTCGGCGTCTTCCGGGTTGTCGGTGAGTTCCAGGCCCTGGTCGCCGCGCAGCACGTCGGCCATCTTGTCCGAGTCGTACTCGTTCATCTGGCAGCCGAAGGTGCGAATGTACAGCTTGCGGGGGGAGCCGGCCTGGGCGGCGGGGAGGGCGGCGCTGGCGCCGTCGTGCGCGGCGTCGGCGCGCTTGAGAGTGGTTTCTTGCATGATGGTCGCCGTGACGGGTGTAGATCCCGGGGGCAGAAAGGTAGGAAACCCGGGATTTTAACCCTTGCCCGAATTTGCTTCTTGGTCTGGCGCGTCCAGGCCGTTACGATAGCGTGCTGGGCCGATTCCGGGTTCCAGGAACATTTCTCATTTCCCTGTAGCGGTACCGATGAACACCAATCCCCTGACGCCTTCGGCGGCCGCTCCCGTGACCGACGCCGTGGCGGGCCCCGGGCCCGATCAGTTCCGCAATCCGTTCTCCGCGCTGACCTGGGTGCTGCTGGGCTGCGCCCTGGCGCTGGCCGCCAGCGCCTGCGCGCTGTGGGTGGACCTGCCGCTGGCCGTGTGGATCAAGCAGTCGGTCTCCGAGGGCGTGAACGAATCCTTCGAATGGATCGGCGAACTCGGCGAAAGCGGCCCCTATATCGGCGTGGCGCTGGCCTTCTACGTGATCGGCCTGGTCGGCCTGGCGCGCGGCTGGCGCAACCCAGTGCGCATGAGCTACGCCAGCATGGCGCGCGGCAGCCTGCTGATGCTGTCGACGATGGCAGTGGGCGGGCTGGTGGTGCTGGTGCTCAAGCGTTCGGTGGCGAGGGCGCGCCCTGAACTCTTCTTCGAAAAAGGTATTTACGGGGTGGGCGAGTCCTTCTCCCGCGCCCAGCTGTACAACTCCTTCCCCTCCAGCCACACCTATGCGGCTTTCGCCGTGGCCGTGGTGCTGGGCATCCTGGCGCCGCGCTGGCGCTGGGTCTTCCTGTTGCTGGCCGCGCTGGTGGCGATGAGCCGGCTGGTCAACCTGGACCATTATCTGTCCGACGTGATGACGGCCGCGGGCATCGCGGTGCTGGTTGGACACGTGCTGGCGCCCCGCGTGCTGGGCAGCCGGTATCAATGGCCCTTGCGCGCGCCGTGGCGCTGGTGGAAGAAATAGGCTTGCCGCCTCCCGGGCGCGCGCTGCGCCCGGCATGAATGGCGGCCGCCCCGGTCTTACGCGAAGTTCACGACCACGCGCCGGTTGGTGCGGCTCTTCTTTTCGATCTTGGTGACGGCCACCGCGCCAATCTCGCCCGTGTTGGCCACATGCGTGCCGCCACAGGGCTGGCGGTCCACGCCCGGGATTTCGACGATGCGTATGCTGGCGGTGCCCGCGGGAGGCGCGGCGCCGATGGTGCGCACCAGGTCGGGTTCCGCCGCCAGTTGTTCGGGCGTGATGCAGTTGATGCTGACGCCGGTGCGGGCGTTGATCAGCGCGTTCAGCCGTTCGCTCAGGTCGGCCTTGTCCAGCGTGGACTCGGGCAGGTCGAAGTCGATGCGGGCGGAGTCCGGCGAGATATTGCAGCCCGTCACTGGCGCGGGCACCAGCGAACCCAGCAGATGCAGACAGGTGTGCAGGCGCATGAGCCGGTGGCGGCGCGGCCAGTCGATGGCCACCGATACGCGGTCGCCGACTTGCGGGGCGGCATCGCCTTCCAGCACATGCAGGATGCGCTGGCGGTCGTCGGCGTAGACGGTGTCGGTCAGGGCGAGCCGGCGGCCGTCGGCCAGCGTCAGCGTGCCGCTGTCGCCCGCCTGGCCGCCGCTGCGCGCGTAGCAAACGGTCTGGTCCAGTTCGACGCCCTCGGGGCTGACGGCGATCACGACTGCGTCGCAGCGGTCCAGGTAGGGGTCTTCGTCGAAACGCTTGCGGGTGGAAGGCATGAATAGGTCTCCGGATGTTCTGTGTTTTTTTCTGATGCGCTGCGGCTTCAGGCCAGGATCTTCAGGCCGCCGGCTGTTTCGATCTGTGCGCTCAGGCGCGGCGGGCCATCGGCCTGCGCCACCTGGATCAGGTGGTCGGCGCCCATCCAGGCCAGCCCCTGGCGCAGCAGCCCGGCTTGCGGATGGCTGCCGGACAGCTGCTTGAGCGTGAGGTTCTGGCGCGGCAGGCTGACGCCGGGATAGTCCGCCACGTCCCATTGGATCAACGTGGGCAGCAGGCCGTCGCCGGCCGCGTGGCCGGCCTCGCGCCAGGCGGGCAGGCTGCCGTCGTCCGGCACCGTCAATCGCCAGCGCAGGCTGCCGCGCTCCATGGGGATGGCGGGAGGGATGCGTCCGGGGTGCTCGGCCTGCATGCGGGTCAGGTCCAGGGGGGCTTCGACCCGCGCCGCCCAATGGGCCAGGTAGGGGCCTTGGGCGAGGCGGGCGCGGACTGCGTCCTGGTCCAGCCCGAACCAGCGCGGCCGCGCGGGCGCCGGGGCTTGCGGATCGATGGCGATGACTTCCAGGTAGATGCCGCCGGCCATGCCGAGCACGCGGTTGTGGGTGCCCATGCGGGGATGGGCGCCGCCGCCCGCGGGCGCGATGCCGAGCAGCCCGGCGACGTACTCCGTGCCGCTGTCCAGGTCGGCGGCGGCGATGACGAGGTGATCGATAGCGAGTTTCATGGTGGGGCTATGGTAGCGAATCTGCGGGGATCCGTACCCGTACACCGCGACGGCGGCCTGCTGTACAGTGCCCGCGTTCGCCCTTTTTGCCGAAGGGCTCCCGTCCTAAAATGCGGGGAGCACTCCAGATGCTGTACCACTGCTACAAGCAGCACGTACAAGGACGATCACAATTCGCCACGATCAGGCAAGCTGTCTCAAGTTGCTGGAAGCGCTTCAACTGTCTCAGTTCGGGCCATCCTTGCCCCTCGCCAGCCTGCGGCTACGATCAGCCCACCCACGGGAACCTTTCCACCCCGTATTCATTTTAGAAACCTATGAACGAGCAGACCGCCATTCCCGTTTCAGTTGAGACCGAGTCCTGCAAGGGCAGGTTTTTTCTCATTGATCCAAGCGATAGAGGTAATGGTCAGGTTTCGGGGCTGGAGTTTGCGAACGAAGACGCACTGATCCACCCAAGCATGAATATTGTCGAGCGACCGACTGGCGAACCCGATCAGTACCCCGAACGACCACATCTGGTGCACGTGCCGGAGAAAGGGGGGCTGCCGCGCGACTTTGAAGTGCTGGCAGGCATCTGGGTTGTTTCCGAGGCACTCAGACAGGTTTTCCTGCGTGCAGACCCCGAAGCATTCGCATTCGTCCCATGCGACTTCACCCTTGCCGACGGCTCCCCCGGTCCGCGGTACTACCTCTGCAATGTGCTGCGTACGCTGAATGCTCTGGACGAAGCCCTATCGCGGGTGAAGATCAAGCTTGACCACGACCACCAGACTGGCCAGGACGTAAAGCTGTACAGCGTGTTGGGTGGAGGGAGTCTGATCTTCAAAGCAGACGCCGTGGCAAATGCCCACGTCTTTCGCCAAGAGCGCTTGGGTGCTCCTCCTATCTGCGACCGGGTGATGTCTGATGCCCTGGTTGCGGCGAAGTTGAACGGTGTCCGGCTGCGTGACGTAGCGGAGCTCTAAACGAAGTCCCCCTCAATCGGACTTGAGAGAAGTTGCATCTATGGATGATGTACTTAGCGAAGTTCGGCGCTGGAGCCATGGTGAAAAAAAACCCGCCGCGATGCGACGGGTTTTCTCATGGCGGGAAACGCTCAGGCGGCTTCGCCTTCCTCGCCTTCCTTCTTGACCGGCTTGACCAGGTCTTCGCGCTTGACGCCCAGCCACATGGCCAGGGCCGCGGCCACGAACACCGACGAGTAGATGCCGAACCAGATGCCGATGGTCAGGGCCATGGCGAAGTAGTGCAGGGTGGGGCCGCCGAAGAACAGCATGGCCAGCACCATCATCTGCGTCGAACCGTGGGTGATGATGGTCCGCGAGATGGTCTGGGTGATGGCGCTGTTGATGACTTCGTGCACGTCCGCCTTGCGGTACTTGCGGAAGTTCTCGCGGATCCGGTCCATGATGACCACGGATTCGTTCACGGAGTAGCCCAGCACCGCCAGCACGCCCGCCAGCACCGACAGCGAGAATTCCCACTGGAAGAAGGCGAAGAAGCCCAGGATGATCACCACGTCGTGCAGGTTGGCGATCACGCCGGCGACGGCGAACTTCCATTCGAAGCGGAAGCCCAGGTACACCATGATGCCGATGACCACCACCAGCAGGGCCATCAGCCCGTTGTGCAGCAGTTCCTGGCCCACCTGCGGGCCGACGAACTCGACGCGGCGCAGTTCGACGCCGGAGTCGGCGGTCTTCAGCGCGGCCATGACGGTTTCGCTCTGGGTGGCCGAGGTCTGGCCTTCCTGCAGGGGCAGGCGGATCATGACGTCGTGCGAGGTGCCGAAGTTCTGCACCTGGAAGTCGGTGTAGCCAAGCTTGGAGACCACGCCGCGCACGTTTTCAAGCTGCGCCGTCTGGGCGTAGTTGACTTCCATGACCGTGCCGCCGGTGAATTCGATCGACAGGTGGAAGCCGCGCGTAAGGATGAAGAAGACAGCCGCCAGGAAAGTGACGAAGCTGATGATGTTCAGCACCAACGCGTGGCGCATGAACGGGATGGTGCGGTGAATACGGAAAAATTCCATTTTTCGCCTTAGGCTTTATCTGTGGCGGGCGGCCGGGCCGCCCGCGCTCATGTTCAGTTGGTCTTCGGTTTCCAGACTTCACCGATGGAGATCGACGTGAGCTTCTTCTTGCGGCCATACCAGAGGTTGGCCAGCGCGCGTACACCCACCACCGACGAGAACATCGAGGTCAGGATGCCCAGGACGTGCACCACGGCGAAGCCGCGGATAGGGCCCGAACCGAAGGCCAGCAGCGCCAGGCCCACGATCAGCGTGGTGAGGTTCGAGTCGAGAATGGTGCCCCAGGCGCGTTCGAAGCCGTGATGGATGGCCTGCTGCGGACTGGCGCCCGCGCGCAGTTCCTCGCGTATCCGCTCGTTGATCAGCACGTTCGAGTCGATGGCCATGCCCAGCGTCAGCGCGATGGCCGCGATGCCCGGCAGGGTCAGCGTGGCCTGCAGCATGGACAGCAGCGCCAGCAGCAGCAGCACGTTCATGGTCAGGCCGATGGTCGAGAACACGCCAAACAGGTGGTAGTACAGGATGATGAAGACGGCGATGGCCAGGAAGCCGTACAGCGTCGAGTAGAAGCCCTTGGCGATGTTGTCCGCGCCCAGGCTCGGGCCGATGGTGCGTTCCTCGATGATGGACATGGGCGCAGCCAGGGCGCCGGCGCGCAGCAGCAGCGCGGTGTCGGCGGCTTCCTCGGAGCTCATGCTGCCCGAGATCTGCACCTGCCCGCCGGCGATTTCGCCGCGGATGACCGGGGCCGTGACCACTTCGCCCTTGCCGTTTTCAAACAGCAGGATGGCCATGCGCTTGCCGATGTTGTCGCGGGTGACGTCGCGGAAGATGCGGGCGCCCTTGGAGTCCAGCGTCAGGTGGACGGCGGCCTGCTGGGTCTGCGAGTCGCGGCCGGGCTGGGCGTCCTGCAGGTTTTCGCCGGTCAGGATGACCTGGCGGCGGACCAGAATGGGACGGCCGTCGCGGTCGTTGTAGCGTTCGAGACCGAACGGCACGCTGCCGCCCAGCAGCGCGGCTTGCGCGGCGGGGGTGTCGTCGACCATGCGGATTTCCAGCGTGGCGGTGCGGCCCAGCAGTTCCTTGGCCTTGGCCACGTCCTGCACGCCGGGCAGTTGGACCACGATACGGTCGGCGCCCTGTTGCTGGATGACCGGTTCGGCCACGCCCAGTTCGTTGATGCGGTTGTGCAGCGTGTTGATGTTCTGCTTGAGCGCGGAATCCTGCACGCGGGTGACGGCGGCCGGGTTCAGCGCAGCCATCAGCAGCGGCTTGCCGTTTTCCATGCGCTCGGTGAATTCCAGGTCGGGCAGGCGGCTGCGCAGGGTGGAAATGGCGCGGTCGCGGTCGTCCGTGTCAGCGAAGGTGGCGGCGATTGCCAGACCCGAGCGTTCGACGCCGGCCACGTTGACCTTCTGGTCGCGCAGCACCGAGCGCACGTCGGCGGCCAGGGAGTCATAGCGGGCGGTCAGGGCGCCCTGCATGTCCACTTGCAGCAGGAAGTGCACGCCGCCGCGCAGGTCCAGGCCCAGGTACATGGGCTTGGGCGCGAACCAGCCCAGGGCGCGCATCCAGGCGGGCGAGGCGGGCAGCAGGTTCAGCGCGACCGTGTAGTGGGGGTCGCCGGCGACGGTGTTGAGGGATCTGTCGATGAGGTCGCGCGCCTGCAGTTGCAGGTCGGTCGACGTAAAGCGGGCGCGCACGGTGCCGAGCGTGCCGTTTTGTTCGTAGTAGACCCCTTCATTGGGGATCTTGGCGTCGGTCAGGATCTGATCGACCCGGTTCAGCATGGCGGGATCGACCTTGATCGTGGCCTTGGCGCTGGAAACCTGGACGGCCGGGGACTCGCCGTAGAAGTTGGGAAGCGTGTACAGCAGGCCGATGATGACCGCGACCAGGACCGTAATGTACTTCCAGAGGGGATAGCGGTTCATTGCCGGCTACTTCATGTAAAAGTGATGAAAGGGCCGCCCGGGCGGCGAGCGCGGCGGGCGGCGGCAGGGCCATCAAGCACAAGAGCCCGATGGGGGCTCCTGTGGGACGCTTACAGGGCCTTGATGGTTCCCTTGGGCAGCACGGTCGAGACCGAGGACTTCTGCATGATCACTTCGACGGGCTTGTCGGCCAGTTCGGAGACTTCGACGGTAACGTAGCTGTCGTTGACCTTGGTGACCTTGCCGAGCATGCCGCCGGCGGTAACCACTTCGTCGCCCTTGGCCAGGGCGGCGATCAGATTGCGGTGTTCCTTCTGGCGCTTCATCTGGGGACGGATCATCAGGAAATAGAGGATCACGAACATCAGGATGATGGGCAGCATGCCCATCAGCGCGTTGCCCTCGGGGGCGGCCTGAGCCATGACAAGGCTGGCGGTATCGATAACGGACATTGAATTCTCCTGCGTTTAGTCTGTTTGGGTGTTTGTATCTAGTGTTTTTTATGCGCCCATCCCCGCGCGAGCCATGGATAGGGCAAGCCGACTATTGTATATAGGTCCTGAAATTCTAATCCACCCCCCGCGCCCGGTCCGCCGCGAACTGCGCGCGCCAGGCGTCGAAGCGGCCTTCGGCGATGGCTTCGCGCATTTCCTTCATGATGGTCAGATAGAAATGCAGGTTGTGCAGGGTGTTCAGGCGCGCGCCGGTGATTTCGTTGGCGCGCTGCAGGTGGTGCAGATAGGCCCGCGAGAAGTTCGCGCAGGTGTGGCAGCCGCAGCTGGGATCCAGCGGGCGGGTGTCGTCGCGGTGCTTGGCGTTGCGGATCTTGACGTCGCCGAAACGCGTGAACAGCCAGCCGTTGCGGGCGTTTCGGGTGGGCATGACGCAGTCGAACATGTCCACGCCGCGGCTCACGCCCTCGACCAGGTCTTCCGGCGTGCCCACGCCCATCAGGTAGCGCGGCGCCTGGGCCGGCAGCTTGGGCGTGACGTGCGCCAGGATGCGCATCATGTCTTCCTTGGGCTCGCCGACCGACAGGCCGCCGATGGCGTAGCCATGGAAGCCGATCTCCTGCAGCCCGGCCAGGGACTCGTCGCGCAGGGCTTCGTACATGCCGCCCTGGACGATGCCGAACAGGGCATTGGGATTTTGCAGGCGGTCGAATTCCTCGCGCGAGCGGCGCGCCCAGCGCAGCGACATGCGCATGGAGCGGGCGGCTTCCTCGACGGTGGCAGGCCGGCCGTCGATTTCATAGGGCGTGCATTCGTCGAACACCATGACGATGTCGGAATTCAGCGAGCGCTGGATGCGCATGGATTCTTCCGGCGTCAGGAACAGGCGCGCGCCGTCGATCGGCGAGGCGAACTTCACGCCTTCCTCGGTGATCTTGCGCATGCCTTGCAGGCTGAATACCTGGAAGCCGCCGGAATCCGTCAGGATGGGCTTGTCCCATTGCATGAAGCCATGCAGGCCGCCGTGCTTTTCCATGATTTCCGTGCCCGGGCGCAGCCACAGGTGGAAGGTGTTGCCCAGCACGATCTGCGAGCCGATTTCCTTCAGTTCGTGCGGCATCATGGCCTTGACGCTGCCATAGGTGCCGACTGGCATGAAGATGGGCGTCTCGACCACGCCGTGGTTCAGCGTGATGCGGCCGCGGCGGGCGCCGCCGTCGGTGGCGAGCAGTTCGAAATTCAGTCCGGTCATGGGGCGGGGGACTCGATAAACATGGCGTCGCCATAGCTGAAGAAGCGGTAGCGCTCGGCGACGGCGTGGGCGTAGGCGCGGCGTATCGGTTCTACGCCGGCCAGCGCCGACACCAGCATCAGCAGGGTCGACTGGGGCAGGTGGAAGTTGGTGACCAGGGCGTCGATGACGCGGTAGCGGTAACCGGGGGTGATGAAGAGACGGGTGTCGCCCTGGGTGGCGGCCAGCGGCAGGCCGGGGGCGGTGCGCCCTTCGGTCTGGGCGGCGGCGGATTCCAGGGCGCGCACGCTGGTGGTGCCGACGGCGATGACCCGGCCGCCGCGGCTGCGGGCGGCGGCGATCGCGTCGACCGTGGCTTGCGGCACGGTGAACCATTCGGCGTGCATGACGTGGTCGGCCAGATTGTCCACGCGCACCGGCTGGAAGGTGCCCGCGCCCACGTGCAGCGTGACGAAGGCGCGCTCGACGCCCATCGCGGCCAGGCGGTCCAGCGTGGGCTGGTCGAAATGCAGGCCGGCGGTGGGGGCCGCCACGGCGCCGGGCTCGCGGGCGTAGACCGTCTGGTAGCGCTCGTCGTCGCCGCTGTCGGCTTCGTGCGTGATGTAGGGCGGCAGCGGCGTCGCGCCGTGGGCGTCCAGCAGATCCAGCACCGGGCCAGGGAAGCGGATGTCGAAGAGTTCGCCTTCGCGGCCCAGCACGGTGGCGTCGAAGGCGTCGGCCAGGCGCAGCACCATGCCCGGTCCGGGCGACTTGCTGGCGCGCACGTGGGCCAGCACGCGGTCGGGCTCGGTGATGCGCTCGACCAGCACCTCGATCTTGCCGCCGGTGATCTTGTGGCCGTTCAGCCGCGCCTTGATGACGCGGGTGTCGTTGAAGATCAGCAGGTCTTGCGGACGCAGCAGCGCGGCCAGGTCGGCGAACAGCCGGTCATGCAGCTGGCCGGCGCCGTCCAGGTGCAGCAGGCGGCTGCCGGTGCGTTCGGCGGCGGGCGCCTGGGCGATGAGCTCGGGCGGCAGTTCGTAATTGAAATCGGCAACGGTGAGGGACTGGGTCACGCGGCTATCCGTCCGGCAAGGGCGGCAAAAAGAGGGCGAAAACGAGCCGGGCAGGCCCGGGGCAACCCTGTATTGTAAAGCGGCCGCGAGATAGGGGCGCCCGGCCGGGGGACGGATGGCCGCCACGCCCGCGGTTCAGCGCGCCGGGCTCCATCCCAGCCGGCGCGAACAATCCGCCGCGGCCGCGCTCAACGCCCGCACGGGTTCGCCGTCCGACGACAGGTCGAAGCTGCCGTGCAGCCCCAGGCTGGTGAAGGCGCCGGCCAGATGGCCTTGCGCGTCCAGCACCGGCACCGCGGCCGAATTGATGCCGTGCAGCAGGTGACCGCTGACGCTGGCATAGCCGCGCTGGCGGGTCGCCTGCCATTGCTGGCGTAGCGCGGTAGCGGGATCGGCGGGCGGTTCAGTCGCGTCCAGCACCCGGGCCGCATCGGCGGTATGGGCGCGCAGCGTGTCCCACTCGGCCAGCGCCCGTGGCAAGGCCAGGGATTCGGGCAGCCAGGCGGCGAACACCCGGCCGGTGGCGCTGTTGAGCAGCGGCAGCACCGAACCCACCCGCACGTTGACGGTCACCGGCAGCCGCGCGTCGCGCCATTGCACGATGGTGGGGCCGTGCTGGCCCCAGACGGAAATGAATACGGTCTGGCCGATGGCGGCGCTCAGGCCATCCAGGCGGCCAGCCGCCAGTTTCACGAAATCCACCTCGGCCAACGCCGCCAGCCCGGTGTGCAGGGCCTGCGGGCCCAGCCGGTAGCGGGCGCTGGCCGCATCCTGCTCCACGTAGCCGCGCCGCTCCAGCGACACCAGGTAGCGGTGGACCTTGGCGCGCGGCATGTCCAGGCTGCGGCCCAGCTCGGACACGGACAGGGCGCCGCCCAGTTCGGCCAGCCGGGTCAGCACGTCCAGGGCGATTTCGGCTGATTGGATCCCCGTGCTGCTATCTGTTGACATGAATTTGTCTCTTATTAGAATACGTGTATCACTAAAAAATACAACGCTAGTCAGTCACTGGCAACGTGGAGACGAGCAATGACGCAGCCGGACCGCGCTGCGCGCCTGTGCGGACAAACCCGCAGCGGCCCCCCGAGGTACCCGCCCGCCGGGTTCCCCGCCGTATAAACAGAGTTCCACGCCGTAGCGGATCGGCGCAAAGCATAAGACATCCGCGTATCCAAGGAGACTCCGCATGACCCCTCGTCGTACCCTCATGGCTGCCGCGCTGGCCGCCCTGCTGGCAGCGGGCGCCACGCCCGCGCTGGCCCAGGTCAAAATCGGCGCCACCCTGTCCACCACCGGTCCCCAGGCTTCGCTGGGCATCCCCGAACGCAACACCATCAGCCTGCTGCCCACCGAGATCGGGGGCGTCAAGGTTGAATACGTGGTGCTGGACGACGCCTCCGACACCACCCGTGCGGTCAGCAATTCCCACAAGCTGATCTCGGAGAACAAGGTCGACCTGATCGTCGGATCTTCCACCACGCCCAACACCATGGCCATGCTGGACACCGTGGCCAGCGGAACCACGCCCGTGATCACGCTGGCCTCGTCGGCGCGGCTGATCGAGCCGGTGGACGACAAGCGCCGCTGGGTGTTCAAGACGCCGCACTCCGATTCGCTGATGGCCGAGGGCATTGCGCGCCATGCGGCGGCCAATGGCGTCAAGAAACTGGCCTTCATCGGTTTCAACAACGCGCTGGGCGAGACCTTCTGGGTGGAAATCGAGAAGGCGGCCAAAAAGCACGGCATCGAGGTGGTGGGCAAGGAAGCCTTTGCGCCCACGGATACTTCCGCCGTGGCCCAGACGCTGAAGGTGATGGGCGCGGCGCCTGATGCCGTGGTGGTCGGCGCCTCGGGCACGCCCGCCGCGATGCCGGCCCGGGCGCTGCGCGAGCGCGGCTACAAGGGCAAGATCTATTTCAACCACGGCGTGGCCAACAACGACTTCCTGCGGGTCTGTGGCGACGCCTGCGAGGGCGCCTGGGTGCCGGTGGGGCCGGTGATGGTGGCCGACCTGCTGCCGGATACCAACCCCGTCAAGTCCACCGCCCAGGCCTTCGCCAAGAAGTACGAGGCGGCCAACGGCGCGGGCACGGTGTCCCTGTTCGCCGCCTATACCTGGGACGTCGGCCTCCTGCTGCAGCAGGCCGTCCCGGTGGCGCTGAAGACCGCCAAGCCCGGCACGCCCGAGTTCAGGGCGGCGCTGCGCGATGCGCTGGAGAACGTCAAGAACCTGCCCACCGCGACCGGCGTGGTCAATATGAGTCCCACCGACCACAACGGGCTGGATGAGCGGGCGCTGGTGATGGCGACCGTGGCTTCCGGCAAGTGGCGGCTGCAGAAGTAGGGGGCTTTTCGCTCTTTTGGGCGTGGCGGGAGGAGGAGTCCCCCACGCCGCGCGTGTTTGCGGCCTCCCAAAGGGGGCTGCTTTCCTCTTGGGACGGCCCTACGGGGAAATGGTGTCCCACGCCGCAATCCTTCCAGGTTTTGTATGCTCTCGGTTTTGCAGGACGAGCAACCGGGTGGGCGTGGCATGACGGGACAAGCGAATATGCGTAGGGGCGGGCTGAAGCGATGGCTGGCCGGCGGGCTGCTGGCCGCGGTGGCGGGAGTGGCCGGGGCGCAGGTTCCCGGCTTGCCGCCGAACGTGGTGAATGCCTGGAAGGCCAGCAAGCTGCCCGACAGCTCCCTGTCCCTGGTGGTGCAGGAGGTGGGCGGGCCGCGGCTGGTGGCGCTGAACGCCAAGGAGTCGCGCAATCCGGCCTCGGTGATGAAGCTGGTCACGACCTGGGCCGCGCTGTCCGAACTGGGGCCCAACTACGTCTGGCGCACCGAATTCATGACGGCGCCCGGCGCGCGGCCCGACGCCCGCGGCGTGCTGAGCGGCCCGCTGTACCTGCGGGCCGGGGGCGATCCGCAATTCCTGCTGCAGGACCTGTGGGTGCTGCTGCGCGAATTGCGCCTGCGCGGCGTCAAGCAGATCAATGACCTGGTCATCGACCGCAGCATCTTCGGCCAGGTCGCGACCGACCCCGGCGCCTTCGACGGCGCTCCGGACCGGGCCTATAACGCCAGCCCGGACGCGCTGATGGTGGGCTTTGGCGCGCTGCGGCTGCTGTTCACGCCCGACCCCGCCGCCAACAAGTGGGTGCCGCTGATCGATCCGCCGCTGCCGGGCCTGAAGATCGAAGGCCGCGTCGAATGGAGCGACGCCCGTTGCCCGGGCGCGCCGGTGGTGACCACCGAACCGTTGATCACCCAGCAGGGCGTGACCATCCGCGTGAACGGCAAGGTGGCCGGCTCCTGCGGCGAATTCAGCCTGTACCGCCTGGCGCTGTCGCAGCCCGACTACGCCACCGAGGTGTTCCGCATGCTCTGGAAGGAGCTGGGCGGCACCTTCAAGGGCCAGGTCCGTTCCGGCATGGTGCCGCCCGACGCGGTGGTGCTGGCCTCGCATGATTCGCCCACGCTGGCCGAGGCGATCCGCCAGATCAACAAGCGCAGCAACAACGTCATGGCGCGCACCTTGCTGCTGACCCTGGGCGCCGAGCGCGGCCGACGGCCTGCCACCGTCTCCAGCAGCGAAGTCGTGGCCAAGGAACTGCTGGCCAGGCAGGGCCTGGACATGCCCGAACTGGTCATCGACAACGGCGCCGGCCTGTCGCGCGATGCGCGGGTGTCGGCCGACAGCCTGGCGTCGATGCTGACCGTGGCCTGGAACTCACCCGTCATGCCGGAGTACATCTCCTCCTTCGCCATCGCCGGCGTGGATGGCACGGTGCGCCGCCGCCTGAAGGGCGACGGCACGGCGGGCATGGCCCACCTGAAGACGGGATCGCTGCGCGACGTGCGCTCCATCGCGGGCTATGTGCTGGGCGCCAGCGGCAAGCGCTACGTGGTGGTCAGCATCGTCAACCACGAACAGGCGGGCGCCGTGCGCGCCTTCGACGACGCCCTGATCGCCTGGCTTACCGAACAATAGGCATGCCCGCGCCGCGCCGGAAAAATTCTTCGGATGATCCTGCCGGCGATCAATAACAATTCCCTTCCAAACCGATTACGATCCTCAGGTGTGGCTCGACGACGGGCGACGCAAAGCGCGCCGCGCGGTCATGGTTCCGCCTGAGGCGAAAACCCTGTCTATCAATATTCTGGAGAGTTACGCACATGCCCGTGCACGAAATCCGCCATCCGCTGATCCGCCACAAGCTCGGGATCATGCGCCGCGCCGACCTCAGCACCAAGAGCTTCCGTGAGCTGTCGCAGGAAGTGGGCGCGCTGCTCACCTACGAAGCGTCCAAGGACCTGCCGCTGGCGCCCGCCACCGTCGAGGGCTGGTGTGGTTCGGTGCAGGTCGAGAAGATCGCCGGCAAGAAGGTCACCGTGGTGCCCATCCTGCGCGCCGGCATTGGCATGCTGGACGGCGTGCTCAGCTTGATTCCGGGCGCCAAGGTCAGCGTGGTGGGCGTGGCCCGCAACGAAGAAACGCTGGAAGCGCATACCTACCTGGAACGCCTGGTGGGCGAACTGGACCAGCGCCTGGCCCTGATCGTCGATCCGATGTTGGCCACGGGCGGCTCCATGGTCGCCGCGATCGACCTGCTCAAGCGCGCCGGTTGCAAGGAAATCCGCGCCCTGGTGCTGGTCGCGGCGCCGGTCGGCATCGACGCGGTGCTGGCCAAGCACCCCGACGTGCACATCTACACCGCGTCCATCGACGACGCCTTGAACGAGCACGGCTACATCATGCCTGGCCTGGGCGATGCCGGCGACCGTATCTTCGGCACCACCCAAAAGACGGAATAGCGGTCGGGACACGGCAATGAGCCAAAACGCCAGCCGGAAGCGGCTGGCGTTTTTCATTTGGCCTGGCGAGGTCGGCCTGTGCTCACTGCGTCAGGCCGCCATGCACTCCACCCGCCCCTCGATGTGCTGGCCGAACCACTGCAGTTGCGACGCCAATCCCGCCACCTCGCCCACGATCAAGAGCGCGGGGGAGCGGATGGCGTGCTCGGCGGCCAGGACCGGCAGTTGCTCCAGCGTGCCGGACAGCACGCGCTGCTCGGGCCGGCTGCCGTTCTCGATCAGGGCGAAGGGCGTGTCTGGCGCGCGGCCATGAGCCAGCAGGCGGCCGGTCAGCAGATCCAGTTGCCCGACGCCCATGTAGAAAGCCAGGGTCTGTTTTTCACGGGCCAGCGCGGGCCAGTCCAGGTTGTCTTCATCTTCGCGGCAGTGCGCGGTGATCAGGCGGACGGACTGGGCGTGTTCCCGATGCGTCAACGGGATGCCGGCGTAGGCCGCACAGGCCAGCGCGGCGGTGATGCCCGGCACCACTTCATAGCGCACGCCATGCGCGCGCAGGTACTCCAGCTCTTCTCCGCCGCGGCCGAAGATGAAGGCGTCGCCGCCCTTGAGCCGCACCACGCGGCGGCCGGCGCGCGCATGTTCGACCATCAGCCTGTGGATGCGCGCCTGGGTGGCGTTGTGGTCCTCGCCGGGCAGCTTGCCGACCGATACGCGTTCGGCGTCGCGGCGCGCCAGCGACATGACCTCGTTGCTGACCAGGCGGTCGTGCAGGATGACGTCGGCTTCGTTCAGTGCACGCAGCGCTTTCAGCGTCAACAGGCCGGGGTCGCCGGGGCCTGCGCCCACCAGCACCACGCTGCCGGCGTCGGGTGCGCGCGGCGCCGCCAATGCCGCCGCCAGCGCGGCCTCGGCCTGGGCTGGCTGTTGCTGGCGCAGGAAGCCGGCCACCGGGCCGTCCAGCAGCCAATCGTAGAAGCGGCGGCGCGCGCCCAGGTCGGGATGGCTGGCGCGGATGCGCTTGCGGTAGTGGGCGGCCAGCCCGGCCAACTGGCCCAGGGTATGGTCGAACAGGGATTCGATGCGTTCCCGGATGCGCCGCGCCAGCACCGGCGCCACGCCGGACGAGGAAATCGCGACGATGACGGGCGAGCGGTCGACGATGGAAGGCACCTGGAAGGACGACAGTTCGGGATCGTCCACCACGTTGCTGAATATGCGTCGGGCGACGGCGGCCTCGGACACGGCGGCGTTGGTGTCGCGGTCATCGGTGGCGGCGACCACCAACCAGACCTCGTCGAGCCAGGCGGGATTGAAACGGCCGGACAGATGGCGAATGCGGCCTTCAGCGGCCAGGGCGGCCAGGGCGGGCGTCAGTTCCGGCGCGCCCAGCAGCACGTCGGCCGAGGCTTCCAGCAGCGCGAGCGTCTTGCGTTCGGCGACGGCGCCGCCGCCTACCACCAGGACCAGCCTGTCTTTCAGATCGGCAAAAATCGGGAAAAGCTTCATGAATGCCCGCCTCGGGCGTACCCGGCATAGTGTCGTTGGATCATAGGAAGGGGGCTTCATCCCCACAACTTTTGATTTCTTTGTTCCATATAACCAAAGCTTATTAAGTGGATTTGCCCAGCCAGGCGCTCATCTCCACGACTTCCCGGGCGACCTCGCCCAGCCGCTTCTGGCTTTGCATGGCGCGTTGGCGCAGCAGGCCGTGGGCTTCGTCCTCGGAAATCGAGCGCGCCTTCATCAGGATGCCCTTGGCCTTCTCCACCCACTGTCGGTCGGCCAGGCGCGATTGCGCTTCGCGCAGTTCTTCACGCCGCGACTTCTCCATGGCGAAGCGTTCGATCGCCACCGTCAGTAGCGGCCCGATGCGCCCGGCCGGCACGTCGCCCACCACGTAGGCCGCGACGCCGGCGCGCAAGGCGCTGCGTATGGTTTCGCGATTGCCGTTGTCGGTGAACATCACGACCGGGCGATCGCTGTGTTCGCTGGCCACGCAAACGTTCTCCAGCGTGTCCCGGCCGGGCGCGTCGCTGTCGATCAGCACCACGTCGGGCGCCGCCTGCGCAATGGCGGCGGCCAGATCCATGTCCGGCGCCATTTCGGCCACGACGCGCACGCCTGCCGCGGCGAGCGTCTGCCGCAGCGACGCCGCGCGTCCTTCGCCATCGTTGAGCAGCATGACCTTGAGCATGTGATTCCCCTCTGATGCGTTCAGTCATGCAAGTTCCATGCCACCGCGTTTTGCGGTGCTGTCCGCTGGGCGCGCACAGCGGTGGAGCGCGGACCGCACGCGGATGGTGCGCTGCCGCAACCGGCTGCGCACCAATTTGGTTCACGGCTGGTTTTCCGCGATTCCGGGCGACGCGACGCGGCGCCGGGCCGCACCAGCGTAGGCACGGCCTGGCGGACCATCGAGGCACGTTTTTTTCTTTCTGGCACAGCATTTGCTTCAGTGGAATCGGGCTGCCAACGAAGGTGGTCCGATGCAACGCGCCGCGATCAGCGGTCAGGGACAACGACGTTCCGCAGCGCCACCGGATAGGGATCCATGGCGCGCGGGACGTTTTTTTTTGCCAGGAGCCATGCATGACGCCATCGACCCGTAGCCCCTCCACCGACGCCGCCGCCGGCGGGGACCTCAGCGCCAACGCCGGACGCCGCAAATGGCTCTGCGGCACGGCGCGCGCGGTGGCCGGCGCCAGCCTGCTGTCGCTGGTCGACCCGCTGGTGCGCGCCGGCGCCTGGGCCGCCGGCACCGACGCGCCCGAGAAGACCGAAGTCAAGATCGGCTTCATTCCGCTGACCGATTGCGCTTCGGTCGTGATGGCTTCGGTGCTGGGCCTGGACAAGAAGCACGGCGTGACGATCACGCCTTCCAAGGAAGCCTCCTGGGCCGCCGTGCGCGACAAGCTCATGAACGGCGAACTGGACATGGCGCACGTGCTGTACGGCATGGTCTACGGCGTGCATATGGGCATAGGCGGGCCGAAGAAGGACATGGCCGTGCTGATGAGCCTGAACCAGAACGGCCAGGCCATCACGCTGTCGAACAAGCTGCTGGAGGCGGGCGTGCGCGACGGCGAATCGCTGGCCAAATTGATGGCGTCCGATAAGCGCGAATACACCTTTGCGCAGACCTTTCCCACCGGCACGCACGCGATGTGGCTATATTACTGGCTGGCTTCCTACGGCATCCATCCCATGAAGGACGCCAAGGTCATCACCGTGCCGCCGCCGCAGATGGTGGCCAACATGCGCGTGGGCAACATGGATGGCTACTGCGTGGGCGAACCCTGGGGGGCGCGCGCCATCCTCGACAAGATCGGCTACACGGCCGTCACCTCGCAGGGCATCTGGACCGACCACCCCGAGAAGGTGCTGGGCACGAGCGCGGACTTCGTATCGCGCCATCCGAACACCGCGCGCGCGGTCACGGCCGCGATACTCGAGGCCGGTAAATGGATCGACGCCTCGCCCGCCAACCGCCAGAAAACCGCCGAGACCATCGCGGCCAAATCCTACGTCAACACGGATGCCAGCGGCATCGTCGACCGCATGCTGGGCCGCTACGAGGACGGGCTGGGCAAGCGCTGGACCGACGAGCATGCCATGCGCTTTTACGCCGATGGTTCCGCCAACTTCCCGTACCTGAGCGATGGCATGTGGTTTCTCACCCAGCACAAGCGTTGGGGCCTGCTCAAAGCGCATCCCGATTATCTGGCGATGGCGAAACAGATCAACCGCATCGACCTCTACAAGCAGGCCGCGCAGGCCGCAGGCGCGCCGCTGCCGGCCAGCGAGATGCGCAGCTCGAAACTCATAGACGGTGTGGTCTGGGACGGCAGCAACCCCGCGGCCTACGCCGATGGATTCAAGGTCCAGGCCTGAAAGGGAGCATGCAATGTCTAGCGTAACGACTATGAGCCGCGGCGATGAATTCATTGCCCTTTGGCGTGAACGCCTGGAGTTCGCGCTGCGGGCCGTGGTGGGGCCCGTGGCGGGTTTCGCATTGTTTGTGCTGGTGTGGCAGGTGGTGGCGCTGCGGATACCGGAAATTCCCACGCCCGGCGTCACCTGGCGCGCGGCCGTCGAACTCTTTTCCGATCCGTTCTACGACAACGGCCCGAATGACAAAGGCATAGGCTGGAACCTGCTGGCATCGCTGGAACGCGTGGCGATCGGCTTCGGCCTGGCGGCGCTGATCGGGATTCCGGCGGGCTTCGCCATCGGCCGCTATGCGGCGGTGCGGGCCATGTTCTCGCCCATCGTCAGCCTGCTGCGGCCGGTGTCGCCGCTGGCCTGGCTGCCGCTGGGGCTGTTGCTGTTCAAGGCGGCCAACCCGGCCGCCATCTGGGCCATTTTCATCTGTTCGATCTGGCCCATGATCATCAACACCGCGGTCGGCGTGTCGCGCGTGCCGCAGGACTACCTGAGCGTGGCGCGGGTGCTGAACCTGTCCGAATGGAAGGTGACCACCAAGGTGCTGCTGCCCGCCGTGCTGCCCTACATGCTGACCGGCGTGCGGCTGTCCATCGGCACCGCCTGGCTGGTGATCGTGGCGGCGGAAATGCTGACCGGCGGCACCGGCATCGGCTTCTGGCTCTGGGACGAATGGAACAACCTGAAGGTGGAGCACATCGTCATCGCGATTTTCGTGATCGGCATCGTGGGGCTGCTGCTGGAAACCCTGCTGGTCGCCCTGGCCCGCCGTTTCACCTATACCGAGGAATAGCGCCATGAAGAAATACGTACGCATCGAGCGTGTGGGCCAGACGTTCAACACCCGCAAGGGCGCATTCGTGGCGCTGCGCGATATCGACCTGACCGTGGAACAGGGCGAGTTCATCACCTTGATCGGCCATTCCGGCTGCGGCAAGTCGACCTTGCTCAATCTCATCGCGGGCCTGACTCGCCCCACCAGCGGCGTATTGCTGTGCGCCGAGCGCGAGATCACCGGCCCCGGCCCGGACCGCGCCGTGGTGTTCCAGAACCATTCGCTGCTGCCGTGGCTGAGCTGCTTCCAGAATGTGTACCTGGCGGTGGAACGGGTGTTTGGCGCGACGGAAAAGCGCGCGCAGCTGAACGAGCGCACGCGCGCCGCGCTGGAATTGGTGGGCCTGTTGCCGGCGCAAAACAAGCTGCCGCGCGAGATCTCGGGCGGCATGAAGCAGCGCGTGGGCATCGCGCGGGCGCTGGCGATCGAGCCGGGCGTGCTGCTGATGGACGAGCCCTTCGGCGCGCTCGATGCGCTGACGCGCGCGCATCTGCAGGACGAATTGCTGAAGATCGTCGCCAAGACGCGCACCACCACCGTCATGGTCACGCACGACGTGGATGAAGCCGTGCTGCTGTCGGACCGCATCGTGATGCTGACCAATGGCCCGGCCGCGACCATCGGCGAGATCCTGCCGGTGCCCTTGCCACGTCCGCGCGACCGCGTGCGGCTGGCCAATGATGCGGACTATCTGGCCTGCCGCGCGGCGGTGGTGGACTTCCTGCATCGCCGCCATGGCAACCCGGAGCGTTCGCAGGCGGCGCACCAGGCCAATGCTGCCCTGGCAGTGGACCCGCAGCCGCTGGCCGAGGCCGGCGCATCGCGCGCAGCCGCCTAGAGGCAGCCATGGATGCGAAGCAGAAGCTGGTGGTGGTCGGCAACGGCATGGCGGGCATGCGCACGCTGGAAGAGCTGCTGAAGCTGGCGCCCGATCTGTACGAGATCACGGTGTTCGGCGCTGAGCCGTACCCCAACTACAACCGCATTCTGCTGTCGCCGGTGCTGACGGGCGAGCAGAGCTTACGGGACATTGTGCTCAATGACGAGGACTGGTACGCCCGCCACGGCATCCGCCTGCTGCTCGAGCGCAAGGTGGTCGCCGTGAATCGCGCGCGCCGGGTGGTGCAGGCCGATGATGGCACCGAGGCGCCTTATGACCGGCTGCTGCTGGCCACGGGCTCGAATCCGTTCATCCTGCCGGTGCCCGGCAGCGACCTGGACGGCGTCATCGCCTTTCGCGATATCGGCGACGTGAACCGGATGATAGAGGCGTCATCGCGCTACCGGCACGCGGTGGTGATAGGCGGCGGCCTGCTGGGCTTGGAGGCCGCCAACGGGCTGGCCGCGCGCGGCATGGACGTATCCGTGGTGCATCTGGGGGAATCGCTGCTGGACCGGCAGCTGGACGGCGGCGCAGCAGCCATGTTGCGCCGTGGCCTGGAGGCGCGTGGCCTGAAGTTCCTGCTGGGACGCCAGACCCGCGAGATCCTGGGCGGGACCGGCGGACGGGTGCGCGCGCTGCGCTTCGCGGACGGCGAAGAGATTCCGGCGGACCTGGTGGTGATGGCGGTGGGCGTCAGGCCCAACACCGAACTGGCCGAGCGTTGCGGCCTGCATGTGAACCGCGGCGTGGTGGTCAGCGATACCTTGCAGACCTATGACCCCCGCATCTACGCCGTGGGCGAATGCGTGAGCCATCGCGGCACCGCCTACGGGCTGGTCGCGCCCTTGTACGAACAGGCAAAGGTGGCGGCCAACCACCTGGCGCTGCATGGCATCGGCCGCTACCAAGGCAGCGTGACCTCGACCCGTCTCAAAGTCACCGGCATCGACCTGTTTTCCGCCGGCGATTTCGCGGGAGGCGAGCAGACCGAGGCGATCACGCTGGCCGATACCCCGGGCGGCGTCTATAAGAAGCTGGTGATCCGCGACGACAAGCTGGTGGGCGCCTGCCTGTACGGCGACACGGCGGACAGCGCCTGGTATGTGCGGCTGATCCGCGAGGGCCGGCGCATCGGCGCCCTGCGCGAGCGGCTCATGCAGGGCGAAGGCGCGGCGGGGGATTAGGAAATGGATGCGCCCATGGCTCGCCGGATCGATATCGTGGACGCGGCGCCGCAAGGCGTGCGCGAAGTGGCGTCGGTGTGCTGCTATTGCGGCACCGGCTGCGGCGTGCGGGTAGAGACGCGCGACGGCGCGGTACTGCGCGTGCGCGGCGACGAGCAGCATCCCGCCAATCGCGGCAGGCTGTGCAGCAAAGGCCTGGCGTTGGCGGACACGGTGCGGCGCGACGACGCGCGCGTGCTGTCGGCGCAATGGCGCGAGACACGCGGCCAGGCCCTGTGCAGCATCGCGCTGGAGCAGGCGCTGGATATCGCGGCGGCCAAGCTGGCCGACACGATTGCGCGGCATGGGCCGGACGCCGTGGGCTTCTATCTGTCGGGGCAGTTGCTGACCGAGGACTACGCCGTTTTCAACAAGCTGGCGCGCGCGCTGGCCGGCACCAACAACATCGACACCAATTCGCGCCTGTGCATGTCCAGCGCGGTGTCGGGCTACAAGCGCACCCTGGGCGCGGACGCGCCGCCCGCCTGCTACGAAGACCTGGACCTGGCGGACACGGTGCTGATCGCCGGCTCCAACATGGCGTATGCGCATCCCGTGCTGTTCCGGCGGCTGGAGGCCGCGCGGGCGCTGCGCCCGGGAATGAAGGTGATCGTCGCGGACCCGCGGCGCACCGATACCGCGGCGTTCGCCGACCTGCATCTGCAGTTGGCGCCCGGCACCGACGTGGCCCTGTTCCACGCCATGCTCAATGTCATGGAGCAGGAGGGCTTGCTGGACCACCGCTACATCCAGCGCCATACCGAGGGCTTCGAGGCGCTGATGCAGCGTGCGCGGCAGTACACGCCGCAAGCGGCGCAGGCGATCTGCGGCGTGCCGGCAGCGGACATCGTCCAGGCGGCGCGCTGGTTCGGCGCGGCGGGCGCGGCGCTGTCGCTCTACACCATGGGCTTGAACCAGTCGGCCAGCGGCACCGACAAGAACGCCGCGCTGATACACCTGCATCTGGCCACCGGGCAGATCGGCAAGCCGGGCGCGGGGCCATTCTCGCTGACGGGGCAACCCAATGCGATGGGCGGCCGGGAGGCCGGCGGCATGGCCACGCTGCTGCCGGGCCACCGCGATCCCGCATCGCCCGCGGATCGCGAGGAAGCCGCCGCGTTGTGGGGCGTGGACGCCTTGCCGCAGGCGCCGGGCGCCAGCGCGCTGGAGATGTTCGACGCGGTGCTGGAAGGGCGCATCAAGGTGCTGTGGATAGCGGCCACCAACCCGGCGCAGTCCTTGCCGGATCAGGCCCGGGTTCGCGCGGCGCTGGAGCGCGCCGAGTTCGTCATCGTGCAGGAGGCGTACGCGGGCACCGAGACATTGGCCTATGCCGACCTGGTGCTGCCGGCCGCCACCTGGCCCGAGAAATCCGGCACGGTCACCAATTCGGAACGGCGCATCAGCCGGGTGCGCGCGGCGATCGATCCGCCAGGCGATGCGCAGCCGGACTGGCGCCTGGCGCAGGCGGTCGCGCTGCGCCTGGCCGCCCGCATGGCCCCGCACAAGGCGGCGCTGTTCGCCTACCGGGATGAAAGCGAAGTCTTTGCCGAGCACGTCCGTACGACGGCGGGCCGGGACCTGGACTACAGCGCGCTGGATTACGCGACACTGCACGCGCACGGGCCGCAGCAATGGCCCTACCGGCAAGGGCAAGGCACGGCGCGCCTGTATGCCGATGGGGTGTTCCCCACCGCCAGCGGACGCGCGCGGTTCTGCGACGTGGACTACCGGCCGGTCGCCGAAGCCACTACGCCGCAGTATCCGCTGCGGCTCACCACCGGCCGCCTGCGCGATCACTGGCACACCATGGCGCGCACCTCCCTGGCCCGCGCTCTGACGCAGCATGTCGAGGAACCGTGGGTGTCCATGCATCCCGAGGACATGCGCCGGTTGGCGCTGGCGCCCGGCGCGCTGGCCAGGGTGGCTTCGCGCCGGGGTAGTGTGGTGCTACCCGTGCAGGCGGACGAGTCACTGGCAGCGGGACAGGTGTTCCTGCCCATGCACTGGGGCAGCGCCTACATGGCCGGGCAGGGGGTGAATGCGCTGACCAATCCGGCCGCCGATCCCATTTCGCGCCAGCCTGAACTCAAGCACTGTGCCGTGTCCGCGGAACCGGCCGGCCTGGCGTGGCAGGCCGCCGGCTGGCTGCAGGGCGACGGCGCCGCGCTGCGCGCGCGGCTGGCGCCCTGGCTGCGGCGCTTCGACTACGCGGTGGTCCTGCCGGTGGGCGCGGGCGGCGTGCGCATGCGCCTGGCGGCCTGCGCCGCGCCGCCGGCACAGGAGCTGGCAGCGATGGCGGATGCGCTGGGCCTGATCGAGCCCGATGTGGCTTTCGACGACCCTGCGCGCGGCCAGATGCGCAGGGTCAGGGTGGCGCACGGCGCCTTGCATGGCTTCCTGCTGGCCGGCGACCTGCGGGCGCAGGATGCGCTGCTGTCCTGGGCCGGCGGCGGCGATGCGCCGGCCAGCGTGGCGGCGCTGCTGACGGGGCGGGTCGCGGGGGCGGCGCGCTCGCGCGCGGTCTGCGTCTGCAACGGCGTGAGCGAGGCCGCGATCCTGGCCGGCATCGGTCAAGGCTGCGATCTGGCGGCCTTGAAATCCACACTGGGCTGCGGCACCGGCTGCGGTTCCTGCGTGCCGGAGATCCAGGCGCTGATCGGCCGCGCCGCGCTTGCTGGCACCCCTGCGTAGCCGCTGCTGGCGCGGCCGCGCCGACACGTTCCGACACGCGCCGGGCTTTGCAACCGGTGTAGTATCAAGCCAACCCTGCGCCAGGCGCGGGCGGTTTTTTCCGGATTCATGGAGTGGCTTGTGACGATGCGAAAAATGGCATCCCTGGTTTTTACGGTGGGCGCGCTGGGCGCGGCCGCTGCGGCGCAGGCCGGCGTGTGCGATGCGCAGTTCATGCATGACGGCGGCGCGGTGCAACTGACCGGCACCGGCAACCTGGCGCTGGGCGCCGACCTGACTTTCGCCGAAGTTACAAAAAGCAATGGCGACAACTGCCGCGCGCGCGTGCAGGGCGTGGCCACGTTCAGCTATGCCGGCCTGCCGCCAGGCAAGTCCAAGCTGGATTACCTGATGACGGTCAAGGGCGGCCAGGCCACCTTCCTGCGCTATGCCAGCGCGGGCGAGGCGCCCAAGCCTTCCGAAGGCCAGTTCGACCTGCGCATGCTGGGCCTCTTCGCCTATGACGGCCAGCTTAGCGCCGGCCAGAAGCTGCCCGGCTCGTCCTTCCGCCTGAAGATCGGCAAGGAAGCGCCGGTGGGCGGCCAGCCCAGCACCACCGTGCGCATCGGCGAGAAAACCGTGGGACAGAAGACGTCGGTAAAGACGGCCCTGGGCTCGCAGTCCTGCCATCCGATCACCTACACCCGCAACTCCGATCCCACCATGGCCACGTTCCAGGGCCTGACCATTCCCATCCCGGGCATGAACACCACCGTGACGGACTGGTACTGTCCGGCGATCAATCTGGTGATGAAGCAGGACATCGATCAGGGCGGCGTCAAGTCCGCCGTTGAGATTACGCAAATCAAGTAGCACCCCGTAGCAAGCGCGCCGTGTGTCCCGCATGGCGGCTGGTATGATGGTTCCGTCATTGACACACAACAGGAGCTCAAATAATGGCCACGAGAAAATCCGAAGAAGTCGCAAAAGAAAAACTCATCGACAGTGTCAAGTCCAGCCTGAATGACGCCGAAAGCCTGCTGCGCGAAGCCGCCAGCAGCACGGGCGACAAGGCCAACGAATTGCGCGACCGCGCGCTGACGTCCCTGAAGCGCACGCGCGAAGCCCTGTACGAAGCACAGGATGCCGTGCTGGAACGCGGCCGCAAGGCCGCCCGCGCGACCGACGACTACGTGCACGACAATCCCTGGCAAGCCATCGGCATCGCAGGCGTGACCGGCCTGCTGCTCGGCTTGCTGATCAGCCGCCGCTGATAGGGCAGGACATCCGGGCGGGCGGCGCGGGCGCAAGGCCGCGCTTCCCGCCCGGCGTCCTTTTCAGCCATGGGTCTACGAAAATCTGTTTTCGGCGTTGCCTCCAGCGTGGTCGGGCTGTTGCGCACGCGCCTGGAATTGCTGGCGCTGGAAGCGGCGGACGAAAAAGCGCGCCTGCTCAAGCTTTTGGGCATGGCGTTTGCTGCGCTGCTGTTCCTGACGCTGGCGGTGCTGGTCTTCACCGTCACGGTCGCGGTGGCGTTCTGGCCCACTGAAGACCGCTATCTGGCCCTGGGCCTGCTGGCGGGTTTCTACGGTCTGGTTGGCGTGGCCTTGCTGGTGGCGGTGCGCCACGGGCTGGTCTATGGCGCGCCGCCGTTCGCCGCTACGCTCGAAGAACTCGGGCGCGACGCCGAACTGCTGGAGCGAGTGCGCGACGCGCAGGACGACGACGAAGCGCAGGCGCGCCGGCGCGAGGAGGGCTGAAGCATGACGAAAAGGTCTCCCACCGTCGACCGCGCCGTGCGCATCGAATTGCTGCGCGCCCGCGCCGCCATCGAACGCGAATCGCTGGCGCAAAGCATCGCGTCAACCGGACGCAAGCTGGAACCTGCCGCGCTCCTCAAGGGACTGCTGCCGGGCTTGGCCTCGGGCGGCGCATCGCGCTGGGCCTTGCAGGCAATCAGTTTGGCGCGGCGCTATCCCATCGTCAGCTCATCGCTGTCCGCCATGATCATGCGCGGCGGCAAGCGCTCCAAGCTCTTGAAGATCGCCGGCGGCGCCTTTGTCGGCTGGCAATTGTTCAAGGCCTGGCAGAACTCGCGTCGCGATGATGATCCGGCGGCCGGCCAACGCTGACGCTGCGGCTTTGCCCAATAAAAACCCGCCATGCAGGCGGGTTTTTTATGGTGCGAGCCCGGAACTCAAAGGCCCAACTGCCCCCACATCTCATCCACCCGCTTCTTGACGTCCGCATCCATGGCGATAGGCGTGCCCCATTCGCGATTGGTTTCGCCGGGCCATTTGTTGGTGGCGTCCATGCCCATCTTGCCGCCCAGGCCGGAGACCGGCGAGGCGAAGTCCAGGTAGTCGATGGGGGTGTTCTCCACCAGCAAGGTGTCGCGCACCGGATCCATGCGGGTGGTCATCGCCCACACCACTTCCTTCCAGTCGCGCGGGTTGATGTCCTCGTCCACCACCACGATGAACTTGGTGTACATGAACTGGCGCAGGATGCTCCACAGGCCGAACATGACGCGCTTGGCATGGCCGGCGTACTGCTTGCGGATCGAGACCACCGCCAGGCGGTAGCTGCAGCCTTCCGGCGGCAGGTAGAAGTCCACGATTTCCGGCAACTGGCGGCGCAGCAGCGGCACGAAGACCTCGTTGAGCGCCACGCCCAGCACCGCGGGCTCGTCTGGCGGTTTGCCGGTGTAGGTGGAGTGGTAGATGGGATTGCGCCGCATCGTGATCCGCTCCACCGTGAAGACGGGGAACCAGTCCTGCTCGTTGTAGTAGCCGGTATGGTCGCCATAGGGACCTTCCAGCGCCATTTCGTAATCGGTATTCGGCGGCGGGTTGACGCCTTCGGGCACGACAGGCGCGATGGCGCGCGGGTCGGAGGACGGCAGCAGATGGCCTTCCAGCACGATTTCGGCCCAGGCCGGCACGGACAGGTCGCTGCCCAGCGCGCGGGCGACCTCGGTGCGGGAACCGCGCAGCAGGCCCGCGAACTGGTATTCGGACAGGCTGTCGGGCACGGGCGTGACCGCGCCCAGCGTGGTGGCCGGGTCGGCGCCCAGGGCGACGGCGATGGGGAAGGGCGTGCCGGGATGCGCCAGGGCGTGGTCGCGGAAGTCGAGCGCGCCGCCGCGGTGCGATAGCCAGCGCATGATCAGCTTGTTGGGACCCAGCAGTTGCTGGCGGTAGATGCCCAGGTTCTGCCTGCGCGCATTGGGGCCGCGCGTGATCACCAGGCCCCAGGTCAAGAGCGGCGCCACGTCGCCGGGCCAGCAGGTCTGGATCGGCAGGCGGTTCAGGTCCACGTCCTTGCCTTCCCAGACGATTTCCTGGCAGGCAGGGCTCCTGACGTTCTTGGGGCTCATGTCCCACAGCGCGGACTTCAGCATCGAGACCTTGGCCAGTGCGTCGCGCAGACCCTTGGGTGCTTCGGGCTCGCGCAGCGAGGCCAGCAGCTCGCCGATGTCACGCAGGGCGCTGACGTCGTCGGCGCCCATGCCGCGGGCCACGCGGGCCGGGGTGCCGAACAGGTTGGTCAGCACCGGCATCTGCGCGGGCTGCCCGTTGTGCTGCGCGTTTTCAAACAGCAGGGCGGGCCCTTCCGCGCGCAGGACACGGTCCGATATTTCAGTCATTTCCAGCCGGGTGGACACCGGCGCAGCGATGCGTCTGAGCTCGCCCATGCGTTCAAGTTGGGCGATGAAGTCTCTAAGGTCGCGGTATTTCACTACAGATCCCAGCTATTTGGTTACATGTTGGGTAGACAGAGAGGTTAACATTGACTCCCTCTTTTTTAACGCAGGAGGTTTTATGCCCGATGCGTCAGTGGCCAGCTTGTTCCGAAGCCTGGCCCAAGGAGTGCACCAATATCTTGCCGAGTCCCTGCGCATCTGCTCCGTTTATCTGGGCATTGCGGTCATTGTGACGGTAAGCATGGGATTCGCCCTGCCTGGTTTGCGCGACCAGGCACTGCAAGTGCACAAAGCCTTGTTGACCGCCCTAGCGCCTTCATCCATGCAAGCCGGCATCGAATCCGAAGCCGGTTCCGAACTGGGTTCCGACAGTGCGTCGGCAATTGCCATGGCCGTTCCCTCTGCTCCCGCCAGCAATGCCACCGGCATGCTGGGGCCCGCCCGTGTCGCCCCTCCGGCGCCCAAGAAACCTGCCGTGATGACCGCCACCGGTCCTCAGGCGGAAGCCTTGCGCAACTATATTTCGCGCAAGTACAAGGTCGCCTATGACGCCACCGGCCCGCTCTTGAACGTCGTGTACAAGGTCAGCCGCGAAAAGCAGCTGGACCCGCTGCTGGTGCTGGCCGTGATCGCCATCGAGTCCCGCTACAACCCCCTGGCCGAAAGCCATGTGGGCGCCCAGGGGCTGATGCAGGTGATGACCAGCGTGCACCAGGACAAGTTCGACGCGGTCGGCAAGAACCCGCTAGACCCCGCCGCCAATATCGGCGTGGGCGCCACCATCCTGCGCGACTGCATCAACCGCCGCGGTTCGGTGGATGGGGGCTTGGCCTGTTACGTGGGTTCCACGGGGCCGGACGACAACGGCTATGGCGCCAAGGTGCAGGCGGAGCGCCGCCGCCTGGCGCTGGCCTCCGGCATCGCGCTGGCGCGCGACTGACAGCCGGCCTGGCCTGAGCGCAAAGCGCGTCCCCTGGGGACGCGCTTTGTTTTTGGGGTCAGCCTTGCAGCAGGCGGCCGATGCGGACGACTGCCTCTTCCAGCCGGTCCAGGCCGGTGGCATAGGAAAAGCGCATGGTGTGGCCGCCATGGGCCGGCCCGAAGTCCAGGCCTGGCACGGCGGCCACGCCGGCTTCCAGCAGCAGGCGCTGCGAGAACGCGGCGCTGTCCATGCCCAGGTTGGCGATGTCGGCATAGATATAGAAAGCGCCGTCCGGCTTGACCGGCACCTGGATGCCCAGGCGCTCGAATTCCGGCAGCAGGTAGTCGCGGCGTTGCTTGAAGGCTTCGCGGCGGTGCTCGAAGGTCTTCATGGCGCCGGGCGAGAAGCAGGCCAGCGCGGCGTGCTGCGCCAAGGTGGGCGCGCAGATCGCCAGGCTGGCGGCGATTTTCTCCACCGGCGCCACCATGTCCTCGGGCACGATCATCCAGCCCAGGCGCCAGCCCGTCATGTGGAAGTACTTCGAGAAGCTGTTGATGACGATGACGTCGTCGTCCAGCGTCAGGGCCGAGCGTGGCTGGCCTTCGTAGGACAGGCCCAGATAGATTTCATCGACGATGGCGAAGCCGTCGCGGGCGCGGACCTGCGCCAGCAATTCGGCCAGTTCGCCGTGGTCGATGGACGTGCCGGTGGGGTTGCTGGGCGAGGCGACCAGCACGCCCTGGGTGGCGGGCGTCCAGTGGCTGGCCACGTCCTGCGCCGACAACTGGAAGCGCTTGGCCGCCGTGCTGGGGATCAGGCGCTGCACGCCGCCCGCCGCCAGCACGAAATTGCTGTTGGCGGGGTAGGACGGATCCGGCATCAGCACTTCACCGCCCTGATTGACCAGCGCCGCGCAGGCCAGCGTCAGGGCACCGGAGGCGCCGGCGGTGACAATGACGCGGGCCGGATTGATCCGGGCGCCGAACTGCTCTTGATAGAACTGGGCGATGGCCTCGCGCAGCGGCGTCAGGCCGGCCGAGGGACTGTAGCCGCTGAGGCCGGCGCGCGCCGCGCGCTCCAGCGCTTCCACGACCTGGGGGGGCGCGGTAAAGTCCGGTTCGCCGATGCCCAGGCTGATAATGTCCTTGCCCGCTGCCTGCAGCGCTTGCGCCTGCTTGAATAGTTCCATTACCTGGAAGGTCAGGAAATCGTTGGTGCGATGGGCAAGGCGGGGCATCGGATTCTCGAAGGCGTTTTGTAGCGGAAAAGGAATTGTAGTCATGCAGCCATCCCGGCGCGCTTTCCTCCTGGGCCGTCGTCCGGCCCGCAGCCCGTGGTCGGCCTTCATGGAGCGGCTGGCCCTGCTCTGCCAGGGATCCGTCCGAGACCTGGGCGAGGCGGAAGAGGGCGCCCCCCGGGCCGTGCTGGCAGCGGCGCAGGACGCGGACGTGGCGCATGCGCGCACGCTTTGCGCCGAATACCGCGTGACGCTGGCGCTGACGGGAGCCGAAGGACCCTTCAAGACGGCCCACGGCCCGCTCCTGCGGGTGGATCCGTCCGCCCTGACCGGGCTGGTGCGCCTGTCCGGCGATACCGGACGCTGGCGCGCGCAGCCCGGGACGCTGGTGGCGGCGCTGGCCCAGGCCGGGCTGAGACAGTTCGCCGGCCTGCCCGCGGACCTGACGCTGGCCGCGTGGCTGGCGGCCAAGGCCAACTGGCCCGCCGGGCGTTGCGCAGAGTCGGGGGTGCTGGCGCTGGACGTGATGCTGGCGGACGGCATAGAAGAAACGCTGGGACCGTTCGGCGAGTCGGACGTCCAGCCCCTGCGTTCCGCCACGGTGCAGCGCCTGGTGCCGACGCTGTTCCAGCTGGCTGCGGGCGGCGATGCCTTCGCCACCCGGGACGGCGAGCGCTGGCTGGGCCGCTACCGGCTGGATGCCCTGAAGCCGGAAGCGCCCGCCACCGTCAACCTGGCGCATCTGCTGCTGGGACAGGGCGGCACGCTGGCCTGGGTGCAGACGGTGACGCTGGCCGACGCCGCGCCCGCGCCCCAAACGCCCATGAGCGGGGACGAGCCGCCCGGCTTGGCCACCACCCGCCTGGATTCCCGGGTGAAGGCGCTGTTCGATCCCGATGGTCGTTTTCCCTCATTCCACATCGCGGAATAGCGACAATTTGTAAGCCGGCGCTAACATGGGATGCGCATGCTTATCCAAGGGGCAGGCGGGGATTGCCGAGGTATCGCGGCGCCCGCCATCGGAATAGAATTCCCCCCTTTCGTGTCACACACTCTAGCCAGTAGCCGCCCCTATGGATGCCAATCTCCGCAAAGCCGCCCTTGAATACCATGAGCTTGGTCGCCCCGGCAAAATCTCGGTCACGCCGACCAAGCAGCTCACCAATCAGCGCGACCTGGCCCTGGCGTACTCGCCCGGCGTGGCGGCAGCCTGTGAAGAGATCGTGGCCGATCCGGCCAATGTGTACCGCTATACGGCGCGCGGCAACTTGGTGGGCGTGATCACCAACGGCACCGCGGTGCTGGGCCTGGGCAACATCGGCGCGCTGGCCTCCAAGCCGGTGATGGAAGGCAAGGCGGTGCTGTTCAAGAAGTTCGCTGGCCTGGACGTCTTCGACATCGAAATCAACGAGACCGACCCGGACAAGCTGGTCGAGATCATCGCCGGCCTGGAAGCCACCTTCGGCGGCATCAATCTTGAAGACATCAAGGCCCCCGAATGCTTCACCGTCGAGCGCAAGCTGCGCGAGCGCATGAAGATCCCTGTCTTCCACGATGACCAGCATGGCACCGCGATCTGCGTGTCGGCCGCCTTCATCAACGGCCTGAAGGTCGTGGGCAAGGACATCAAGCAGGTCAAGGTGGTGACCTCGGGCGCCGGCGCCGCCGCGCTGGCCTGCCTGGACCTGATGGTGGACCTGGGCCTGCCGCTGGAAAACATCTGGGTCACCGACATCGAAGGCGTGGTCTACGAAGGCCGCACCGTGCTGATGGACCCGGACAAGGCGCGCTTCGCGCAAAAGACGGACGCGCGCAAGCTGGCCGAGGTGATCCAGGACGCCGACGTGTTCCTGGGCCTGTCGGCCGGCGGCGTGCTCAAGCCCGAGATGGTCGCGGCGATGGGCCCGCGCCCGCTGATCCTGGCGCTGGCCAACCCCACGCCCGAGATCCTGCCGGAACTGGCGCAATCGGTGCGCGACGACGTGGTCATGGCGACCGGCCGTTCGGACTATCCGAACCAGGTCAACAACGTGCTGTGCTTCCCCTACATCTTCCGCGGCGCGCTGGACGTGGGCGCCACCACCATCACGCGTGAAATGGAAAAGGCGGCGGTCTACGCCATTGCCGAGCTGGCCGAGGAAGAGCAGAACGAAGTCGTGGCGGCGGCCTATGGCACCTACGACATTTCCTTCGGTCCTGAATACCTGATTCCCAAGCCTTTCGATCCGCGCCTGATCGTGCGCATCGCCCCGGCGGTGGCCAAGGCCGCCATGGAAGGCGGCGTGGCCACGCGTCCGCTGGCCGACCTGGAAGCCTACGAAGAGCAGCTGCAGCAGTTCGTGTACCACTCGGGCGCGTTCATGAAGCCGCTGTTCTCCGCGTCCAAGCGCATCGTGCGTGAAGGCGGCCCGGCCCGCATCGTGTTCGCCGAAGGCGAGGACGAGCGCGTGCTGCGCGCGGTGCAGGTGATCGTGGACGAAGGCCTGGCTCGTCCCATCCTGGTGGGCCGTCCGTCGGTGCTGCTGACCCGCATCGAAAAGCTGGGCCTGCGGCTGCGCCTGGGCGAGGACGTCGAAGTCACCAACCCGGAATACGACGAGCGCTTCCACCAGTACTGGACCACGTACTGGGAACTGATGTGCCGCCGTGGCATCACCAAGGAAATGGCGCGTGTGGAAATGCGCCGCCGCATGACGCTGATCGGCGCGATGATGGTGCGCCTGGGCGATGCCGACGGCATGGTCTGCGGTTCGGTGGGCGCGTACCACGACCACCTGCGCTTCGTGGACGAAGTCATCGGCCGCCGCCCTGGCCACAATGTGTACGCCGCCATGAACATCCTGCTGCTCAATGAGCGCACGGTGGTGCTGGTGGACACGCACGTCAATGACGAACCCTCGGCCGAGCAGATCGCCGAATTCACCATCGCCGCCGCCAACGAGATGCGCCGCATGTACCTGGCGCCCAAGATCGCGCTGCTGTCGCGTTCGAACTTTGGGTCGGGCAGTTCGGCCTCGGGCGCGAAGATGCGCCGCGCGCTGGAGCTGGTGCGCCAGGCCGCGCCGGACCTGGAGATCGACGGCGAGATGCACGGCGACTGCGCGCTGGACGAAGCGCTGCGCATGCGCATCCTGCCGTCGTCCACGCTCAAGGGCCAGGCCAACCTGCTGGTGTGCCCGAACGTGGACTCGGGCAACATCGCCTACAACCTGCTCAAGACGGCCGCCGGCGGCAACGTGGCGGTGGGGCCGTTCCTGCTGGGCGCGAACGCGCCGGTGCACATCCTGACCTCCAGTTCCACCGTGCGCCGCATCGTCAACATGACCGCGATGACGGTGGTCGATGTCAATACACCGCGTTGATGTGACGCCACCCGGTCCGGCGTGCCCGCGCACGCCGACCGGCCTGGTCCTGACCGGAGGCGGCGCCCGCGCCGCCTATCAGGTGGGCGTGCTCAGCGCCATCATGGAGTTGCTGGATCCGGACTGGCACTCGCGCTTTCAAAATCCTTTCCACATCATCTGCGGCACGTCCGCCGGCGCCATCAACGCCGCCGCGCTGGCCTGCCGCGCCGACCGGCCTCATCTGGGCGTGCGCCGCATCCGCCGGCTGTGGTCCTCCCTGAACACCGACATGATCTACCGGGCCGATGCGCCCGGCCTGATCCGTACCGGCGTGCGCTGGCTGGGCTTGCTGTCGCTGGGGTGGATGTACTCGGGCCTGACGCGCAAGCGGCCCCATTCGCTGCTGGACAACAGCCCCATGCAGGGCCTGCTGGAGCGGGTGCTGGACTTCCAGCACCTGCGCACCAATCTTGAAAGCGGCGCGCTGTCGGCGTTGGCGATCACGGCCTCGGGCTACACCAGCGGCGAGCACTTGACCTTCTATCAGGCGCATACGCCCATCGAGCCCTGGCACCGCTATCTGCGGCTGGCGCTGCCCACGCCCATCGGCATCGACCACCTGATGGCCTCGTCCGCCATTCCCTTCGTCTTCCCGGCCCGCCAGGTGCAGGTGCATGGCAAGGGGGAGTGGTGCGGCGACGGCTCGATGCGCCAGCTTGCGCCCATCAGTCCGGCCATACACCTGGGGGCGCATCGGGTGCTGGTGATAGGCACGGGTTTCCGCGACGAAACCCACCCTGAAAACCGCGAGGATTCGCCACCCTATCCCTCGCTGGCCCAGGTCGGCGGGCATGCGCTGGCCAGCATTTTCCTGGATGGCCTGTCGGCCGATGTCGAGCGCCTGGAACGCATCAACTTTCTGATGGACCAGTCCAGTACGGACGGCGCGCAGGGCCACGCGCGCCGCATCGAGGTCCTGACGATCACCCCCAGCCAGTCGCTGGATGTCATGGCGCTGGAACATTTGCAGGATATGCCGGCCCAGGCCCGTGCCCTTTTCCGCGTACTCGGTGTATCGTCCGACCCAGACCGTCCCGGCGGCGGGTCGCTGATGTCCTACCTCTTATTTGAATCCAGCTACACCAAGCGATTGATTGAACTGGGTTATGCCGATACGATGCAGCGTAACGACGAAGTGATCGCCTTTTTCAAGGGGGCTCAGGCATGACGCGCAATGGCCAATCTACTCTGCAGCGGCAGCTGATGCGCGGCGGTGCGCTGGCCCATGACGGGCTGGACAAGAAGGCCGTGGTGGATGCCGCCCATGAGCTTGGCTTGGCCCTGTTCGTCGCCAATTGCGATCCTGCCCGCAGCCGTTCCGCGGTGCTGCGCGCCATCGTCAAGGCGGTCGATTTCCCCGAATACTTCGGTGGCAACCTGGACGCGCTCTACGACTGCCTGTGCGACACCGTGCTGGACCACAAGACCGGCGTGGTGCTGTGGCTGTACAAGCTGCATTCGGGCGATCCGGCGCTGGAAGAAGACGCCGGCCGCATCGAAACCGTGTGCTCCGACGCGGCGGATTTCGCCCGCGAAAACGGTCGCGTTTTTGCGTATGTCATCGAGCACGCCGGACGCCATCCGGACCCCGAGCCCGGCGTGGCGGCAGCGCCCTACGGCGAAGACAACTGACCTGATCGCCTTACCAGGCCAGCAGCGCGCTGGCCGCCGACAGTAGCGCCAGTCCCGCGGTCTCGGTGCGTAGCACCCGGGGGCCGAAGCGCACGGCCTGCACGCCCGCCTCGCGGGCCTGGGCCAATTCCTTGTCCGACCATCCGCCTTCGGGCCCCACCAGCAAGGTCAGGGCCTGCAGGTTCGGCATGGCACGCAGCGCGCCGGCAAGATTGTCACTCGCTTCGGGATGACACATTAGCCGCAGGCCGTCGGCGGGCTGTTGCAGCCAGTCGGCCAACGTGAGCGGCGCGTCCACCGCCATCAGCCGGTTGCGGCCGCATTGTTCGCTGGCGGATTGCGCGATGCGCTGCCAATGCGCCACGCGCTTGTCGAGCCGGGGGCCCGACAATTGCAGCACGCTGCGCTGGGCGGCGATGGGGCAGACGCGCGCGGCGCCCAGCTCCACGGCCTTCTCCACCACCCAGTCCATCTTGTCCCCGGAGGGCAGCCCCTGCACCAAAGTAACGCGTCCGGCCAGTTCGGCTTCGCGCGGCAGGAATTGGCCCAGTTGCGCAAAGCCGGCCTTGCCGTCCACCTCGAGCGTGGCGGGATATTCGCCGCCCTGGCCGTTGAACAGCGCCACGGCTTCGCCCGCGCGCAGCCGGAGCACGCGCAGCGCATGGTGCGCCAGGGCGTCCGGCAGCGCCACGCGGGCGCCGGCGGTCAGGGGGATGTCGCAGAAGAAACGGGGGGCTGACATGAATGTGTGCAAACTGATTTGATGTGGAGAAAGACTTTCTTGCCGCCGGGCCTTTTCAAGGCAAAAAACGCTCCTTGGGGGCAGCTGGCCGGCGCAGCGGGCCCGGCTTGGGGGCGCTTGTTCTCGGGTCAGTAGCCTAGCACGGGGCCGCCATCTGGCCGATGGCGTCGGGGAAACCCCTGGATGCTAAAATCCCATGCTTCGCAACCTACTCAACTGGCCCCTATTTCGATCGTAGGCCCGCCAGCTTCAAAGAGCCTTCCGAATGAGCAATCCGACCGCCCCTAAACTTGCCTTGGCGGATGCCATCCGCGCCCTCGCGATGGACGCCGTGCAACAAGCGAACTCCGGGCATCCGGGTGCTCCCATGGGCATGGCGGAAATCGCCCAGGCCTTGTGGGCCGGCAACCTGCGTCACAATCCCAAGGATCCCGCCTGGGCCAACCGCGACCGCTTCGTGCTGTCCAACGGCCACGGCTCGATGCTGATCTACGCCTTGCTGCACCTGACCGGCTACGACCTGCCGATCGAAGAACTGAAGAATTTCCGCCAGCTGCATTCCAAGACGCCGGGCCACCCCGAAGTGGGCATCACCCCGGGCGTGGAAACGACCACCGGCCCGCTGGGCCAGGGCCTGGGCAATGCCGTGGGCATGGCGCTGGCCGAAGCGCTGCTGGCCGCCGAGTTCAACAAGCCCGGCCACACTCTGGTCGATCATCACACCTACGCCTTCACCGGCGACGGCTGCCTGATGGAAGGCATCTCGCACGAAGTCTGCTCGCTGGCCGGCACGCTCAAGCTGGGCAAGCTGGTGGTGCTGTATGACGACAACGGCATTTCCATCGACGGCCACGTCGAACACTGGTTCGCCGACGACACCGCCAAGCGCTTCGAAGGCTACGGCTGGAACGTGATCCGCGGCGTGGACGGCCATGACGTCGCGGCCGTGGACGCCGCCATCAAGGCCGCGCGCAAGCAATCGGAAAAGCCGACGCTGATCGTCTGCCGCACCGTCATCGGCAAGGGTTCGCCCAATATGGCCGGCACGCACAATGTGCACGGCGCGCCGCTGGGCAAGGACGAAATCGCCGCCACCCGCGCCGCGCTGGGCTGGTCGTCGGAACCGTTCCAGATTCCGCAAGACATCTACGACGGCTGGGATGGCCGCAAGCAGGGCGCCGCCGCCCAGGCTGAATGGCAGTCGGCATTTGACGCCTACGCCGCCGAATTCCCCGCCGAAGCCGCCGAATTCACGCGCCGCATGAAGGGCGAAATGCCCGCCGGTTACGCCGAACAGTTCAAGGCGTTCCTGGACGCCACGCTGGAAAAGGCCGAAACCGTCGCTACCCGCAAGGCTTCGCAGTTTGCGATCACCGCGCTGGCTCCGCTGCTGCCGGAAATGTTGGGCGGCTCGGCCGACCTGACGGGCTCCAACTTCACCGACTGGAAGGGCGTTGCCGCCGTCCGCGCCGGCGACAAGGGCATCCAGTTCGGCCGCCACATCAACTACGGCGTGCGCGAATTCGGCATGGCCGCCATCATGAACGGCGTGGCCCTGCACGGCGGCTACCTGCCGTTCGGCGGCACGTTCCTGACGTTCTCCGACTACTCGCGCAACGCCATCCGCATGGCCGCGCTGATGAAGCAGCGCGTGGTGCACGTGTTCACGCACGACTCGATCGGCCTGGGCGAAGACGGCCCGACTCACCAGTCGATCGAACACGCCTCCAGCCTGCGCCTGATTCCCAACCTGTCCCTGTGGCGTCCTTGCGATACGGCCGAAACCGCCGTGGCCTGGAACGCGGCCGTGACGCGCCCGACCAGCATCGGCATGGACGTGCACGACGGCGGCCCGACGGCCCTGTTGCTGTCGCGCCAGAACCTGCCGTTCGTGCCGCGCGACGCCGCCACCGTCGAGGCCATCGCCCGCGGCGGCTATGTGCTGCGCGATGCCGAAGGCGCCCGCGCCGTCATCATCGCCACCGGCTCGGAAGTCGCCATCGCGCTGGATGCGCAGGCGCAGCTGGCCAAGGAAGGCGTCGCCGTGCGCGTGGTCTCCATGCCCAGCACCGACGTGTTCGACCGCCAGGACGCCGCCTGGAAGCAATCCGTGCTGCCCAAGGGCCTGCCGCGGGTGGCCGTCGAAGCCGGCATCACCGCCTTCTGGCATAAGTACGTGGGCCTGGAAGGCGCCGTCGTCGGCATCGACCGCTACGGTGAATCCGCGCCTGCCGGCGCACTGTTCAAGTTCTTCGGGCTGACCGCCGACAAGGTGGCCGAGACCGTCAAGCAAGTTTTGTAAAAAGGAGCTCAGTCATGACTATTCGCGTCGCCATCAACGGTTACGGTCGCATCGGCCGCAACATCCTGCGTGCCCACTACGAAGGTGGCAAGAAGCACGATATCGAAATCGTCGCCATCAATGACCTGGGCGATCCCAAGACCAACGCCCACCTGACGCGCTACGACACCGCCCACGGCAAGTTCCCGGGCACCGTCGAAGTCGACGGCGACTTCATGGTCGTCAATGGCGACAAGATCCGCGTGCTGGCCAACCGCAACCCGGCCGAGCTGCCCTGGGGCGAGCTGAAGGTCGACGTGGTGCTGGAGTGCACGGGCTTTTTCACGACCAAGGAAAAGGCCGGCGCGCACATCAAGGGCGGCGCCAAGAAAGTCATCATCTCGGCCCCCGGCGGCAAGGACGTTGACGCCACCATCGTGTACGGCGTCAACCACGGCGTGCTGAAGGCTACCGACACCGTCATCTCCAACGCGTCGTGCACCACCAACTGCCTGGCCCCGCTGGTCAAGCCGCTGAACGACAAGCTGGGCCTGGAAAACGGCCTGATGACCACCGTCCACGCCTACACCAACGACCAGGTCCTGACCGACGTCTACCACGAAGACCTGCGCCGCGCGCGTTCGGCCACCATGAGCATGATCCCCACGAAGACCGGCGCCGCCGCCGCCGTGGGCCTGGTGCTGCCGGAACTGAACGGCAAGCTGGACGGCTACGCCATCCGCGTTCCGACCATCAACGTGTCGCTGGTCGACCTGTCGTTCGTGGCCAGCCGCGACACGACCGCCGAAGAAGTGAACGGCATCCTGAAGGCCGCCTCGGAAGGCGAGCTCAAGGGCATCCTGGACTACAACACCGAGCCCCTGGTTTCGGTGGACTACAACCACAACCCGGCCTCCAGCACCGTTGACGCGTCGCTGACCAAGGTTTCGGGTCGTCTGGTCAAGGTCTCGTCCTGGTACGACAACGAGTGGGGCTTCTCGAACCGCATGCTCGACACCACCGTCGCGCTGATGTCGGCCAAGTAAGCAATACGGCTAGTCCATAGAGGGGACGGATTTGTTTTCCGCGAGTGCGGAAAATGGGTTCGTCCCCTTTGTACGCCCATCGTAGGAATCCAAATATGTCCAAGGTCAACACTCTGTCCGCGCTGGCCAAGTCCGGCGCCTTGTCCGGCAAGCGCGTGTTCATCCGCGCCGATCTGAACGTGCCGTTCGACGACGCCGGCCGCATCAGCGAAGACACCCGCATCCGCGCCTCGGTGCCCGGCATCCGCATGGCGCTGGACGCCGGCGCCGCTGTCATGGTCACCTCCCACCTGGGCCGTCCCAAGGAAGGCGTGCTGACCGACGCCGATTCGCTGGCCAAGGTCGGCCAGCGCCTGTCCGAGCTGCTGGGCATGCCCGTGCAGCTGGTGCGCGACTGGGTCGACGGCGTCCAGGTCGATCACGGCCAGGTCGTGCTGCTGGAAAACTGCCGCGTCAACGTCGGCGAGAAGAAAGACGACGAGACGCTGTCCAGGAAGATGGCGGCGCTGTGCGACGTCTACGTCAACGACGCGTTCGGCACCGCCCATCGCGCCGAAGCCACCACCCATGGCATCGCGCGCTTTGCGCCCGTGGCCTGCGCCGGCCCGCTGCTGGCCGCTGAACTGGATGCCCTGGGCCGCGCGCTGCACGAACCCAAGCGCCCGCTGGTCGCCATCGTGGGCGGCTCCAAGGTGTCGACCAAGCTGTCGATCCTGCAGTCGCTGGCCGACAAGGTCGACCAGCTGGTCGTGGGCGGCGGCATCGCCAACACCTTCATGCTGGCCGCCGGCCTGTCCATCGGCAAGTCGCTGGCCGAACCCGACCAGGTCGACCAGGCGCGCGCCGTGATCGACATCATGAAGCAGCGCGGCGCGGCCGTGCCGATTCCGGTGGACGTGGTGTGCGCCAAGGCGTTCGGCGCCGACGCCGAAGCCACCGTCAAGGCGGCTGAAGACGTGGCCGACGACGACATGATCCTGGACATCGGCCCCAAGACCGCGGCGCAGCTGGCCGAGATCCTGAAGCAAGCCGGCACCATCGTCTGGAACGGTCCCGTGGGCGTGTTCGAGTTCGACCAGTTCGCCAACGGCACCGAAGTGGTGGCGCGCGCGATCGCCGAATCGGCAGGCTTCTCGATCGCCGGCGGTGGCGACACGCTGGCCGCCATCGCCAAGTACGGCATTGGCGAACAGGTCGGCTACATCTCGACCGGCGGCGGCGCTTTCCTGGAATTCCTGGAAGGCAAGACCCTGCCCGCCGTGGCCGTGCTGGAAGCCCGCTACGCCAAGTAAAACGGTTTGCCCCGCAAAGCCGAAGCCGCCCCGATGGGGCGGCTTTTTCACGCACGCTATTTGATGGCGGCCGCCCCGGTTCGGCTGGCTTGGTGTAGCCTTGGCGCAAACAGCCGCTCCGAGCGCGCTTCCTCCCCGATTTTCCCTCGCAGCATCATGAACTTACGTTTCATTCCCGGCCTCAACAACTTCCGCGGCATCACCCGGGAATCGGCGCGGCGCGACGTCACCGCCGGCCTGAGCGTGGCGGCGGTGGCGCTGCCGGTGGGCCTGGCATACGCGGCCATGATGGGCGTGCCGCCCGTGGCCGGCCTGTGGGCGGCCATCGCCGGGATGCTGGGCTACGCCTTGTTCGGCTCTTCACGCACCTTGATCGTCGGGCCGGACACGGCCACCTGCACCCTGATCGCGGCCACCCTGACCGGGATGGCGCTGACCACGCCGGAAGACCGGCTGGTGGCTGCCACCGGCATCGCCCTGACGGTGGGTGTGGGCTGCCTGATCGCGCGTGCCTTGCGGCTGGGCGTGCTGGCCAACCTGCTGTCGAGGCCGGTGCTGATCGGCTACATGGCGGGGGTGGCGATCACGCTGGCCCTGTCGCAGCTGAGCGGCCTGACCGGTGTGGGCCTGCGCAACAGCGGCCTGGTGCATCCCTTCCTGGAGTTGTCGCGGCGCCTGCCCGAAATCCAGATCCCGACGCTGATCCTGGGCCTGACATCCTGCGCGCTGCTGGTGGCGGTGAAGCGCTGGCGGCCGACCTGGCCTGGGCCCATCCTGCTGGTGGTGCTGGCCTGCCTGCTGTCGTGGCTGTTCAATTTTCCCGGGCTGGGTATCGCGGTGGTGGGCGAGGTGCCCGCCGGTTTGCCGGCGCTGAGCCTGCCGGTGCGGCTGGAGGGCCTGGACGGCATCCTGCTGGGCGCGGCGGGAGTCTTGGTGGTCAGCTTTTCCAGCGGCATCGTGACGGCGCGCAGCTTTGCCGCACGCACGGGCGAACACGTTGATCCCAACCGCGAGCTGGTGGGCTTTGGCGCGGCCAATATGGCGGCGGGCCTGTTCCAGGGATTCGTGGTGACCGGCGCGGATTCGCGCACGGCGGTGGGACTGGTGGCCGGCGGTTCCTCGCCGCTGGTCAGCGTCACCGCAGCGGCGGCGCTGGCGGTGGTGGTGGGCCTGTTGAGCGGACCGCTGTACTGGCTGCCGCAGGCCGTGTTGTCGGCCATTCTGCTGCTGGCCGCCATCAGCCTGTTCGACGGGCACGCCTTCATGCGGTTGGCCCGCATCTCGCGCATCGAGCTGGCGTTCGGCATCCTGGCCGCGGTGGGCGTGGTGGGCTTTGGTGTGCTGCAAGGCGTGGCGGTGTCGGTGGGCGCCACGCTGCTGTATGCGATGTACGTGTCCGGCAATCCGCGCGATGCCCTGCTGGGCCGGCTCCCCGGGGAAACGGTGCTGGGCAAGCTGCACCTGAATCCCGAGGCGCAGCCGGTGCCGGGCGCGGTGATCTGGCTGTTCGAGTCCTCGGTGTGGTTCTTCAACGCCGATGCCTTCCGCCGGCGCGCGCGCGAGATCATCGAGCAGGCGGGCGACGTGCGCTGGTTCGTGCTGGACGCCGAGGCCATGACCCAGGCCGACGCCGACGCGGTCGAGGCGCTGTACGAGCTCAAGCACACCTTGGATGAGCGTGGCATTACGCTGCTGGTGGCGGGCGGACACGGCCAGTTCCGCACCGCGCTGGAACGTTCCGGCCTGGTCAAGAAGATTGGCCGCGAAAAGATTTTTGGCAGCCCCGAACAGGCGGTGGAAGCGATCGAACGCTGGCGCCAGGCGCCGCCCGCGGCGCTGGGCTAGGGAGCTCCGGTCAGGCGCCCGGCTAGGCGCCCCCGGCTAGTCGATGATGTGATACCCGCCGTCGATGTATATCGTCTGCCCGGTCATGCGGCGGGCGGCGTCGGTGGCCAGCCAGGCGGTGGCTTCGCCCACGTCGTCGATGGACACCAGGCTGCGCGTGGGGGCCTTGGCTTGGGCCCGGTCCAGCAGCGCGTCGAATTCGGCGATGCCCGAAGCGGCGCGCGTCTTCAACGGCCCCGGCGATATCGCGTGCACGCGTATGCCCTGCGGACCCAGTTCCGCCGCCAGATAGCGGGTGGCGGATTCCAGCGCGGCCTTCACCGGCCCCATCATGTTGTAGTGCTCGACCACCATCTGCGAGCCGTAATAGCTCATGCAGAACAGCGCGCCGCCCTTGCGCATCAGCGGCTCGGCCAGCTTGGCCATGCGGATGAAGGACCAGCAGGACAGGTCCATGGCCTGCAGGAAGCCCTCGCGCGAGCAGTCGGTCACGCGGCCGTGCAGATCGTCGCGCGGCGCGAAGGCGATGGAGTGCAGCACGAAATCCAGCTGGCCCCATTCGGCGGCGACGCTGTCGAACACGGCCTCCAACTGGCCTGCGCGCGTCAGGTCCAGCGGCAGCAGCAGCGGCGCTTCCACCTGGCGGGCCAGCGGCTCCACATGGCGCAGGGCCTTGTCGTTCAGGTAGGTCACGGCCAGCTCCGCGCCCAGGGCGCGGAAGGCCTTGGCGCAGCCCCAGGCGATCGAGTCCGCATTGGCGATGCCGGTCACCAGGCCGCGCTTGCCGGCCAGCGGCAGTGCCGCGCTCATCGTTGCTTCACCAGCGCCAGCGTGTGCTGGGCGATGATCAGTTCTTCGTTGGTGCGCACCACGTAGACGCCGATGCGGCTGTCGTCGCTGGAGATGCGCGGCCCGTGGCGGGCGTTGCGTTCAGGGTCCAGCTTGATGCCCAGCCAGCCCCAGTGCTCGCTGATGGCCTGGCGGATCTCGGCGGAGTTTTCGCCCACGCCCGCCGTGAAGACGATGCCGTCCACGCCGTTCATGGCGCAGGCCAGGCCTATCATGCCCTCGGCCACGCGCCAGGCAAAGTACTGCAGCGCCAGCTTGGCCGAGGGGGCGTCGCTGGCCAGCAGTTCGCGCATGTCGTTGCTGATGCCGGAGAGGCCCTTCATGCCGCAATCGTGATAGAGCAGGTGCTCGATCTCATCGTGGTTCATGCCGCGTTCCATCATCCACAGCACCACGCCTGGGTCGAGGCGGCCGGGGCGGGTGCCCATGGGCAGGCCTTCCAGCGCGGTGAAGCCCATGGTGCTGTCCACGCTCTTGCCGTGGTGCATGGCGCAGGCGGAAACGCCCGAGCCCAGATGGGCCACGATGATCTTGCCGCCGGCGATGTCCGGCAGCGCCTTCCGCAGGCGCTGCGCGATGTACTCATAGGACAGGCCATGGAAGCCGTAGCGGCGCACGCCTTCCTGGTACAGCCGTTCCGGCAGGGCGTAGCGGTCGGCCACGTCGGAATGGCTGCGGTGGAACGCGGTGTCGAAGCAGGCGACTTGCGGGATCCAGGGGCGGCGCTCGCGGATCACGCGGATGGGCGCCAGGTTGTTCGGCTGGTGCAGCGGCGCCAGCGGCGTGAAGGTGTCGAGCTTGGCCAGGATGGCATCGTCGATCAGTACCGGCTCGGACAGGTCGGGTCCGCCGTGCACCACGCGGTGGCCCACGGCCAGCGGCGCGCCGCCCAGGTGGCCGCTGAGCCAGGTGCCGACGACTTCCTGGCCGTTGGGCACGTCGGGCGCGTGGCTGGGCGCGATCTCGCGTTCGACCAGGGTCTGGCCGGCGGCGTCGCGCACTTTCAGCTTGGGGTGCGAAGTGCCTATGCCTTCGAGCTGGCCGCCCAGGCGCGGGGCCAGCTCCTGCGCGCCGTCGATGTCGTACAGGTAAAACTTGATGCTGGAACTGCCGGCGTTGATGACGAGGATGGTATCGGTCATGGCGCTGTGATTCCGGGTTGCGTGTGGTGCTTCAGGCTAGCGGACGGGCTTGTTGCTGGGCCAGGTGGTGCGCGTAGATCGCGGCCACCGCGCAGGATGCGAGGCGCGAGCGCGGGCTGTCGGCGCGGCTGGTCAGGATGATGGGCACGCGCGCGCCCAGCACGATGCCGGCCGCTTCGGCGTTGGCCAGGAAGGTCAGGTTCTTGGCCAGCATGTTGCCGGCTTCCAGATCAGGCACGACCAGCACCTGGGCTACGCCGGCCACCGGCGAGCGGATGCCCTTGATGCGGGCGGCGTCGGGACTGATGGCGTTGTCCAGCGCCAGCGGGCCGTCCAGCAGCCCGCCTGAGATCTGGCCGCGGTCGGCCATCTTGCATAGCGCGGCGGCTTCGATGGTGCTGGGGATGCTGGGGTTGACCTGCTCGACCGCCGACAGGATCGCCACGCGCGGCTCGCCCAGGCCCAGGCCGTGGTGCAGGTCGATCACGTTGCGGATGATGTCGGCCTTGGTTTCCAGGTCCGGGAAGATGTTGATGGCGGCGTCGGTGATGAACAGCGGCTCCGCGTAGGTCGGCACTTCCATGATGAAGACGTGGCTGATGCGCCGGCTGCTGCGCAGCCCGGTGCTGCGCGCCACCACTTCATGCATCAGTTCGTCCGTGTGCAGGCTGCCTTTCATCAGCAGCTCGGCCTCGCCGCTGCGCACCAGGGCGACGGCGCATTCGGCCGCCGCGTGGCTGTGCGGCGCGTCGACGATGCGGGCGTCGCCCAGGTTCAGCTTGTGCTCGGCGGCGACGGCGCGGATCTTCTGCTCCGGGCCCACCAGGATAGGCTTGAGCAGGCCCAGGTCGCGCGCTTCGAGCGCGGCCGACAGCGAGGGTTCGTCGCAGGGGTGGGCGATGGCGCAATGCGCCGGCGCCAGCGTCTGCGCGCGCGCGATGAGCTTGTCGTAATGGGTCGAGGGTGGCAGCGTCATTCGGATTTTGCCTTGGCGGATTTGCGCGCGGGACGCGCGGCGGGCTTGGCCGAGGCGCTGCGCTTGGCGCGCACCGGAACGGCAGGCTGGGCCGCGGCCGAGGGGGACTCGTGCCTGGCCGCCGCCGCGCGCACCGATTTGCGCGTCACGGCCGGCGTCTTTTTGGGCGCCGGTTGCAACGCCTCGTCGCGCTTCTGCGCGCGACGCTCGGCATACTCGAAGAGGCGTTCCATCTCGTCCAGGCTGATGCGGGCGGCCTCGCTCAGGGGCTCGGCGGCTTCCAGCACGTGTTTCATGGTGTCCAGCGTCTCGCGGATCGCGGGGGCCGGCGCGTGCTCCAGCAGCTGCGGTATGGCCTGGATCGAGCCGGCCGCGTCCAGGGTCATCAGCAAGGCCTGGTCGCGGATGATGTCCTTGAATTCCTGCAGCGACAGGGCGGTGTCGGATTCGGCGCGCATCTTGCGGATCAGCGCATAGCTGCGTTCGTCCAGGCCGCCTTCGGCACCCGACACGTACAGCAGCATCCGGATCGCGGCGACGCGCAGGCCGCCTTCCAGCATCAGCGACCGCAGTTCCGCGGCGCGCTCTTCCATGAAGCGGCGGTGTTCGGGCGATACGCCCGGGTGCTTGCGCGGCGGGCCGGAGCGCGCGCCCAGGCCGGCCAGGTCCTGCACCAGGGGGGAGCCGTACACGCCCATGAAGGTGCGCTCGTCGGCGGAATCGCGCAGCTCCTGCCAGATGTTCAGGCTGGTCTCGATCAGGTTCGAGAACATTTCCTGGGCCATCAGGAAGGGGTTGGCGGGCGAGGCCGGCTGGCGATGCTCGCGCACTTGCTCGGCGACCTGCGCGATGGGCGCGATGGCCGGATTGCGGTCGGAGATCAATTCATAGGGCAGGCGCAGCGGATGCAGGCGCTGCGACCATTCCGCCGACTGCGGCGTGACCAGGGCGCGCAGCCAGGGCTGCACGAAGCTGCGGTACATGCCCAGGTTGATGTCCGAAATGCGGGCGACGGCGGCGAAGCGGCGGTCGTCCTCTTCATTGCGCTCGACGATGGCGCGCACGTCGTCCAGGCTGCGCTGCTCGAACGACAGCACGTAATTGCCGAAAGCCAGGTCGGCGTTGGGCGTGTCGGGCGTCTTGTCGGCGATTTCCGCCTGATAGATGCCCGGCGGCAGCACGTCGATCATGTCGATGTTGGAGGTGAACTCCTGGTGCTCCTTGCGCGCCACGCTGCCGGACACGAAGATGCCCAGGTGGCCGATGCTTTCGTGCACGGCATAGACGATGGTCTGGCCATGCGCCAGCACTTCGGATTCGTCCTGGTACAGGTCGGGGATCCAGCCCAGCGCCTGCGGCGGGGGCGTGATGTTGTCACCCTTGGAGCAGAACACCACGATGGGCGAGCGGATGTTGCGCAGGTCGATGCGGATTCCGTCCGAGGTCACCAGGCCGGCGGTGGCCAGGCGGTTGCCCACGAACAGGTTGTCGACGATGTACTGGATTTCCGGGCCGTTCAGGAAGACATGGCCGCCCCACCATTTCTCGAAGCTCAGGTAGCGCTTGGCCTCGGTGTCGACATTGGCGTACAGGTTGTACTGCTTGGACCACAGCGTGTTGGCCGGATTTAGGTTCTCGAAGTTCTGCACCAGCCAGGCGCCGTCGAATTTGCCGTCGCCCAGGTCGCTGGTCATGGCGGTGAGCCAGCTGCCGCCCAACAGGCCGCCGGCGTAGCGCATGGGGTTCATGCCGCGCCAGCCGGCCCAGTACGACAGGGGGGCGCCGGCCACGATGATGGGGCCGAACAGTTCGGGCCGCACCGCGGCGGTCATCATGATCTGCCAGCCCGCCTGGCAATTGGCCACCACCACCGGCTTGCCTTCGGCGTTGGGGTGCAGCGCGATGATTTCCTCGAGGAAGCGGGCCTCGGCCATCATCACGTCTTCGACGGTCTGCGTCGGCATGGGCTGCGGCAGGAAGGTGGCGAAGTAGCAGGGGTGGCCGGCGCGCAGCGCCACGCCGATCTCGCTCTCGGGCTTGAAGCCGCCGATGCCGGGGCCGTGTCCAGCGCGCGGGTCGACCACCAGGAAGGGCCGCTTGATGGGATCGGTTTCCACGCCTTCGGGCGGCTTGATGCGCAGCAGGCCGTAGTTGACGGGCCGCGGCAGGCAGCGGCCGTCCATCACCAGTTCGGATTCCATGCTCAGCACATTCGGGGCGCGCTTGGCCATGTGCTCGTGGTACTGGTTGCCGCGCTGGCGCATCACATCGGCGTAAAGCACGCCGCGCTGCCAGGCGTCCACTGCGTATTCGTAGGCGGCCGTCCAGGGGTTGAAGGGCGGGGCGGGTACGCGATCGTTGCCGGATCCGGCCATGGCGATCTCCTGTAGGTTGCTTGCGGCGGCGAACCGCCGCGCCGATTCCGAGTGGAACCGGCCGAGTTGACCTCTCCATTACACCGCAACTGATGTTGCGGTGCAACATCATGGGTCTTGACGCAGGTCAAATGGCACTGATCTTCCCGTCCCCTTTTAGAGCCGGGCCGCCGGGCGACGGTTCAAACCGGGTCGTGGCAGACTGCTTCGATGCGGTTACCCGAAGGGTCCAGCAGGAAAGCGGCGTAGTAGTGGGGGTGGTAATGCCGGCGCAAGCCCGGGGCGCCGTCATCGCGCCCCTCATGGGCCAGGCCAGCGGCGTGGAATGCGTCGACCGCGGCGCGGCTGGGCGCCTTGAAGCACCAGTGGCGGCGCGCGGCCGGTGCAGCGGCGTCGTCGGCGAAAACGGACAGGTAGCTGTGCTGGCTGCGGCCGGCCTGGCAGCGTTCACCGTAGCCGAGCGCGTCGGGGCGGTCATAGACCTTGGCCGCGCCCAGCGCCTGCATGATGGCGTCGTAGAACGGCCGTGCGGCGTCCAGGCGGGAAACGGCGATGGAGACGTGATCCAGCAGTTGCATCGCGGCTCCCGCTCGGGTCAGGCGCGCGCGGCGGCGTTGTGCTCCAGCCATTTCTGGACGGAGGGGCGCTGCCACTGGGCATCGGCATAGGCGCGCAGGGCGTCTGGCAGGTCGTCCTGGAACAGGCGCTTGAGCATGACGGCGAGGTCGGTATCCGCGATGCTCCATTCATCGAACAGCGAGGTCCGGCCCGTCCCCAGCAGATGGGTGCCCACGTGGATGAGCTTGGCCGCGGCGGCGTGCGCGGCATCCGATAGCGGCAGGCCGGCGGCGCCGTAGAACACGGTTTCGGTCGGGCGTTCCTGGCGCAGCGCGCCCAGGTCGCTGCGCAGCCAGGCCTGCAACTGGCGGGCGCGGGCGCGCTGGCGCACGTCGCGCGGATACAGCGCGGCATGTGCGGGAGCGGGGAAGGCGTCTTCCAGGTATTCGGTGATGGCGCTGGATTCGGTCAGGCTGAAGTCCGCGTGCGTCAATGCCGGCACCCGGGAGGTCAGCGCGCGGCTCTGGTAAGGCTGCATGCGTTGCTCACCCGCTTCCAGGTCGATGGGGCGCACCTCGAACGGCAGCTGTTTTTCAGTCAGCGCCACATAGGCCGACATGGCGTAGGGGCTGAGGAACAGGGAATCGACGAATAGCGTAAGCGGGGCGCCCAAAATCTAGTCTCCAGTCGGACGGGTAATGGCATGCGCGGCGGCGATAGGCCGCAGCTACTTCAAAGCGTAACGCATCTGCGGCCGGCCTGTCGCGCCGGGGCCTCAGTCGACGATGAAGAGCTTGGCGCCGACGGCGGTGGACGAGCGGTGCGGCTCGGCCTGGTCCGCGACCTGGTAGCTCATGCCGGGCGTCAGCACGAACTGCCGGCCATCTTCCAGTTCAGTGTGCAGTTCGCCTTCCAGGCAGAACAGGATGTGGCCCTTGCTGCACCAGTGGTCGGCCAGGTAGCCCGGCGTGTATTCGACCATGCGCACGCGCAGGTCGCCGAATTGCCGGGTGCGCCAATAGGCCATGCCGGTGTCGCCGGCGTGTTCGGTACGTTCCACCTCGGACCAGTCGGTGGTGCCAAAGGGGATGTTGCTCATCTTCATTGTGAATCCTGCGTCGTGGTCCGGACGCGACGGCGTCCGGCATGGAATGGATACTACGCCAGCGCGGGCAGCTTCTTGTGCCAGAACATGGCGCGGCCGGTGGTTTCGTCCAGGGCATAGCCTTCGAAACCGAGCTTGCGGTACAGCCCCTGGGCGACCGCGTTGCCTTCCAGCACTTCCAGCGTGATCTTGCAGCAGCCCAGATCACGCGCCCGGTCTTCCAGCGCCGACAGCAGCGCCGTGCCCACCCCGCGGCCCTGGAATTTTTCCGCCACGCCCAGGTCGTGCAGATTGAGCAGCGGGCGGCAGGAGAACGTGGAGAAGCCCTCAAGGTAGACCGCCACGCCGGCGGTTTCGCCATCGATGCGGGCCAGCAGCGCGCGAGCGGCCGGACGGCGGGCCAGTTCGGCGATCAGGTTCTGCTGCACGTAGTCGGGCAGCGGAGCATTGCCGCCCATGGGGCCGCTGGCGTACTCGTTCAGCATGGCCAGCACCTGGCGGCCGTGTTCGGGGTTGTTGAAGTCTGCGTCGATGATTTCCAGCACGATCTGTTCCTGTGGGCTTGCCGTGTTCGGGGTTGGCGCATTGGGGCGCCAACCGGACATTATGCGCGATGCCAAAAGCCTGACAAGGCGCATTGAAAAATCGTCCCATAACCCCTATCTTCTTGATATCCCAGGCCGAACCCGGCGCAACCGGAGGCGGCCGCAACGCTTTGCCAAGGGCTGCACATGGAGTTCAAGGACTACTACAGCATTCTGGGGGTGGAGCGGGAGGCCTCCGAAGACGACATCCGGCGCGCCTACCGCAAGCTCGCCCGCAAATACCATCCCGACGTCAGCAAGGAAAGCGACGCCGAAACGCGCATGCGCGATGTCAACGAAGCCTACGACGTGCTGCGCGACAAGGAAAAGCGCCTGGCCTACGACAATCTGGCCGCCGGCGTATCGCCCGAGGGCAGTTTCCAGCCGCCGCCCGGCTGGGACGAAGGCTTCGAGTTCCATCGCGGCGCCGCGCCCGGCGACGAGGCGCAGTTCAGCGAGTTCTTCTCCTCGCTGTTCGGCGGCCGCAGCCGGCGGGGCGGGGCCCAGCAGCAACAGGAGTTCCGTGCGCGCGGCGAGGACCACCACGCCGCGATCGAGGTGGACCTCGAAGATGCGCTCAAGGGCGCCACGCGCGACATCAGCCTGCGTTCCATGCAGATGGACGAGCAGGGCCGCCCGCATATGCAGACCCGTACGCTCAGCGTGCGCATTCCCCCAGGCGTGCGCGAAGGCCAATACATCCGGCTGGCCGGGCAGGGCATGCCGGGCTATGGCGGCGGCGAGAACGGCGACCTCTATCTGGAAGTCCGCTTCAAGCCGCATCCGCGCTACCGCGCCGACGGCCGCGATCTCTACATGACGCTGCCGGTGGCGCCCTGGGAAGCCGCGCTGGGCGCCGGCGTGCATGCGCCCACGCCGGGCGGTACGGTCGAAGTCGCGATCCCCGCGGGGTCCGCCAACGGCCGCAAGCTGCGCCTGCGCGGACGCGGCATTCCAGGCGATCCGCCGGGAGACCTCTACCTGGTGCTGGACCTGGTCTTGCCGCCCGCTGACAGCGAGGCGGCCAAGGAGGCCTACCGCAAGCTGCAGCAGGACCTGCCCTTCAATCCGCGGCGTCACCTGGGGGTATGACCATGAAAAAAATAGTCGTCACCACCGCCACTGTCGTGGGCAAGTCCCGGCCGCTTTCCGCCGACGATCTGGCCCGCGCCTGCGGCGAGGAAGTCGAATGGGTCGTGCGCCTGGTCGAGGTCGGCATCGTCACCGCCAGCGGCCAGGGGCCCGCCGAATGGCGCTTCTACAGCGCCGACTTGCAGCGGGCGCTGGACGCCCGCCGCCTGTTGCGGGACTATGGCGCGGGCTTGGACGCGGCGGCGCTGATCCTGGACCTGAGCCAGGAAGTCCGTCGCCTGAAGGCGCAACTGCGCGCGCTGGGCCTGGAAGGCAAGTAACGGCGGTGCGCGGATGGGTAAACTAGCTGGTTGTGGAACGACATCAGCGAAAACCCTTGCAGACACCTCCTGCCCCCGCGCCCGCGCCCGCTCTTGCGGGCAGCGCCCGCATCGATGGCCTGAAATCCTGCCTGCCCGTCATGATCGGCTACTTCCCGGTGGCCGTGACCTTCGGCATCGCCGGCGTGGCGGCGGGCCTGTCGCCCTTGCAAGTGGTGCTGATTTCCGTGCTGGTGTACGCCGGCGCCAGCCAGTTCCTGCTGCTCGCTTCCATCAAGGCCGGCACCCCGTGGCTGTGGGTGGTGGCGCTGTGCTCGCTGCTTAATGCCCGCCATCTGCTGTACGGTCCGCTGTTGTCGCGCTTCCTGCCCGCGGCGCTGAATCAGCGCCTGAAGGTCGCGTTCCTGCTTACCGATGAAGTCTTTGCCACGGCCTTCAACCGCCTGCAGGCCGTGGAGCCCGCGGGCCGCCAGCGCTGGATGATCGCGCTGGGTCTGGGCGCCTGGCTGACCTGGATCGCTGGCACCGCCGTCGGCGTCTATGCGGGAGACGGGCTGGAACGCCACTACCCCATGCTGTCCCAGGTGATGCGCTTCGCGCTGCCCGCGTTGTTCATGGCCCTGGTGTGCCAGAGCGCAAAGCGGGGCATGGGCCTGCCCATCATGGCGGCGGTGGCGGGCGCCGGCGTCGTGGCCGCGCTGGGCCATACCAGCCTCGCCATCCTGGCCGGCGCGGTCATCGGCTGCGCCGCCTATCGCCTGCGGAGGTCCGCATGAACACCGACGGACTGGGTTTCTGGGGGGCGGTGATCGCCATGGCGGCCATCACCTATCTGACGCGCGCCTTGCCTTTCATGCTGTCCGAGCGCAGCCGTCTGCTGCGCCACCTGTCGCGCGAGGGCTCGGCGCTGGCCGCCTTGGGGCCGTCGCTGCTGGCCGGGATCGCGGCGGCGGTGATCGTGCCCGACCTGCTGGCCGCTGGCGAGCAGGCGGCGAACATCGGCCCCTACGTCGGCGGCCTGGTCGTGACTGCCGTGGCCGCGCGCCTGGTCAGCAATGCCGGCGTCGCGGTGCTGCTGGGCATGGCCGGATACGGGGTGTTGCTGGCCTTGGCGGCGTAACGCCCGCGGAGCAAAATGGTCGGACTTCCAGGGAGACCGACCATGCTTACGCTCTATCACGCGCCGCGCTCGCGGTCGTTCCGGATACTTTGGCTGCTTGAAGAACTGGGCGTGCCCTATGACACCGAGATGGTGTCCATCCGCGGCAGCGACGGCGCGGGTCATATGCCCTCGGACTACATCGACATCCATCCGCACCGCAAGGTGCCGGCCTTGGTGCATGACGGCGTGCCGGTCTTCGAAACGCCGGCCATCGCCCTTTATCTGACCGATCTGTTCCCACAAGCCGGCCTGGGTCCGCTCGTGGGCGACCCGCTGCGCGGTCCCTATCTGACCTGGCTGGCGTATTCCACCGGCGTGTTCGAGCCTGCCATGGCCGAACGCGCCTTCAAGACGCCGCACCCGGGCAGCGCGCTGGGCTGGGGGTCGGCCGACGAAGTCGAGCAGGTTTTGACCCGGGTCTTGCAGGCGCGGCCGTTTTTCCTGGGCGACAGGTTTTCGGCGGTGGATATCGTGCTGGGCGGCACCCTGCAATACATGATGCAGGTGAAGGTGATGCCCGAGACGCCCGTGTTCACCGCCTATGCGGAACGGCTGGGCGGCCGCCCGGCCATGCATCGCGCGCTGCAGCGCGACGGGGACATCGAGGAAGCCTGAGGCGGCGGCGCAGGCTTTAGCCGCGCCCGATGCGCGCGCGCAGGTCCGCCTGCCATTCCTCGGGGCGGCCCAGGTAGCGGCTGGGCTCCAGCATTTCGTGGACGCCAGCGCGTTCCAGCGCCAGGGTGGGAAAGCCGCTGCCGCCGACCTGCGCCAGCAGCCTGCGGCTGGCGGCGATGTGCGCGGCCGTTTCGGCCCCCTGGGCGGCGGCGTAGGCGGCGCGGAAGGCTTCCGGGTCCAGGCCGATGTCGGCCGCCAGGGACTCCAGCACCGCCGGATCGGCGATGCGCAGGCCCTGCACATAGTGGGCGCGCTGGATGCGCTTGAGCAGGTCCAGTCCGCGGCCGGCCAGCGTCTGCGCGGCCAGGACGGCGGTGGTGGGCGGCTCCGAATCGAACACCGCGCCCTCGTCGCGCAACAGGCCGTCGTAGTAGTCGTCGCCGAAGGGCTGGCCCGTCAGGCCGGCGATGCGTTCGTCATGCGGCATGACATAGCGGCGCAGCCTGTCCGTGACCGGCTGGCGGTTGCCGCCCGTCATCATGCCGCCGCCATGCAGCGCGATGTCCAGGCCGGGCACGGCGCGAGCCGCCTCCACCAGCGGCGCGGCGCCGTAGCACCAGCCGCAGAGCGGGTCGAAAATGTAATGCAGGGTGGGATTTGAGGTAGCCATGGCGCCATGGTAGACGCGGGCCGTGCCGGGCGGAAGCCTGGCGGGGTAGCCAGAGTGTTGCATCGGCCGTGCAGATTGCCTGCACGGCCGTAAGGCATCAGCCGGCGATCTGCACGCCGATCCAGAACAGGCCGGCGGCCAGCAGCATCGAGGCGGGCAGGGTCAGCACCCAGGCCATCAGGATGTTGCGCACGGTGCTGCCTTGCAGGCCGCTCTTGTTGGCGATCATCGTTCCGGCCACGCCCGAGGACAGCACGTGGGTAGTGGACACCGGCAGGCTGAAGACGTTGGCGATGCCGATCGCGCCCATGGCGGTCACCTGCGCGGACATGCCCTGCGCATAGGTCATGCCCTGCTTGCCGATCTTTTCGCCCACCGTCAGCACCACGCGGCGCCAGCCGACCATGGTGCCCGCGCCCAGCGCCAGGGCGACCGCCACGATCACCCAGAAGGGGGCGTACTCGGTGGTGGCCGTCAGGTCGGCGCGCAGGCGCTGCAGGTCGGCGCGTTCGCGCGCGGGCAGGCCTTCGATGCGCGCGACCTTCTTGGCCGTGTCGTCCAGGCAGAGCAGGTAGCGGCGCACGGAGATGCGCTTTTCGGCCGACAGGTCGGCGTAATTGGACACGCCGTGCAGATCGGTCTGCAACGCGGCGATGGTCGGCATGGTCAGCTCGGGATCGCAGCGGAAGTTGCGCGGCAGCTCGGTGGTCGCGTCCACGCGCTTGAGCGCCAGGTAGTCGCCCAGCATGGCTTCATTGCGCTGGTAGAACACGTTCAGGTGGTTGGCGGCGTCGCGGGTGCGCTCGATCTGGTAGGTGGTGCTGTTGGTGTCCAGCACGAAGTTGGCGGGGACGATGCCGATCAGCACCAGCATGATCAGGCCGATCCCTTTCTGGCCGTCGTTGGAGCCGTGCACGAAGCTCACGCCCATGGCGGACAGTACCAGCACTAGGCGGTTCCAGAAGGGCGGATGCTTTTTGTTGTCGAGGGCGCGGCGCTGTTCCGGCGTCTTGTGCATCTTCGACAGCGGCAGCCAGCGCTTGAGCGCCAGCAGCAGGCCGCCCGCCACCAGGAAGCCGGCCACCGGCGACACCACCAGGGACAGGCCGATGTCGATGGCCTTGCCCCAGTTGACGCCGTCCGCCAGCGGCAGGTCGGTGATCAGCGCATTGGCCAGGCCCACGCCCAGGATCGAACCGATCAGCGTGTGCGAGCTGGATGCCGGGATGCCGAAGTACCAGGTGCCCAGGTTCCAGGCGATGGCCGCGGCCAGCATGGCGAACACCATGGCCAGTCCGCGGCCTGTGTCCACATTGATCAGCAGTTCCACCGGCAGCAGGTGCACGATGGCATAGGCCACGCCCACGCCGCCCAGCAGCACGCCGAGGAAGTTGAATATGCCGGAAAGCACCACCGCCAGATGCGGTGGCATGGCCTTGGTGTAGATGACCGTGGCCACGGCGTTCGCCGTGTCATGGAATCCGTTGATGAATTCGAAGGCCAGGACGAATGTCAGGGCCAGCGCAAGGCTGAGGCCAACCCAGAGGTCTAGGCCGTGGAAGAGGTCGAACATGGAGGCGGGGGAGGTTCCGGCGAGAGGAGCCGATTATTGCAGATTTGTGACCTGTCACTGGTTGCTTGCGGCTACCAAGTACGGGCAGCGGACCCCGCCCAGGGTCAGAATTTCGAATACTGGAACTCGATTTCCATCGGTTTGCCCAGATTTGCCGAGGTATCCGCCTGGATCAGCATCACCGCCAGGACGCCCAGGTAGAGCAGGCACAGCCACAGGGTGCGTTTCATTGCCGGCCCTCCTTCATGGGTAGAAAACTTCCGCGATCTTCTGGTTCACGCGCAGCCAGCCCAGCTCTCCCAGGTGCTGCACGTCACGCAGCGTCCCCACTTCGAAGGGCGCGCTGTACATGTCCATGCAGCGCATGGCGTAGCGCTGGCATAGCGCCGCGACTTCCCGCTGCACCGGGCCGAAGCGGTCCAGGTCCTTGAATACCAGGGGGTGCAGCGGCTGCATGACAAAGAGGGCATTGACGCCGCGCTGGCGCAGCAAAGCCATCAGGGCGTCCAGTTCGCGCAGTTCGTCGCGGCCGGTCAGCGGCTGCGGCTGATAGGCGGTCTTGCCGCCCGCGGGAATGCTGCGCAGGTATTTATTGAAGAACTCGTCGCGCACAGCGTAGCGGTTGCCGCCCATCAGGGCTTGTTCGGCGCCCTGCGCCTGGGCCGCCAGCGCTTCCCAATCCACCACCCGGGCGGCCGTGGGCGGCCCCTCGCGTTCGCGCTCCGGGACGGGCGCCGCATGGGCGGGGGCCCACAGATCGACCAGGCGCTGGCGGAAGACATAGGCCTGCTCGGCCGCCATCGACCAGGCGACGCCCGCGTCGCCCTTGGCCTGCAGCCAGCGGACCAGCTCCGCGCGGCCCTCGGGCTGCCGCAGCAGGCGGGGCAGCAGCGGATTGGCGTGCTCCTTGAATTCGTCCGCCCCCAGCCCGCCCTCGCCGTCGAACCAGCCCGGCGACAGCATCACGACCACGCGCGATGTCGGCGACAAGTCCTCGGCCATGGCCGCCAGCACCAGCTGCATGCCCAGCGACTGGAAGCCCGAATGGCCGTAGGCCAGCACCGGCATCTGCAATTCGTCGGCCAGGTAGCGGTAGGGCACGAAACGCAGGTCGTTGCTGGTCAGTTCGGACGAACCCAGGATCACCAGCCGGTCGCCCGTGCGCAAGGCCTGGCTCATGCGGGACAGGTTGCGCGTCTGTTCCTGCAGCGTATTGCCCAGGTTGGGAATATAGATGCCCGGCGCGGCGGCCGGCACCGGCTCCGTCTTCAGCGCCAGGGCGTGCAGGGCGCCCCACCCGGCGGCAGCCGCCGCGGCCAGGGCCAGCGCCGCTGCCAGCGCATGCTGCCGTAGTGTGCGTTTGAACATGGGGAACCAATGCCGCGCGGGGCTCTCTCTATAGGGGTAAGTTTGTTAGCGGATGTTATCGAGCGGGCATGACTGGAACAAGCGCGGGAAAGCGGGGCCAAAGCCGATTCGCCTTTTTGCCACAGGGGCCGGCGCCGGTGCGCGGCCTGCCGCCGCGATTCCCGCAGGGAAAGAATGCGATAGCATCGCTGTGGCGGGGTTCTTCTGGATTTCCATGATTGACCTCGCCCGCCGCCGCATCCGCGCCGCCCGCATGCTCCTTACCCAGATCGCGCAGCCCATGACCGCTTCTACCCGTATCGCCCGCAAGCACCCCGACGAACTGATCGTGGGCCTGGTGTCCGTTTCCGACCGCGCCTCCAGCGGCACGTACCAGGACCTGGGACTGCCCGCACTGCGCGAATGGCTCGGCGGCGCCCTGGCCTCGCCCTGGCAGGCGGTGGACCGGCTGATCCCCGACGAGCCCGCACGCATCTCGGAGACGCTGATCGAACTGGTGGACGGCTGCGGCTGCGACCTGGTCCTGACCACCGGCGGCACCGGTCCGGCGCGCCGCGACGTCACGCCCGAGGCGACGCTTGCGGTCGCCACCAAGGAAATGCCCGGCTTCGGCGAGCAGATGCGCCAGATCAGCCTGCGCTTCGTGCCCACGGCCATCCTGTCGCGCCAGGTGGCGGTCATCAGGGAAACGCCCGACCATGCCGCCCTGATCGTGAACCTGCCTGGCCAGCCGAAATCCATCCGTGAAACGCTGGAAGGGCTGAAGGGCGAGGACGGCGCCGTGCTGGTGCCGGGCATCTTCGCCGCCATCCCCTATTGTATCGATCTCATCGGCGGCCCCTACGCCGAGACCCGGCCGGAAGTCATTACGGCCTTTCGTCCCAAATCGGCCCGCCGCGCGCCGCAGGCTTGATCCGGCGCTGCGTTATATTGGCCGCCCCTTTCACCTCCCACCGTTCGAGAGTCCCATCGCCATGAAGGTCCGCACCGTCTTGTCCCTTACTGTCCTGGCAGCCTTGTCGGCCTGCGCCAACGTCAAAGACGTGCGCGACCGCGATCCGGTCTTCTACGGCTCCACCCAGCGCACGCCCGAGGACTACACGGCCTGCGTGGCGGAATCCTGGAAGAACCTGGGCATCAATTTCCAGCAGAAGGCGGTGCGCAACGGCTTTGAACTGATCCAGGAAGACAGCCTGGGGGTCGAGGCCGTGCTGACGACCATACACTGGAAGGGCAAGACCGACGTGCGCCTGTCCACGCGCATCGCGCGCCGCGATCAGAGCATCATCGAGCCCGCCAACCTGTGCCTGTGAACGCCATGCATCATCGTCGCGACGTCCTGCGGCTGGGCCTGGCCGCGGCCGCTCTCTGCCTGGGCCTGCCGGCCCGTGCGCAGCAGGCCGGCTTCATCAGCCGCAAGCTCAACGTTCCCGTGCCGGGCGGCGTCGCTGTCCTCGGCCTGGGCAACGCCGAGCGCGCGCCCGAAGTTACTTTCCTGGGGCGGCGCGTGCTGGTGGTGCGCGAAGAGGGCAAGCAGTGGATCGCCGTGGTCGGCATCCCGCTCAGCGTGAAGCCGGGCGAACAGCAGGCGGAGGTCAAGGACGCGCAAGGCAAGCGCGCGCTGCCGTTCAAGGTCGGCGCCAAGGAATACAAGGCCCAGCACATCACGCTGAAGAATCCGCGCCAGGTCAATCCGGATCCGGACGACATGAAGCGCATCGAGCGCGAACAAGCCGAGCAGGCCGCAGCCAACCGCGCCTATCGCGCCGGCGTCACGCCCAGCAACCTGCTGCTGGACCGGCCGGTGAACGGCGGCCGCCTGTCCAGCCCGTTCGGCCTGCGGCGCTTCTTCAATGGCGAGGAACGCAATCCGCATTCCGGACTGGATTTCGCCGTGCCCTCGGGCACGCCGATCAAGGCGCCGGCCGCCGGCGTGGTGGTGCTGGTGGGGGATTACTTCTTCAATGGCAAGACGGTGTTCCTGGACCATGGCCAGGGCTTCGTCAGCATGTTCTGCCACATGTCGGCCATCGACGTGAAAGTTGGCGACGAGGTGCCGCGCGGCGGACTGGTGGGGAAGGTGGGAGCGACCGGCCGCGCGACCGGTCCGCATCTGCACTGGAACGTCAGCCTGAACGACGCGCGCGTCGATCCGGCTATCTTCATCGGGGCATTCAAGCCCTGATTCCTGTCGGGAAGAGAAGGCGCGGCGGGTCCGGCCCGCGCGCCTTCAGGCCGTGGCGGCCCGCTGCGCGATCAGTTGCAGCACGTGCTGGTGCACGCGTTCCGCATAGTCCATCTGCTGCCGCACGTGAAACTGCTCGGCTTCCTGGTCGTCCAGGCAGTTGTCGTACTTGGTCTTGGCGTCGGCGTAAGTCAGGCCGGTATTGCGCAGGCTGTTGATGAAGGCCTCGCGCGACTGGTGCAGCAGGCGCAGGCCTTCCTCGCCCTTGACGAATTTTCTTCGCGCCAGGGCAAGCTGGTCAGCGGCGGCTTGCAGATCTTGTGTCAGGTCCATCTTGCTTCATGCTATTCCTGCCGGCGTCGCGCCTGGCAGAGGGCGCCATTCTTTCATGAACGGGCGCTCCACGCATTACGGCATTTCGCGGTCCAGGTTTAGGGCTGGCGCGAGAGTGGGGGCCGGCGCGGGGCCGGCCCTGTGGCCCTGGCTTAGCGGCGGTATTGCTGGGGACGCTGCGGGGCGGGACCGCGCTCGTCCTTGTGGCGGAAGTTGATGCGGCCCTTGGTCAGGTCATACGGCGACATTTCCAGGGTGACGCGGTCGCCCGCCAGGATGCGGATGCGGTGCTTGCGGATGCGGCCGGAGGCGTAGGCGCCGACTTCGATGCCGTTGTCCAGCTTCACGCGGTAGCGGCTATCGGGCAGCACTTCGTCAACGATGCCATCCAGTTCGATGAGTTCTTCTTTAGCCATTCTTTTCTCCTATCAATACGCGCAGCCATGCCGGCGGCAAGACACGCCGCGCAAGGCGGCAAGCGCGTCGGACCCGGACTAGCGGATCCAGCGGTTTGAACGTAAAACGTCCGGGCAAGCGCGGGTAGGGGCCACGGCATCCGAAGCGGATGTCTGAAATGACGGATACTCGCGCCGCGAGGGTAGTGTGCGCGCGGTGCGCGGCTTGGTCGCGGCGGCGCGTTTTGCGCAAATCGCCGGAAGAAGCGGGGTGGATCTTTTGCTGCCAGACCGCGCGGCGGTTGGGTTGGCGGCCAATCTGGCAGGGGCGGGGTTGTTCCGGCAAAGCCGGGCACGTCCTGGGTTGGCCCGGAGCAATGCCCGCAGGGGGTACAGGTTGGCACGCAGAGTGACCGAAGCCCGGTTTTTGCGGAAAAATCACGGACTTATGTTACTGCAAAGCGCAGTGATTAGCCAGTATTTATCTGTCACTGCGCCGTGATAGTTGTTGCTCAACGACTCTGGCCAGACGGGATCCGCTCCCGATATTCTTCTTCCACCCGGCCGAGAACGGACCAGAACGGGCCGGGCGCGCGGCCGGCCAGCCGGGCTTCGAGCACGCCCAGGTGCACATGCCAGCCGCCGGCCACGTCCACCATGCCGTCGCGCGAGGACAGCTTGCGGTGCGTCAGCACCAGGCGTGTCTCCTGGCCTTGGGGCGACAGCTCGAACGTGACTTCGGACGGATGCCCGGGGGAGCCGCCCCAAGTGAACGCCAACAGCCGCGGCGGTTCGCAGCGCGTGATGATGCCTTGCGTGGTGACGCCGCCTTCATACGGTTTGTAGGCCTCGGGCACGGGCTCGGCCACCGAGGACAGGTCGGCATGCATGAAGCGCAGCGTGACGCCGCCGCCCTCGCGCAGTTCCATGTCCCCGGACGCCAGCCAGAGGCCCCGCTTTTCCGATTCAGTGAGGAAGGCCCAGACCTCATCGACGCTGGCGGGCAATATCCGCGTGAAGCGGATGGAGGTGGGGTCCAGGACGACGCCGTGATCACTCATGTTGTTCTCCAGAAGATGGGGCCGGGGGGCGGTTGGCGATGAGCGCGGCTTCCAGCGCGCCCAGCTTGCCCGACCAGAATTGTTCATAGAAGCGCAGCCACTGCATGGCCTCGGCCATGGGTTCCGGATTGAGGCTGCATACATGCGTGCGGCCGCGGATGGAGCGCCGGACCAGGCCGGCGCGTTCCAGGGCCTGCACATGCTTGGAGGCGCCCGCGAAACTCATGCTGTGGGGCGCCGCCAGCTCGCCTATGGTTTGCTCGCCCTGGGCCAGGCTGCGCAGCATGTCGCGGCGCGTGGGATCGGCCAGCGCGCGAAAGACGACATCGAGGACGGGGGAGGGATTTGATTCAACCATAAGGTTGAATATATCCCGCTCTTCCGAAGAAATTCAACTTCTTGGTTGAGTTTTTATGTAACCGCTTGCGGATGGTCTTCTTCCATCGCGCCATACGCGTCGGGGTATTGCGGCAGATCGTCGCTGATGTCGAACCAGGGCGCCTTGCTGGCCACGTGGCAATGGGCGGCCGGCTTGATGCCGGGGTCGTCGTCCAGCGGTCCCAGCGGCAGGCCGTAGACGTCCGGGGTCTGATCGAAACGGGTCAGCAAGGGCGTGCCGCAGGCTTCGCAGAAGCCGCGGTAGCTGCCAGGGGACGAGCAATACCACGTGACGTGGTTTTCGCCCCGCGTCCAGGCGAAGTCCTTGGCCTGGACCGTCGCCCGGCTGCGGAATGCGGCGCCATGCGCTTTGCGGCAGATCGTGCAATGGCAGTTGAGGGCGTCGGTAAGCGGGCCGCTGATCTCGTAGGCGACTCGGCTGCACAGGCAGGAACCTTTGATCATGATGAACGCCAGGCTGGTGAGGGAATATTTCCAATATACCTGGGCGCGCGGGGCTGGAAGCGGCCATTTATGACGAACGTCTTTCAGATCATTGCGGCGTCCCTATTTTCCGCCAAATGAATCGATTCCCAGGTCATCGTGCTGTCATGCCGCGAAAACAGAATGCGGCCATGAACACATTCCATGGGGATTCAACGATGACTTACGCCATCGAAGTACTAGGGCTCAGCAAGAGCTTCCACGCCGGCGCCAAGGCGCTGGACGGCGTGAACCTGCAAGTGGCCGACGGCGAGATGGTCGCCTTGCTGGGCGCCTCGGGTTCGGGCAAATCGACCTTGCTGCGCCACCTGTCGGGCTTCGTGGCGGGCGATGCGGGTAGCGTGGCCGTCAACGGCCGCATGATCCAGCGCGACGGCCGCCTGAGCCGCGACGTGCGTTCCGCGCGCGCCGGCATCGGTTTCGTGTTCCAGCAATTCAATCTGGTGGGCCGCCTGCCGGTCATCACCAACGTGCTGACCGGCCTGCTGCCGCGCGTGCCGCTGTGGCGCAGCCTGACGCGCTGGTTCCTGCGCGGCGAAGTGCGCCAAGGCCTCGAAGCGCTTGCCCAGGTTGGTATAGACGACTACGCATTTCAACGCGCTTCGACGCTGTCCGGCGGCCAGCAACAGCGCGCGGCCATCGCCCGCACCCTGGTGCAGAACGCCCGCGTGATCCTGGCCGACGAGCCCATCGCCTCGCTCGACCCGGAATCCTCGCGCCGCGTGATGGACACGCTGGCCCAGATCAACCGCAGCCGCAAGGTGGCGGTGGTGGTGTCGCTGCACCAGGTGGATGTGGCCTTGCGCTACTGCCCGCGGGTGGTAGCGCTGCGCCACGGCAAGGTGGTCTATGACGGTCCTTCCGCGGACCTGACGCCGTCCATGCTCAGCGACCTGTACGGCTCCGAACTGAGCGAACTGCTTCCCGAATACGCGCCGCAAGCGCCGGCCATGCCGGGCATGGCGCCGCTGTCCCGATTGGCGCAAGCCGCCTGATTCTTCCCGACCCGTTTATCCCCGGAGCCTTCCATGCTACGCAGAACCTTTGTCACCCTGATCGCCGCCGCGGCCCTGTCCACCCAGGTCCACGCCGAAGACGCCAAGACCCTGAACTTCGGCATCATCTCGACGGAATCTTCCACCAACCTGAAGTCGGTCTGGCAGCCGGTCATCGACGACCTGAGCCGCGCCATCGGCGTGCCGGTCAAGCCCTTCTTCGCGTCCGACTACGCCGGCATCATCGAAGGCATGCGCTTCAACAAGGTGCAGATGGGCTGGTTCGGCAACAAGTCCGCGATCGAAGCGGTGGACCGCGCCAAGGGCGAAGTGTTCGCCTCCGTCATCGACAAGGACGGCAATCCCGGCTACTGGTCGCTGCTGATCGTCAACAAGGACAGCAACCTGAAGACGCTGGACGACGTGCTCAAGCGCGGCGGCACGCTGAGCTACGGCGCGGGCGATCCCAACTCGACCTCGGGCACGGCCGTGCCGGGCTATTACCTGTGGGCCGCCAACAAGATCGAGCCCAAGACCTTCTTCAAGACGGTGCGCGCCAGCAACCACGAAACCAATCTGCTGTCGGTCATCAACAAGCAGGTGGACGTGGCCGTCAACAACACCGAGGCGCTGGAGCGTTATCGCCTGAACACGGGCAAGGACGCCAACGACAGCGTGCGCGTGCTGTGGAAGTCGCCTCTGATCCCGGCGGATCCGCTGGTCATGCGCAGCGACCTGCCGGCCGACCTGAAGGCCCGCATCCGCGACTTCTTCGTCAACTACGGCAAGGGCAAGGACGCCGAGCGCGAACTGGCCAACCTGAAGGCGCTGACCTACCAGGGCTTCCGCCCCTCCGACAACCAGCAATTGGTGCCGATCCGCCAGATCGAACTGGCGCGCGAGAAGGCCAAGGTCGAAGCCGACGCCACGCTGGGCCAGGCCGAAAAACAGAAGCAGCTGGCCGAGCTGGACAGCAAGCTGGCCAGCCTGGGCCAGCCCGCCGCCAAGCAATAAGTCTCTTACCGGCCAGCCGGCGCGCTGCGGGGCGCGCCGGCTGGCCCGCAACCAAAAAAACCATCACGCGGATCGCCTTTTCTTATGAACGTAGCCATGCAGACCTCTCGCCTTTCCGCCGCGCCGCGATCGTCGCTGCCAGTCCTGCTCGTATGGGGCGTCGTGCTGGCGCTGCTGGTCATGTCGTGGAAGGGCGCGGACATGCGGCCCCTCGACCTGCTGCGCGATTCGGGCAACATGGCCGAGTTCGCGGCTGACTTCTTTCCGCCGAATTTTCGCGACTGGCGCATGTACCTGGACGAGATGATCGTCACGGTACAGATCGCGGTTTGGGGCACTTTCCTGGCCATCGTGGTGGCCGTGCCGCTGGGGCTGCTGTGCTCGTCGAACATCGTGCCGGCCTGGGTGTACCAGCCGATGCGGCGCCTGATGGACGCCTGCCGCGCCATCAATGAAATGGTGTTCGCGATGCTGTTCATCGTGGCGGTGGGCCTGGGCCCGTTCGCCGGGGTGCTGGCGCTGTGGGTGCATACCACCGGCGTGCTGGCCAAGCTGTTCTCGGAAGCGGTCGAGGCGATCGATCCGCGGCCAGTGGAGGGCGTGCGCGCCACTGGCGCGAATGCGCTGGAGGAAATCGTCTACGGCGTGATCCCGCAGGTGCTGCCGCTGTGGATCTCGTATTCGCTGTACCGCTTCGAATCCAACGTGCGCTCGGCCTCGGTGGTCGGCATCGTGGGCGCGGGCGGCATCGGCACCGTATTGTGGGAGATCATCCGCAGTTTCCGCTACGCCGAAACCTGCGCGGTGATGATCATCATCGTGGCCTTCGTGGTCGTGATCGACATGGCCTCGGCGCGTATCCGTCGCGCGCTGATCTGAGGGCGCGGGGCCCAGGCGGGCCCCGCTGCTTCAGGCCTGCGGGCGCAGCGCCTGGAATGCCGGCAGGGCCAGCAGGCCCGCCAACTGCGCAGCCTGCACGTCGGCGTCCGAAACCGCCGCGCGCGGCATCAGGAAGTTGACGGTGCCCAGGCAGACTTCGCCATACACCACCGGCACGTTGATGACGGAGCGCAGGCCCAGGCGCTGGATCGCGTCGTGGTCATTGAAGAACTCGCGGATCGCTTCCTCGCCTTCGCCCACGAACAACTTCTGCTCCAGCAGGACGTGGCGGCCCCAGGCGGTGCCGCTCTTGTCCTTGCTGCCGCCGGGCGGATAGGCCTCGGGGTTGGAACTGTACAGCCGCACCACCCGCATGGCCTGCGCGTCATAGCGGTTGACCGTGCACAGCGTGTGAGCCAGCGCGGCGTGCGCATGGGCATCGATGGCGCGGAAGGCCGCGGCCGGATCGGCGGCGGCGTAGGCCTGGGCGATGGCGGCCACGCCGGCCTGGGCCGGCGGGGCGAGATGGATGCTGACGGTCATTCGGCGGTGATTCCCAGTTCTTTGATCAGCTTGCCGTACTTGTCCGCGTCGCGCGCCAGGATCTGGCCGAACTGTTCCGGCGTGGTCTCGGTCAGCAGCACGCCCATGTCGCCCATTTTCTTGATGACTTCGGGCCGCTTGAGGATCAGGTTGATCTCGCGGTTCAGGCGCGCGGTCAGCTCGGGCGGCATGCCTGCCGGGCCGAAGGCGCCGTACCAGACCGACAGTTCATAGCCCGGCAGGGTCTCGGCCACCGTGGGTACTTTGGGCAGCAGGGGCGAACGCGCTTCCTCGGTGACGGCCAGGAGCTTCAGCTTGTCGTTCTGCACGTGCGGCAGGGTCTGCGTGCCGGCGCTGAACAGCACCTGGGTGCGGCCGGCCACGGTGTCCAGGACCGCGGGCGCGCCGCCGCGATAGGGGATGTGCATCATCTTCACGCCGGCGGCCTTCTCGAACAGCGCGGCGCTCAGATGGTTGGTGGAACCCTGGCCGGCGGACGCGTAGGCCACGGTGCCGGGATTGGCCTTCAGGTAGGCGATGAATTCCTTGACGTTGGACGCGGGCACCGACGGGTTCACCACCAGGGTGTTGGTGACCAGCGCGAGTTCGGCGATGGGCGTGAAGTCCTTCACGCCGTCGAACGGCATGCTGGAGTAGAGCGCCTGGTTCATCGTGTGGGTGCTCATCGAGCCCACCAGCAAGGTGTAGCCGTCGGGCTTGGCGCGGGCCACGAAGGTGGTGCCGATGTTGCCGGACGCGCCCGAGCGGTTTTCCACGATGACGGGTTGGCCCAGCGACTGGGTCAGGCCTTCGGACAGCACGCGCGCCAGGATGTCGGTGGAACCGCCCGCGGCCCAGGGCACGATCAGGGTGATGGGCTTTTCGGGCCAGGCGGCATGGGTGAGCGCCGGTGCGGCCAGCGCCAGGCCCAGCGCGCAGGCGCGCAGCAGTCGTTTGAATTGCAGTGTCATGGTGTTTACCCCTTTGCGTAGTGTCCGGTCTGTCTGCCGGTTGGATGAAACAGGTTCAGCGGCCAGCGGCATAGCCCTGCATGCCGCGCGGGTTGGCGCCGGCGCGCAGCAGCAGGCCGCCGCCGGCGGCAGGTTCGCGGGTGCAGGCGCTGATGCGGCCTTCCGACCAGTCCGGCCCTACCTTGACCTCGTGGCCCGCCGCGCGTAACGCCTCCAGCGTGGCGGCCGGCATGCGCGATTCCACGGTCAGCCGGTTCAAGGTCAGGCTGCGAGGCCAGAACGAGCCCGGAAAATGATCGACGTGCCAGGAGGGCGCTTCGATTGCCTCCTGCAGATTCATGCCCATGACATGGCGCAGGAAGAACGCCACCGTCCATTGGTCCTGCTGATCGCCGCCCGGCGTGCCGAAAGCCATGTAGGGCTGGCCGTCGCGCAGGGCCAGGCCGGGCGACAAGGTGGTGCAAGGGCGCTTGCCCGGCTGCAACTGACCCGGCACGCCATCGTCGAGCCAGGTCATTTGCAGGCGGGTGGTCAGCGGGAAGCCCAGGCCGGGCACCACGGGGCTGGACGACAGCCAGCCGCCTGACGGTGTGGCGGCCACCATATTGCCGTCGCGGTCGATGACGTCGATCTGGCAGGTGTCGCCCACGAAGATCTCGCGCGCGGCCCATTCGGCTACCGGCGGCAGCGCCGCGAAGGTCGGTTCGCCCACGCCGAAGCGCGTGTCGGACGCGGCCAAGGTGCGCACCGCGGCGTCCAGGTCGGGCAGGCGCGGCGCCAATCCGCCCGGGCTGCCGGGCTGGAACTCGGATGAAGCGCGGGCGCCGATGCCGGCCGCGCGCGCGCGGGCGTAGTCATCGCTGAGCAGGGTGTCCAAAGGCACCTGCGCGAAGTCGGGGTCGCCGTACCAGGCGGTGCGGTCGGCGAAGGCCAGCTTGGCCGCCTCGGCCACGTAGTGCACGAATTGCGGCGAGGTCGGCTCCAGTCCGTCCAGGCCCAGGTGCCGCAGCATTGCCAACTGCTGCAGGTGGACCGGGCCTTGCGACCAGACCCCGCACTTGGCCACGGTGTAGCGGCCGTACTGGACGGTGAGAGGTTCGTCGTAGGTGGCGCGCCAATCGGCCAGGTCGGACTTGCGCAGCAGGCCACGATTGCGCTGGCCGGTGGTGTCGCGCACTGCGGCATGGGTGTAATAGTCGTCGATGGCATCGGCCACGAAGCCGCGGTACCAGGCCTCCAGCGCCGCGTCGATGCGCCCGCGCCGGTCGCTGCTGCCAGCGTGCGCCTGGTCCAGGATGCGGGTGTAGGTGGCGGCGATGGCGGACGTACGGAACAGCGCGTCGGGCGCGGGCACGCGGCCATCGGGCAGCCAGACCTCGCGCGAACTGGTCCATTCGTCGCGGAACAGCGCCTGCACTGCCAGGATGGCCTGCGAAATGCGCGGCACCAGGGGAAAGCCGTTGCGTGCGTAGTCGATGGCCGGGCGCAGCACGTCGGCCAGTTCCCAAGTGCCGTAATCGCGCAGCAAGGTCAGCCAGGCCCCGAAGGCGCCGGGCACGGTGGCGGGCAAGAGGCCGATGCCGGGCACGAGGTCCACGCCCAGGCCGCGGAAATAGGCAGGCGTGGCGAGCGCGGGCGCGGGGCCCTGGCCGCACAGCGCGCGCATGCGCTGTTCCCGTTCGCTCCAGAACAGGATGGGCACCTCGCCGCCAGGCCCGTTCAGGTGCGGCTCCACGATCTGCAGCGTGAAGCCGCCGGCGACCGCCGCGTCATAGGCATTGCCGCCGCGTTCCAGCACGCCCATCGCCACCTGGGAGGCCAGCCAGTGGGTGGAAGAGACCACGCCGAAGGTGCCGCGTATTTCGGGGCGGGTGGTGAAGGATGCGCTCATGGGACCGGTCCGGCCAGCAGGGGAATGTTTGCAGTATAGGGACATGAAATAACTGGTTTTGTCTTTGTTGGCATAATTGAATAACCAATTGGTTATAGGAAAGATCGTGACCTGGGATGCCGCCCGTCTCGCCAACCGTCTCAAGCATCGCCACCTGACGTTGCTGATCGAGATCGCCAGGCACGGCTCGCTCACGCGCGTGGCGGCCGCGGCGGGCATCAGCCAGCCCGCCGTCACCAAGGCGCTCACGGAGATCGAGGACATCTTCGGTGCGCCGCTTTTCACGCGCACCGGGCGCGGCCTGCAGGCCACGCCGCTGGGCAACCTGGCCCTGGTGCGCGCGCGGCACATGCTCAGCGACCTGGACCTGTGGGCGCGCGAGGTCGAGGCCTTGCACGCCGGCCGTTCCGCGCATCTGCAGGTGGGCGTGGTGCCCTACGTGTCCAGCGCCTTGCTCACTGCGGCGATCAGCCGCCTGCACCAGCGCCACGGCGTCACGCTCAGCCTGCACCGCGCCACCACCGACCATCTGGTGCCGATGCTGCGGCGGCATGAACTGGATTGCATCATCAGCCGCGCCACCTCGACCGTGGCGCCGGACGACTTGATCCATCGCGTGCTGTACCGCCAGCGGCCGCGCCTGATCGCGCACGGCCGGCTCGCGCAGCGGCTGGCGCGGCGCGAACCGGATTGGGCCGCGCTGGCGGCGATGGACTGGGTGCTGCCGGCCGCCAATACGCCGACGCGGCAACTGATCGTGGAGCACTTCATCCGCGCCGAGTTGCTGCCGCCGTCGCCGGTGCTGGAGGCGTACTCCACCGACGTGATCGAAGGCATGCTGACCATGAACGAGGCGTTTATCTCGGTGGTGCCGGAAGACATCGCGCGCGAACTCTGCCAACGCGGCAAGCTGGGCATGGTGCCCTGGGACTTCGGCTGGGAGTTGCCGCCGATCAACCTGATCCGCCGCAAGCGCGAACAGCCGCTTGCGGCCGAGGAGCGGTTCTCGGACATTCTGCTGGATCTGTGCGGCGATGCCGCGGCGCCCTGGGCTCAGGGCGCGGGCGGGCGGCGCTGAACCGCGCCCTTACGCCGCAAGTTTTCCGCGCGCGATGTCCAGCAGCGTGGCGGCGGCCGTCTCTGGCGCCGCGTCGTTGCTGACACGCAGCAGTTGGCACTGCAGAGGCACGGGGAAAGGCTGTGTGGCGCGCGCCAGGCGCTGGGCGATCTGTTCCGCGCTTTCGCGGCCGCGTCCCGCCAGGCGGCGCGCGAGCTGGCCGGGGTCGACCGTGACTTCCACCGCCGTCAAGGCCGGGTAGCGCGAGTGCGCTTGTTCCAGGTGGGCGCGCGAGCCGTTGATGATGACCGCGGCGCCGCAGGACAGCCAGGCGTCTATCTCGATACCGATCCCGTACTGCAAGCCATGGCTGGCCCAACGCAATGCGAAGCAGCCCAGCGCGGCGCGGCGTCCGAACTCGTCTTCGGTCAGGCGCAGCGCGTCTTCGGTATCGCCGCTGTCGCGGGTGATGTAGCGATGGGCGACCAGCACGGGCTCGTCGCCGCGTAACTCCGCGCGCAGCAGGCGCAGCAAGGTGTCCTTGCCGCTGCCCGACGCGCCCATCAGGTAGATCAGCCGGGCGCCGTCGGCGGGAACGGAGGGCGTCATGCCGCTGCCGGCCCTTGCAGATAGCCGGCGCCCGCCGCGTCGGTGCTGGAGCCGTCAAAGCCGTAGTGCCGCGCCGCGACGAAGTCCGCGCCAGGCGTTGGCTGCACATAGACGCTGACGCCGGGCACGGCCATGGCCTGCCCGCGCAAGGGGGCGGCGAATGCGGCGATGCCGGCTTGCGCCTGGGCCAGCGCCTTGCCTTCCAGCTTGCCGGTCAGGGTGATGTGGAAAACGTAGGTGTCGAATACATAGGGATAGCCCCAGCGCGCCAGCATGGATTGCTGCTCCGGAGTCAGCGATTGCGGCTGGCGGCGGGCGGTTTCCTCGGCCGTGGGCGGCGCGCGCAAAGGGTCCAGGTCGCGCACTGCGGCCTCGGCCAACGCCTGGATCCGCGTCCGGCCTTGCGTGTCGGACGAGGCGATGCGCCAGGCCAGGAAGCCGCGCAGCGGCTCGCATTCCAGTTTCAGCGAGAACGGGCTGCCGTTGCCGGCCAACTGGCGCGCGGCCGCGTCGAGCTGCTGCGGACTGACGCCGGGGTTCAGGCGGAAGGGTGGCTTCAGCGTGGCGTGCAAGCCGTAGTGGCGCGGCGCTGCGGTCCAGGCGTGCGAGTCCGCGTCCTGCCCCGGTAGCGGCGGCAGCGCCTCGCCGGTGTCGGCGCAACGGCCCAGCCAGCGGCTGCCGTGTTCGCGCCAGGGGCCGGTGGGCGCCAGGTAGAGAGCGTAGCGATGGGCGAGCGGCATGGTCAGGCCGCCATGCGCTGGCCGTGGCCGTCGCCGAATGCGCGCGTGGCGTAGCGCAGTTCGCCGCCCACGATCGCGGCGCAGACGCGGGGCAGGCCCGGCACCTGATCGTCCACCACGATGGCATCGGCGATCAGTCCGGGCGCCAGGGCGCCGCGGTCCTTCAGGCCGGCGGCGCGTGCCGGATTCAAGGACACCAGGTCCCAGGCCTGCGCCAGCGGCAACACGCCGTCGTTGGCCAGCTTCATCACGGCGGCCAGCGGGGCAGGGTAGTAATAGTCGGACGTCAGGATGTCGCAGAGGCCGGCGCGGATCATGTCAGTGGCGCTGGGCGCGCCGGTGTGGCTGCCGCCGCGCACGACGTTGGGCGCGCCGAAGACCACGGAATCGCCCAGGTCGCGGGCCACGCCGGCAGCTTCGCGGGTCAGCGGAAACTCCGCCACGCCGCAACCCAGCTGGTGGTAGTAGCGGCGCGTGGCGGCATCGGGATCGTCGTGCGACGCCACCTTCAAGCCGGAATCCCGGGCGCAGGCGGTCAGTTCGCGCATGGCGTCGGCCACCGAATCGGCCGCCGACATGGCGGCGCGGATACGGTCCTGGAAGACATCGAGATCGCATTCGGCGCGGTTGGCGTACTGCATCAGCTTGCGCTCGTCGCCCAGGCGGCGCGCCATGCTGGGCAGGTGGTCGTTCAGCGCCAGGAAGCGCACGCGGCCGTCGCGTATCCATTGCTGGGCCGTCTCCAGGCCGCCCACGTGATGGGTTTCGAAGCGCAGGTGCACATAGTGCCGCGCGCCCATGATGTGGCGCATTCCTTCCAGCGCCTCGAACATGCGTTCGGCGTAGGCCTCGCCGCGCAATCCGCCTTCCCAAGACAGCGTGACGCCGTGGAACTCGGTGGTGATGCCGTTGGCCAGAAGTTGGCGGTCCACGTCGAACAAGGCGCTGTCATAGGGAAACGTCACGCTGGGCCGCGGCATGACGGCGCGTTCGAAGGCGTCGCCGTGCAGGTCCACGATGCCGGGCAGCACCAGCAGATTGCCTGCGTCGAACCAGGGCGCGCCCCGCGGCGCCACGGCGGCGGCGCCTTCGATCAGTCCGCCATGGAAGCGCAGGCTGGCCTGCTCGACGCCGCGCGGCGTCAGGATGCGTTGGCCTGTGACACCGGCCAGGGGCGAGGGGGCGTGCGTGTGTGTGTTCATGGCGTGACGTTAGCGGGATTGCATTACAACCAGATGTCTAGATGAGTTAAGCCGTATGGATGAGTGCTCCGCGCCGCCTGCGCGCGCAGGCGGCGCCTGTATGTCAGGTGTCGTCCGTCACCATCAGTTGCACCATGTCGCCGACGAAGCGGGCGACGCTGTATTGCAGCGGCGCGCCTTGCTGGTCCACGTTCAGGGCTTCTACTTGAAGAATGGGGCGGGTCTTGGGCTGGCCTAGCAGGCGGGCGATCTCGGGCGTGGGCAGCGCGGCGGTGATGCGCGACCACTTGCGCGTGTAGTCGCCGATGCCGTAGTGGGTGTAGACCTTGGAGATCGAGCGCAGGGAAGCCAGGCGTTCCGCGAAATCAGGGAAACGCTTTTCGTCGAAGAAGTGCTCCGACACGCTGATGGGGCGGTTTTCGGCCTTGCCCACGATCTGCACGCGCAACAGCGGCGCGGTACGGGTCAGGCCAAGGTGCTTGGCGATATCGCCCGCGCGCAGGCTCTGGCTGCCCAGGACTTCCTGGTGGCCCAGCATGCCCTGGCTGCGCAGGTTCTCGGAAAAACGCGTGCGCTTGCCGATGGCGTAGTCGATCGCGTGTTCCTGGACGAAGGTGCCGCGGCCCTGCTCGATGCGGACCAGGCCGCCTTGTTCCAGTTCGCCCATCGCGCGGCGGATGGTGTGGCGGTTGACGGAAAACTTGGCGGCCAGCTCGGGCTCGGACGGCAGCTGTTCGCCTGCCGCATAGAGCTTGTTGCGGATATCGTCCGCAAGCGCTTCGCCGATTTGCCGCCAGACGGCGATGCCGGAACCTCTTTCGACCATAGGGTGTGCTCGTGCTGTCACATCAGCTTCATGAAGAATGGCAGTGATTGTGCACCATGAGGCGGCCGCCGCAAAGGCGCTGCGGGCAGGCTGCAACTGTCATCAAAAATTCACGCCAGGCTGTTGAACTTCGTTTTCGAAGCGATCATACTCCATCCAGTCGTCTAGACGTTTAGAGGAAAAAATGGATCACCCCAAGACAGGGCAGGATGCGGCAGGCGCGCAACGCGCCGCCTGGATGCGCGTGCTGGCGCTGGCCGACCCGGCCGCGTTGGATGGCGCCTTTTGCGCGTTGACCGGCAAGCCGGAACACCGGACGCTGCGTCCGGCGCAGACCGGCATGGCCATGGTGCGCGCCCGCAGCGGCGGCACCGGCGCCCGCTTCAACCTGGGCGAAATGAGCGTGACACGTTGCGCGGTGACGATGGACGAGGGCGTGGTCGGCGTGGCGTATGTGCAAGGCCGCTCGCAGCGCCATGCCGAACAGGCCGCCGTGGCCGACGCATTGCTGCAACTGCCGGAATGGCATGACACGGTGCAGGCCCAGCTGATTCAGCCGCTGGCCCGCCTGCATGCGGAACGGATCGAGCGCCAGGCCCGCGTGGCGGCGCAGACCAAGGTGGAATTCTTCACGATGGTGCGAGGCGAGGACTGACATGCAACAACAGATACAAGCCGCCGCGGCCTCGGGCCGGGCGCTGCTCCCGGGGTTCGCGGACCCGGTCGGCGACGCGCAGGCCACGTTCCGCGCGGCGCTCGACGCGCTGGCTCATCCCGGACGCATCAACCAGATCCTGGCCGAAACCGGCGTGCCCGCCGGCCTGTCGCCGGCCATGACGGCGATGCTGCTGACGCTGGTGGACGTAGATACGCCGCTGTGGCTGCCGGAGAGCGTCAGCGCGGATGCAATTGCCTTCCTGCGTTTTCATTGCGGTTGCCCCATCGTGCCTTCGGCGTCGCTGGCGCGCTTTGCCGCGGTGCCCGCCGGCGGCAAGGCGCCGGCGCTGTCGTCCTGCCACCAGGGCGACCCGGCCTATCCCGATCTGTCCACCACCTTGCTGATCGAGGTCGAGTCTTTGTCGGAAGGAGAGCCCGCCATCCTCAGCGGGCCAGGCATTCAGAGCCAGCAAATCCTGAACGTGGCCGGGCTGCCCGAAGGTTTCTGGCGCGAATGGCGCATCAATCATCAACGCTTTCCGCTGGGCGTCGACGTGTTCCTGACGCAGCAACGGCGGATTTGCGCGCTGCCGCGCAGCACGCGCAAGGAGAACTGACATGTACGTAGCCGTAAAAGGGGGCGAACGCGCCATCCTCAATTCCTACCGCATGCTGGACGATTACCGGCGCGGCGACCGCGAAGTGCCCGAACTGAGCCTGGAGCAGATCCGCGAGCAGATGCCGCTGGCGGTGTCGCGGGTCATGGCGGAGGGCTCGCTCTACGATCCGCAGTTGGCGGCGCTGGCCATCAAGCAGGCCGCGGGCGACGTGATCGAGGCCGTGTTCCTGCTGCGCGCCTATCGCACCACCTTGTCGCGCTTCGGCTACACCCAGCCCATCGACACCGGCCGCATGCGCCTGCAGCGCCGCATCTCGTCCACCTTCAAGGATGTGCCGGGCGGCCAGATCCTGGGGCCGACCTACGACTACACCCAGCGCCTGCTGGACTTCTCGCTCGAAGCGCAGCGCGAGGCCGACGCCTTACCGCCGGGCGGCGAGGCACTGGACAGCGCCATGCCGCGCGTTACCGACCTGTTGGCGCACGACGACCTGATCGACGCGGAACCGGTGCCGGAAGGCGATCCCGAACCCTTCGACCTGACCCGCCAGCCGCTGGATTTTCCGGCCTCGCGCGCGGCCCGCCTGCAGAACCTGGCGCGCGCCGATGAAGGCTTTCTGCTGTCCATGGGCTATTCGACCCAGCGCGGCTACGGCAACACCCACCCCTTCGCCGCCGAGATCCGCTACGGCGCGCTGGAGGTGGAAATGCATATCGAGGAACTGGGATTCGCCGTCACCGTGGGCGAGATCGAGATCACCGAATGCCAGATGGTGAGCCAGTTCGCCGGCAGCGCCGAGGAAGGCCCGAAGTTCACCCGGGGCTACGGGCTGACCTTCGGCTACGGCGAACGCAAGGTTATGTCGATGGCGCTGGTGGACCGCGCGCTCAAGGCGCGCGACCTGGGCGAGCGCGCCGATTCCCCGGCGAACGACCACGAATTCGTGCTCTACCACAGCGACAACGTCGAAGCCTCCGGTTTCGTGCAGCACTTGAAGCTGCCGCACTACGTGGACTTCCAGGCCAATCTGGAACTGTTGCGGCGCATGCGCGCCGAACGCGCCGCGCCCGAGGCCGCGCGCACCGATCTGATGGACGAGGCGGTTTCCCCATGACTACGCAACACGCAACGGTCGAACGCGACGACCACTACAACTTCGCCTACCTGGACGAATCCACCAAGCGCATGCTGCGGCGCGCCTTGCTCAAGGCCGTCGCCATCCCCGGCTACCAGGTGCCCTTCGGCAGCCGCGAAATGCCGCTGCCCTATGGTTGGGGCACCGGCGGCATCCAGGTCACGGCGTCCATCATCGGCGCCCACGACGTGCTCAAGGTGATCGACCAGGGCTCGGACGACACCACCAACGCCATCAACATCCGCCGCTTCTTCGGCCGCGTCACCGGCGTGGCGACGACGGAGTCCACGCCCGCCGCCACCATCGTCCAGACCCGCCACCGCATCCCCGAGACGCCGCTGGCGGAAGGGCAGATCATGGTGTTCCAGGTGCCCATTCCCGAGCCGCTGCGCTGGCTGGAACCCAGCGAAACCGAGACTCGCACCATGCACGCGCTGGCGGAATACGGCGGCATGCACGTCAAGCTGTACGAAGACATCGCCCAGCATGGCCACATCGCCACCACCTACGACTATCCGGTCATCGTGAACGGCCGCTACATGATGCGGCCTTCGCCCATCCCCAAGTTCGACAACCCCAAGCTGGACGGCAGCCCGGCGCTGATGCTGTTCGGCGCGGGCCGCGAAAAGCGGGTCTACGCGGTTCCGCCCTATACCTCGGTGAAAAGCCTGGATTTCGAGGACCATCCGTTCCGCGTGGAGACCTGGAGCGAATGCTGCGACCTGTGCGGATCGCGCGAGAGCTATCTGGACGAAATCATCCTGGACGACGCCGGCACGCGCCGCTTCGTCTGCTCCGACACCGAGTACTGCAACGACCGCCAGGCGCGGCAGGGCGCGCAACAATCCAACCAGGAGGCTGCGGCATGAACGCCCAACCTTTGCTTTCGGTGCGCAACATGACGCGCACCTGGGACGGCGTGCACGGCTGCCGCAACGTCAACTTCGATCTGTATCCCGGCGAAGTACTGTGCGTGGTCGGCGAGTCCGGCTCGGGCAAGAGCACGCTGCTGTCGGCCGTGTCGTACCAGACCCGGCCGGATGCGGGCAGTGTCTGGTACGACACCCGTGATCAGGGTTTTACCGACCTGGCCGCGTTGCCGGGCGCGCGCCTGCGCCTGCTGTCGCGCACCGATTGGGGCTTCGTGCGGCAGAACGCCAGGGACGGTCTGCGCATGCAGGTCAGCGCCGGCGCCAATATCGCGGAGCGGCTGATGGCCGTGGGCGATCGCCACTATGGCGATCTGCGCCAGGCCGCGGGCAACTGGCTGCAGAAGATGGAGATCGACGCGGGCCGGCTGGACGACAGGCCCACCTCGTTCTCGGGCGGCATGCAGCAGCGCCTGCAGATCGCCCGCAACCTGGTTACCCATCCCCGCCTGGTGTTCATGGACGAGCCCACCGCCTCGCTCGACGTGTCGGTGCAGGCGCGCCTGCTGGACCTGTTGCGCCAGTTGGTGGCCGACCTGGGCCTGGCCGCCATCGTCGTGACCCATGACCTGGCCGTGGCGCGCCTGCTGGCGCACCGGACCCTGGTCATGCGCGGTGGCGAGGTGGTCGAAAGCGGCCTGACCGACCAGATCCTCGACGACCCGCAGCATCCCTACACCCAGTTGCTGGTGTCTTCCATTTTGCAGAGCTGACCATGCCTGAAAAGACTCCCATGATCGAGGTGCGGGGCCTCGGAAAGATGTTCACCCTGCATAACCAGGGCGGCATGCGCCTGCCCGTGCTGGAGTCGGTCGACTTCGACGCGGCTGCTGGCGATTGCCTGGTGCTGGCGGGGCCGTCCGGCACCGGCAAGAGCACCTTGCTGCGCTGCCTCTATGGCAACTATCTGGCCACCGAGGGCAGCATCCGGGTGCGCTGGAACGATGCATGGGTGGAGCTGGCCGGCGCGCCCGAGCAGCGCATCCTGGCCCTGCGCCGCGAGGTCATCGGCTACGTCAGCCAGTTCCTGCGCGTGATTCCGCGCGTGTCGGCGCTGGACGTGGTGGCCGAGCCGCTGCGTGCGGCGGGGGTGGATGCCGACGAGGCCCGCTCCCGCGCCGCGACCCTGCTGCAGCGCCTGAACGTGCCGCCGCGCCTGTGGGGGCTGGCGCCCGCCACCTTTTCGGGCGGCGAGCAGCAGCGCGTGAACATTGCGCGCGGTTTCATCGCCCGCCATCCCATCCTGTTGCTGGACGAGCCTACCGCGTCGCTGGACGCCGACAACCGCCAAGTCGTGATCGCGCTGATCCGCGAGGCCATGGCCGAGGGCCGTTGCCTGCTGGGGATCTTCCACGACGCCGAAGTGCGCGACGCCGTCGCCACGCAGACGCTGGCCTTGCGTCCCGCCCAACCCGCCCTGGCCGACCTGGAGCAATGATGCAAAGCACCTATCTCACCCATGCCCGCGTGGTGCTGCAGGACCGCGTCCTGGAAGACAGCGCCGTGCTGATCGACGATGGTCGCATCGTCGCCATCGAACCTGCCGGCGCGCGCGCGGACCGCGAGATCGATCTCTGCGGCCAGACCTTGCTTCCAGGGCTGATCGACCTGCATTGCGATGCCATCGAAAAGGAAGCCGAGCCGCGTTCACGGGTGCTGTTTCCGCTGGACTTCGCGGTGGCCCAGGTCGACCGCCGCAATGCCGCGGCTGGCATCACCACGCCGTATCACGCGCTGTCCTTCGCCAACAGCGAATGGGGCGTGCGCAACAACCAGACCGCGGCGGAAGTGGTGCGCACCGTGCGCGCCTTCCGCCAGCACAGCCTGGTCGACAACCGCGTCCATTGCCGCTATGAAGTCACCGACGCCACCTCGGTGGAGGTGTTGCGCGCGCTGATGGACGAGGGCGCGGTGGATCTGCTGTCGGTCATGGACCATTCGCCCGGCCAGGGGCAGTTCAAGACGCTGGAGTCCTATCTGCAGTACATGATGGGCAACCACGCCATGAGCCGCGAACAGGCCGAAGAAGCCGCGCAGGCCAAGACGCGCGCCAAGGACGGGGCGGTGACGCGGGTGGAGGCGCTGCTGTCGCATGCGCAAGGACTGGGCATCCCCACCGCCAGCCATGACGACGATTCGATCCAGCGTATCGCCACCATGCGCAACCTGGGCGTGGCCATGAGCGAGTTTCCGATCACCCTGGATACCGCGCGCGCCGCGGTGTCCTGCGGCCTGCCCACTATCCTGGGCGCGCCCAATGTGCTGCGCGGCCAGAGCCAGAGCGGCTCGATGCGCGCCATCGACGCCATCCGCGCGGGCGTGGCCAGCTGCCTGTGCTCGGACTACCAGCCGTCCGCGCTGATCGCCGCCGCGTTCACGGTGGCCGCGCAAACCGACCTGACCTTGCCGCAGGCGATTGGGCTGGTCACGCTGAACCCGGCGCAGGCTTGCGGCCTGTCCGACCGCGGGCGCATCGCGCCCGGCCAGCGCGCGGACCTGGTGGCGGTGGCGCAAGTGGGCGCGCAACCGCTGATCAGCCATACCTGGTCGGCAGGCCGGCTGGTATTCTCGGCGCACTATCCGCCGGCGCGCGCGAGCGCGCAGCGCGCGTCCGAGGCGCAGGCCCTGACCGCCTGAACCCATTCCTGGAGAGACATGATGCATCCCATCGTGACAGCCGTGGCCTGCAGCCCCGCGCACGGGTTCAGCAAGCACGTCGTGCCGGCGATCATGCTGTTGCGGGGGCTGGGGGTGGAAGGGGACGCCCACCTGGGGGTGACGGTCAAGCACCGCTCGCGCGTCAAGGCAGACCCCACCCAGCCCAATCTGCGGCAGGTCCACCTGATCCACGGCGAGTTGCACGATGAGCTGCAATTGGCCGGCTTCAACGTGGCCGAAGGCACCATGGGCGAGAACATCACCACCCGCGGCATCGATCTGCTGGGCCTGCCGCGCGGGGCGCGCCTGCATATCGGCGCGGACGCGGTGGTCGAGATCACCGGCCTGCGCAATCCCTGCTCGCAACTCGACAACTACCAGCAGGGCCTGACCGCCGCCGTGCTGGGCCGCCATCCGGACGGCAGCCTGATGCGCCGCGCCGGCATCATGGGGATCGTGATCGAAGGCGGGGCGGTAAGCGCGGGCGATCCGATCCGCGTGGCGCTGCCGGACTTGCCGCATCTGCCGCTGGAGCGCGTCTGATATCCGCGGACGCAGGGGCTGTCTGTCGCAAAAACATCGCCGGCAGGCGCAGCCGGGAGGCCGCGCATCTGGTTAAATGGCAAGAAAGGCGCGGCCGCGATTTCCGCGGCGCGCTGGCCCTTTTTCCGGAGTTCGCGATGGCACGATTCAATTTCACCCAGGATCCCGAGGAGCCCGATCTGTGGGCCGCGGAGAACGTCGCCGCCGGCAAGGGCCGTCCGCCCATCCACGTGATGGTCCAGACTGACGGCGAAGAGCCCGACAGCAGCGCGTCCAAGGTGGTCAAGGCCATCATTGACGACCTCGACGACCAGATCCTGGCCGCAGCCGAGTTGCTGCTGGAAAACTATTCCTACGAGCACTACAAGAAGCTCGGCCTGGACGACAACCAGCTGCCCCAGGAAGAAACCGCCGAAGCCATGGCCCAACACGCCGTGCTGCGCGCGCTGTGGCTGTTCGACGAAGACGGCGACGGCTACGAGCTGTGGTTCACGCTGCCCTGGGACCCGGTGCATACCTACGACGTGGAATTCGAGGACGGCGCGCCCGTCTCATGCTCGGTCAACGACTAAAGGGGTACAGGCCCTAGGGGCGTTGCTGGCGTTCCAGTTCGAACTTGGTCGCCTGGCTTTGCCCCAGCGAATCGTCGTAGCGGTAGAGCATTTTCAGGGACTTGCCCTTGCGCACGGTGTCGGCGGCGATGTTCTCAAGCACCACGTCGATCTCGCGGCCGACGAATTCGGTGCAGTCGGTATCGGCGCGGGCGCCTTCGGGTATGTCCGCGTTCCTGACCTTCAGCCTGAACGTCAGCTGCGTCAGTTCCGTGCCATCGGTGCGGAACTGGCGCATCAGAACCGGCAGGTTGGCCACGGTACCGCCTAACTCGCAGGAAATGCGGGTCCAGGCGTATGTAGCGGGTGTGGCGGACATCAGGGCGGCAGCCGCCAGGGCGCAGCGCAGGCTTAAGCGTTTCATGGCATGAGAACTGAGCGTGGCGCCCATGCGCGCCGCGCCGGGATCGGGAGCGAAGGGTTTCTATGTTGCTCCCGGCCATGGCGCCGGTCAAGCTGGCGCAAGCCATAAAAAAAACGGGCCATGCGGCCCGTTTTTCAATGCCTGTCGCTTCAGGCGTTCTGGCTCGCGGCCTGGTCCGGGCGGGCTTCATCCGCAACGGCGGGCTGGCTTTCAGCCGCGTCCTCGCGATTGCCTTCCAGCTTGGAAATGACGGCGGTGGCCAGGCTGTTGCCGACCACGTTGGTGGCCGTGCGGCCCATGTCGAAGAACTGGTCGATGCCCATGATCAGCAGCAGGCCGGCTTCGGGCAGATGGAACATCGGCAGCGTCGCCGCGACCACCACGAGCGAGGCGCGCGCCACGCCGGCCATGCCTTTGCTGGTCACCATCAGCACCAGCAGCAGGGTCAGCTGCTGCGTAAAGCTCATCTGGATGTTGTAGGCCTGGGCGATGAACAGCACCGCGAACGACTGGTACATCATCGAGCCGTCCAGGTTGAAGGAGTAGCCCAGCGGCAGGACGAAGCCCGAGATGCGCTTGGGTACGCCAAAGCGGGTCAGCGCTTCGATGGTCTTGGGATAGGCCGATTCGCTGCTGGCCGTGGAGAAGGCCAGCAGCGTGGGTTCCTTGATCAGGCCGCCCAGGCGGAAGGTGGACTTGCCCAGGAACAGGTAGCCCACGCCGAACAGGATGGCCCACAGCAGCGCCAGTCCCAGGTAGAACTCGCCTATCAGCTTGCCGTAGCTGACCAGCACGCCCAGGCCCTCGGTGGTGATGGCGGCGGCCATGGCGGCGAACACGCCGATGGGCGCGAAGCGCATCACGTAGTCCGTCACCCGGAACATGATCTTGGCCAGCTCGTCGATCAGGTTGTAGATGGTGTTGTGGCCCTTGCCGCGGATGAAGGACAGGGCGGCGCCGAAGAACAGCGAGAACACCAGGATCTGCAGGATCTCGTTGTTGGCCATGGCTTCGGCGATGCTGCGCGGGAACACGTGCGTGATGAAGGCCTTGAGCGTGAAATCGCCGGTCTTCAGCCCCGAAGTCAGGCCCGCGTCCGGCAGCGCCAGGTTCATGTGCGCGCCGGGCTGGAAGATGTTGACCAGCGCCAGGCCCAGCAGCAGCGACAGCGCCGAGGCGGCGATGAACCAGACCATGGCGCGCATGCCGATGCGGCCCACGGCGCTGGCGTCGCTCATGCTGGCCAGGCCGGTCACCAGGGTGGCGAAGACCAGCGGCGCGATGATCATCTTGATCATGCGCAGGAAGATGTCGGTGATGAGACTGAAGTACGAGGCGATCTGCACCGCCTCCTTCTCGCTCTGCGCGTACCTGTGGCAGAAATAGCCCACCACGATGCCCAGCACCATGGCGATGCCGATATAACGCGTCAGCTTCTTAGTGTTCATGATCAAAACGGAAAACGGCGATCGTTTGCCTGGCCCGGGAAGGCGGGCGCGCCGGCATGGAGGCGGGCAAGAGGATCCGGAGACGGAATGCCAGGGCTGGCCGCGAGGCTCGGGTTTACCCTTGGGGCGCGATCTTAACGCCGCGCACCTGACGCGCAGTTGTCAGATCGGGGACGGATGAGGCGGTTTTCTTGGGTCGGCGGCGCAAGGCGGGCGATACCGAAGTTGTATCAATTTGGCACCGCTGCACTATTGCCCGCCACCGTGCCAGAATGGTCCAGCCCCGGCGCCCGCGAGAGCGCAGCCGGGCGACGCGAACAACAGGCCCCTGCGCGGGGCCGCAAGAGGAGACCAGGCAATGCCGAAACGCGAACTTTCCGTGCTGACGTCCGGATATACCTACCTGGAGGGGCTGCGCTGGCACGAGCACCGCTTGTGGGCGTCGGACTTCTACACCGAGCAGGTCATCGCCGTGGACCTGGACGGCAAGGTCGAGCAGATCTGCAAGGTGCCGCAACAGCCGTCCGGGTTGGGCTGGCTGCCGGACGGCCGCCTGCTGATCGCGTCCATGAAGGACCGCAAGCTTCTGCGCCGCGAGGCCGACGGCACGCTGGCCGTGCACGCCGACCTGTCGGCGCTGACGGGCGGGCCGGTCAACGACATGGTCGTGGACGCGCAGGGCAGGGCCTATGTGGGCAATTTCGGCTTTGACCTGATGGCCGGCGAACCGGTCCGCAATACCGGCATCGTGCGCGTCGATCCCGACGGTTCCGTGCGGAAGGTGGCCGATGGCCTGTGCTTTCCCAACGGCTCGTTCATCACGCCCGACGGCAAGACCATGATCGTCAACGAAACCTTCGGCAACCGCATTTCCGAGTTCGACATCCTGGCCGACGGCGGCCTGGGTCCGCGTCGCGACTGGGCCGATTTCGGCCCCTTGCCGGCCAGCGGCGACCTGGGCGTGCTGATCGCCGCTTCCGCCATCGGGCCCGACGGCGGCGCGCTGGACGCGGAAGGGGCCTTGTGGGTGGCCGACGCCATCGGCAAGCGCATCGTGCGGGTGGCGCGCGGCGGCAAGATCCTGGAGCAGATCGACACCGGAGAATTCGGCATTTTCGCCGCCGCCCTGGGCGGAGCGGACGGCCGGACCCTGTTCATGGCCGCCGCGCCCGATTTCATCGAAGCCAACCGGCGCGCCAGGCACGAAGGCCGGATCCTGATGACGCGGGTGGACGTCCCCCACGCCGGGCGGCCTTGAAATAGGCCAGCGCCTCGCCGCGGAGCCCTGGCGGCTCCGCCGCGCCCTCGGTCCTTCGGGGGAGTTGCAGGCCGGCCTGAGCCTTTCGTGCTCATCTGAATGGACCGGATACGGGCGGTTGCAAGACCTTTCGTCGAATCCCCCGTAAAATCACGCCATTCAGCAAGGCTTCAACCATCTTTCAATAGACAGTACTTAGGAGGACCACTCATGGCCCTAGTCTCCATGCGCCAGTTGCTCGACCACGCCGCCGAGCACGGTTACGGCATTCCCGCTTTCAACGTCAACAACCTGGAACAGGTCCAGGCCATCATGGAAGCCGCTGCGGAGACCGACAGCCCGGTGATCATGCAAGCCTCGGCCGGCGCGCGCAAGTACGCGGGCGAAGGCTTCCTGAAGTACCTGATCCAGGCCGCTGTGGAAACCTATCCGCACATCCCCGTGGTCATGCACCAGGACCACGGCCAGTCGCCCAAGATCTGCCAAGGCGCCATCGACCTGGGCTTCTCCAGCGTCATGATGGACGGTTCGCTCAAGGAAGACGGCAAGACCATCGCCGACTACGACTACAACGTGGAAGTAACCAAGAAGGTCGTGGACACCGCCCACAAGCTGGGCGTGACGGTCGAAGGCGAACTGGGCTGCCTGGGTTCCCTGGAAACCATGGAAGGCGACAAGGAAGACGGCCACGGCGCCGACGGCAAGCTGACCATGGACCAGCTGCTGACCGACCCGGAACAAGCCGCCGACTTCGTGCGCCGCACCCAGCTGGACGCCCTGGCCATCGCCATCGGCACCAGCCACGGCGCCTACAAGTTCACGCGCAAGCCCACTGGCGACATCCTGTCGATCTCCCGCATCAAGGAAATCCACGCCCGCCTGCCGAACACCCACCTGGTGATGCATGGCAGCTCCAGCGTGCCGCAGGAACTGCTGGCCGAGATCCGCGAATTCGGCGGCAACATGAAGGAAACCTACGGCGTGCCCGTCGAGGAAATCCAGGAAGCCATCAAGTACGGCGTGCGCAAGATCAATATCGACACCGATATCCGTCTGGCCATGACCGGCGCGATCCGCCGCTTCTTCGCCGAAAACCCGGAAAAGTTCGATCCGCGCGAATACCTGAAGCCGGCCCGCGCCGCCGCCAAGGCGATCTGTGTGGCTCGCTACACCGAGTTCGGCACCGCCGGCAACGCCAGCAAGATCAAGGCGCTGCCGCTGACCGAGATCGCCGCGCAATACGCGTCGGGCAAGCTGGCTCAAGTGGTTCAGTAAGCATCCGCGGCAGGCGCGTGACGCCAAAGGCGTCCGGCGCCCGCGTGCAAAAAAAGAGCGGTCCGCCCAGGCGGACCGCTCTTTTTTTCTGCGCCGCGGGCTATGGCGCAGGCGAATTGCGGGGGAAGTGCGGCACGCTGCGGTCCACGTGATGCCAGGACGGGGCCGAGTCGGTCCAGAGGCTGGCGCGGGCGTGGAACGCTTCCGGATCGTCGAGCGAGCCGGCCCGCACGATGTCATAGCCCATGCCCGCCGAATTGCCGAATAGCGGGGTGCCGCAGTCCGTACAGAAGCTGCGCATGACGGTATGGCCGGATTCGCCGCGGTAGCGGTGCTCCTTGGGACTGCCGCGCAACAGCGTGATGGAGCCGGTCGGGAAGATCAATGCATGGGCCGGGGCGCCGCCGCTGGAATACTGGCAGTCCCGGCAATGACAGGTCGCCGCCGTGATGGGTTCATCGGTGATGGCGTAGCGGACGGCGCCGCACTGGCAACCGCCTGTCAGGTGCACTTGCGCGTCGGCGTGGGCGCTGCGTTTGGGGGAAGCATCCTGCATACGACTCTGTCTCCGGGCTTGGGGTCAGCGCCGTGACGCCAGAGGCGGCCGGCGCGCATCATATAGGAGGCCAGAGCCTAACCCGGCCACCGGGCGGCGTCGAGGGGAGGCCCGGCAAAACCTGTCCATTTGCAGTAACCTATGCCCTTCGCAAGACCCGCGCGCGTCGCCGGCCTTGCCCGCAGTTCCCGGATTCCGTTCTACTTCCCGCCCTGGCGCCTGCCCGTGGCGGGAATCTTCATTATTGCCATAGGCCATTCCCGTGACTTCTGCTTTGCATCAATCCAGCATCAAGTCCTTGCCGCTGCTGGGCCGCGGTAAGGTGCGCGACATGTACGCGGTGGGCGACGACAAGTTGCTGATCGTCGCGTCGGATCGTATCTCCGCTTTCGACGTGATTCTTGACGACCCCATCCCCGGCAAGGGGCAGGTGCTGACCGAACTGACCGAGTTCTGGCTGCAGAAGCTGGCCCACATCCTGCCGAACCACTCCACCGGCATCAAGGCCGAAGACGTGGTCGCGCCGGATGAAGTCGACCAGGTGCGCGGCCGCGCCGTGGTGGTCAAGCGCTTGAAGCCCATCCTGGTGGAAGCGGTGGCCCGGGGCTACCTGATCGGCTCCGGCTGGAAGGACTACCAGGCCACCGGCTCCGTTTGCGGCATCAAGCTGCCCGCCGGCCTGCAGCAGGCCAGCCAGTTGCCCGAACCCATCTTCACGCCCGCCGCCAAGGCAGAATTCGGCATGCACGACGAGAACGTGGACTTCGCCCACGTGGTCAAGGAAGTCGGCCAGGAAATGGCCGAGCGCATCCGCGACGTGACCCTCAAGCTGTACGCCGAAGCCGCCAGGTTCGCGGCCACCAAGGGCATCATCATCGCCGATACCAAGTTCGAATTCGGCCTGGACGACGATGGCACGCTGTACCTGATGGACGAAGTGCTGACGCCCGATTCCTCGCGTTTCTGGCCGGCCGACGGCTACCGCGTGGGCATCAGCCCGCCCTCGTTCGACAAGCAGTTCGTGCGCGACTGGCTGGAAACCCAGGCCTGGGACAAGACCCCGCCCGCGCCGCGCCTGCCGCAGGACGTGCTGGAAAAGACCGCCGCCAAGTACCGCGAAGCCCTGGACCGCCTGGTCGCCTGAACGCTGCCGGCCAAGGAAAGCCCGCTCCTAGTGCGATCCGGATTTGGAAAATCCGGATCGCACTTCGGTTTTGTGAGGTAGGGTTCTTGAGTCGCCGGCGTCCGGACTGCGGGATTCCGATGCTCGCCCCAGTGGGGCTGCGCTTCGGATCCCTCCGCCCGGCCCCCGGCTCACGGCATCTGCCCATGAGCGGGATCCAAAACCAACGCATTGGGCAATTGCCAGCCGAGGACCCCGGAGTCATCCGAAGCGCAGCCCCACCGGGGCGAGCATCGGAATGGCGCAGGGCAGCCTCGGCGGCTAAAGAACCCTGACATCCGCAAGCTCAAAGCGCTGCCGCTCCTCACTTCGGTTCTGTGAGGTAGGGTTCTTGAGTCGCCGGCGTCCGGACTGCGGGATTCCGATGCTCGCCCCAGTGGGGCTGCGCTTCGGATCCCTCCGCCCGGCCACCGGCTCACGGCATCTGCCCATGAACGGGGTCCGAAACCAACGCATTGGGCGATTGCCAGCCGAGGACCCCGGAGCCATCCGAAGCGCAGCCCCACCGGGGCGAGCATCGGAATGGCGCAGGGCAGCCTCGGCGGCTAAAGAACCCTGACATCCGCAAGCTCTGAGCCCTACCGCCCCGCACTTCGGTTTTGTGAGGCGGGGTTCTTGAGCCGCCGGCGTCCGGACTGCGGGATTCCGATGCTCGCCCCGGTGGGGCTGCGCTTCGGATCCCTCCGCCCGGCCACCGGCTCAGGACATCCGCCCATGAACGGGGTCCAGAACCAACGCATTAGGCGACTGCCAGCCGAGGACCCCGGAGCCATCCGAAGCGCAGCCCCACCGGGGCGAGCATCGGAATGGCGCAGGGCAGCCTCGGCGGCTAAAGAACCCTGACATCCGTAAGCTCGAAGCCCTGCCGCTTCGCTCCCTGGAAGTTGGATTGACGTCCAACTTCCCGGGGGGGCGGTTCAGATGGAGCGGGTTTTTTCGCCCCGAAAGCGCCTGCCCTGCAAGTGTTATCAGGGCTTTCGATAGGATTTATTGCGAATTGTGACGTTATAATTCCCGGCTGCTTGCATGGGGACGTTCCCCAGAAAGGAGCTCCCAGCATGGTAATGATGTTGCCTTTCCTGACTGGCCTGATCGCGGTGTGGTTCGGCATGCTGGGCAGACGCCGCCCCTGCGTGACCTTCTGGCTGCTGACGCTGGCGCTGTTCGCCGCCTGGTGCCAGTACCACATGACCAGCCCGCTGGCCTTGTCGTTCTGAGGGCGGGGCGATGATCTTCTCCCGTAATCCCGCGCGCGGCTCGCGCATCCTCAACGGCCTGGCGCTGCTGGGCGTTACCGGCGCCCTGGGCATGGCCTTCTTCTGGCAACTCGCTTACGACGAGTTGCCTTGCCCGCTATGCCTGTTGCAGCGCGTGGCGCTGATGCTGGCCGGCATGGGCTTTCTGTTGAATATGCGCCTGGGTCCGTCGCCGCTGCACTACGCAATGAGCATTGCGGGCGCGCTGGGCGGCCTGCTGGCCTCGGGCCGGCAGGTGCTGCTGCACATTGCTCCTGGCGATCCGGGCTACGGTTCGCCGCTGCTCGGTCTGCACTTTTACACCTGGGCGTTCATTGCCTTCATCGCCATCATCGTGTTTTGCACGGTGATGCTGGCGGGCGACCGCAAGTGGGGCGACAACATGCTGCGCAAGCCGGTATCGGTGCTGGGCGTGCTGGTCATGGCCCTGTTTTTCCTGATGGCGCTGGCCAACGTCGGCAGCACCACGCTCGAGTGCGGTTTCGGGCCTTGCCCGGACAACCCCACCAGCTACCAGTGGCTGAATTCCCCCTCCGCCACATAGCCCAGCGCCAGCGCCGGGTAAAATACCGGGTTTCGCGGCATCCGTCCGCGGTCCTTTGACTCTCCGCGGCCCTGCGCCGCGGTCTTCTACGACACCGGTTATGACAGCCAAGACTTCCGCAGCGGCAGAGGCCACCCCCGTGGTGGGCGTGATTATGGGTTCTTCCAGCGATTGGGAGGTCATGAAGCACGCGGTCACCATGCTGGAGGACTTCGGCGTGCCCCATGAGGCCCGCGTGATCTCCGCGCATCGCATGCCGCAGGACATGGCCGAGTACGGCGCCGAGGCGCATGCGCGCGGCCTGCGCGGCATCATTGCCGGCGCCGGCGGCGCGGCGCACCTGCCGGGCATGATGGCGGCGTTGACCGAAGTGCCGGTGTTCGGCGTGCCGGTCCCGTCCAAGTACCTGCGCGGCGAGGATTCGCTGCTGTCCATCGTGCAGATGCCCAAGGGCGTGCCGGTGGCCACGTTCGCGATCGGCGAAGCCGGCGCCGCCAATGCGGCGCTGCACCTGATCGCCACCCTGGCGGGCACGGATGCCGGCTTGCACAAGAAGCTGGTGGCGTTCCGCGCCCGCCAGACGCAAGCCGCGCGCGACATGAAGGTTCCGCCCGAGGCCTGATCAGAATGACTCAATCGACTGCTTTCATGATTGCTCCCGGCGGCTGGCTGGGATTGCTGGGCGGCGGCCAACTGGGCCGCATGTTCTGCCACGCGGCCCAGAGCCTGGGCTACCGGGTTGCAGTGCTGGATCCGGCCGCCGAATGCCCGGCGGGCATGGTGGCCGACCTGCACATCCAGGCGGCCTATGACGACGAGGCCGGCCTCGAGCGCCTGGCGCAGACCTGTCAGGCCGTCACCACGGAATTCGAGAACGTGCCTGCGGCCAGCCTGCGCACGCTGGCCACGCGCTGCCGTGTCAGCCCGGCCGGCGATGCCGTGGCCATCGTGCAGGACCGTATCGCGGAAAAGACCTTCATCGCTTCGCAGGGCATCGCTGTTGCGCCGCACGCCGCCATCCGCAGCGAAGCCGACCTGCGTGCCGCGCCGCAAGGCCTGTTTCCCGGCATCCTGAAAGTCGCCCGCCTGGGCTACGACGGCAAGGGCCAGGCCCGCATCGACACGCGCGAGGAAGCGCTGGCCGCCTTCGCCGAATTCGGTGGCGTGGCCTGCGTGCTGGAAGCGCTGATGCCGCTGGACTACGAAATCTCGGTGGTGCTGGCGCGCGGCTTCGACGGCGCGAGCGTGGTGTTTCCCGTGGCGCGCAACGTGCACCGCGACGGCATCCTGGCAGTGTCGACCGCCGCCCCCGTGCAGCAGGACGCGGCCCACGCCGAACGGCAGGCCCGCGCCACGCAGGCCGCGCAAGCCATCGCCCAGGGCCTGGGCTATCACGGCGTGCTGTGCGTGGAATTCTTCGTGCTCAAGGACGGCAGCCTGATCGTCAACGAGATCGCGCCGCGTCCGCACAATAGCGGCCACTACACCATGGATGCCTGCCTGACGAGCCAGTTCGAGCAGCAGGCGCGCGCCATGGCCGGCCTGCCTCTGGGCGGTTCCGACCTGCTGGCGCCTGCCGTCATGCTGAACATCCTGGGCGACATCTGGTATCCGTCGGCCACCGCCACCGCGCAACGCGAGCCCGACTGGGCTGCCGCGCTGGCCGTGCCCACGGCCAAACTGCACCTGTATGGCAAGCGCGAAGCGCGCCGCGGCCGCAAGATGGGCCACGTCACGATCGTGGCGCCCACCCTGCAGCAGGCCCGCGACGACGCCGCCCGCGTGGCGGCGGCACTGGGCATGCAGGCTCCCGAGTAAAGCGCCGATTCCATGACTTCCTCGTCCCCGACCGCTTCCGCCAGCGCCGCGGAGATCGCCCACGCCGCGCAGCGCATGCTGGACGGCGAGCTGGCCGCGTTTCCCACCGAGACCGTGTACGGCCTGGGCGCGGACGCGGAGAACCCGCAAGCGGTCGCCAAGATCTACGCGGCCAAGGGCCGGCCTTCCAATCATCCCGTCATCGTGCACATCGCGCCGCAAGGCGATCTGTCGTACTGGGCGGCGGAGGTGCCGCAAGAGGCGCGCCTGCTGATCGACGCCTTCTGGCCCGGTCCGTTGACGCTGATTCTCAAGCGTGCATCGCACATTGTCGACACAGTCAGCGGCGGCCAGGACAGCATCGGCATCCGCTGTCCCTCGCATCCCGTGGCCCAGGCGTTGCTGGCGGTCTTTGCCGCCGGCAAGCCCAACGGGCAGGGCGGGGTCGCGGCGCCCTCGGCCAACAAGTTTGGCCAGGTGTCGCCCACGCGCGCCGAGCACGTGCGTAGCGAATTTCCCGAGGAAGTCGCGGCCGGCATGCCGGTGCTGGAAGGCGGCGCTTCGGAAGTCGGCATCGAATCCACCATTCTGGATCTGTCGCGCCTGGACCGTGGCGCTGGCCCCGTGCTGCTGCGTCCTGGCCACATCAGCGCCGCGCAGATCGAAGCCGTGCTGGGCGTGCAGGTGTTCGCGCCCGACGCCGCCGCGCCGCGCGCCTCGGGCACGCTGAAGGCGCACTACGCGCCGCGCACGGCGCTGGAGCTGGCCACCGACGCGCGTCTGCGCGACGTGGTGCAGGGGCAGGGCCTGCCAGAGGGCAAGGTGGTGGTAGTCGCTTACGGCGATCGTCCCGCTGCGCTCGATGCCCGGGTGCAATGGCAAGCCGTGCCCGCCGACCCGGCGCGCTATGCGCAGGCGCTCTACGGCCTGCTGCGCGACCTGGACCAGCAGGGCTACGCCCGCATCATCGTGCAGGCGCCGCCCGCCACCGACGACTGGCACGCCGTCAACGACCGCATCGGTCGCGCCGCCGCTGCCTTCACGCTGGATACGACGGATCTGTGAGGCTTGCGCCTCAGGCCGCGAGAAACTCCCCGATGCGCTCCACCGCCTGCCGCAACGGCGGCAGGAATTCCTCCGTCAGCCGGTTCAGCGGCACCCGCGCAGCCTTGACGCTGACGTTGACTGCGCCGCAGGCCTTGCCGCTGGCCGAGCGCACGGCCACGGAAATGGCGCGCACATTCAGTTCCAGCTCCTGGTCGACGACCGCATAGTCCTGCTCGCGGATGTGGGCAAGTTCCGCGCGCAGCCCGTCTTCGGAGATGATCGTGAATTCGGTGTAGGGCTGCAGCTCCGTCGCGGCGAAGTAGCGGGCCAGCGCCGGTTCCGGCAACTGCGCCAGCAGCACCCGCCCGATGGACGTGCAATAAGCCGGCAGTCTGCTGCCCAGCCCCATCGAGGTGGCCAGCAGGCGCGTGACTTCGGAGCGCGCCAGATACAGCATTTCGTGGCCTTCCATGATGGCCAGGGCGCAGGTCTCGTTGATGGTGGCGCTGAGTTCTTCCAGCACCGGCTGCGCCAGCGAGACGAAGGGCGTGGACGAGAAATAGGCGTAGCCCAGGCCCAGGATGCGCGGAGTCAGCACGTAGAGCCTGCCGTGCTGCTCGGCGATGCCTAGCAGGATCAGGGTGTGCAGGCAGCGTTGCACCACGGCGCGCGGCAGGCCGGCGCGGCGGCTCAGTTCGGCCGCGGTCTGCGGATGGCGGCGCGTGCCGAAGGCGCGGATCACATGCAGGCCGCGCGCCAGCGTCAGCATGTAGTCCGGATCGCCGCGCAACTGGTCGGGATGATCTTCCGCCGCGAGCGGCGCGGCATAGCCGGGCGGGGGAAGATTGGGCCGCATCAGGCTGCGCGCAGTGGCGCGCCGGTGCGCGCCTGGAGGGCTGAGAGGGTCATGCCGTCGATCATATCCCGAACCAGCAGCCCGTCCGGCGTGACCTCGATGACGGCCAGGTCGGTATAGATGCGATCCACCACGCCGGCGCCCGTCAGCGGATAGGTGCAGCGCTCGACGATCTTGGGTTCGCCGCTCTTGCTGTTGTGTTCCATCATGATGTAGACGCTGCGTGCGCCCACCGCCAGGTCCATCGCGCCGCCCACGGCCGGCGCTTCGCCCGGCTTGGCCAGCGACCAGTTGGCCAGGTCGCCGTTGGCGGCGACCTGCATGCCGCCCATGACGCAGATGTCCAGGTGGCCGCCGCGCATCATCGCGAACGAATCCGCGTGATGGAAGTAGGCGCCGCCTGCGAGCAGGGTCACGGGCTGCTTGCCGGCGTTGATCAGGTCCAGGTTGACGTCGGCCTCGGCGGGCGGCGGCCCCATGCCCAGGATGCCGTTTTCGCTGTGCAGCACGATCTCGCGGCCGGCGGGCAGGTGCGCGGCCACCAGCACGGGCATGCCGATGCCGAGATTCACGTAGCTGCCGTCGGGGATGTCCTGGGTCAGGCGGCGCGCCATGGCCTCGCGGGTCAGGGGTTGGAACATGCGGATTCCTTCTGGAGTGAACAGGCCCTAGCTGGAGAAGGCGGCGTTGGCCACCTGGGTGACGCGGTGGACGAAGATGCCCGGCGTCACCACCGCCTCGGGCGGCAATTCGCCCAACGCGACTTTGGCGCGCACCTGCACGATGGCGGTCTTGGCCGCCATGCACATGACGGGGCCGAAGTTGCGCGCGCTCTTGTTGTAGGTGAGATTGCCCCAGCGGTCGCCCAGATCGGCCTTCACCAGCGCGAAATCGCCATGCAGGGGAAGCTCGAAGACGTGGCCGCGGCCGTCGATCATGCGCGTTTCCTTGCCGCGTGCCAGTTCGGTGCCATAGGCCGTGGGCGTATAGAACCCGCCCAGGCCGGCGCCGGCCGCCCGCAGGCGTTCGGCGATGGTGCCTTGCGGCACGCATTCCAGCTCGATGCGGCCTTGGCGGTAGAGCTCGTCGAAGACCCAGGAGTGCGAGGCCTTGGGAAACGAGCAGATCACCTTGCGCACGCGCCCGGCCTTGATCAGCGCGGCCAGGCCGGTCTCGTGGTTGCCGGCGTTGTTGCTGACCACGGTGAGATCGCGCGCGCCCTGCGCGATCAGCGCATGGATCAGTTCCGTGGGCATGCCGGCGCCACCGAAGCCGCTGATCAGCACGGTGGCGCCGTCGTGGATGTCCGCGACGGCGGACGCGGGCGTGTCGTAGAACTTGTCGATCATGGTGGGGTTCCGCCTTCAGTCCACGGTGATGCGCGCCTGCTTGATGATCCCGGCGTAGCGCGTCGAGTCCGTCTTCATCAGTTCCGCGAATTGCGCGGTGGTACCGCTGGCCGGCAGGAAGCCCGCGTCCAGGAACTTCTGCTTGACGTCGGGTTCCGTGACGATTTCGCTGATCTCGCGCGCCATGCGCTCAATGATGGGCGCGGGCGTGCCGGCGGGCGCCATCAGCCCGGCCCAGGACCCGGTGACGAATCCGGGCAGGCCGGCTTCCTCCATGGTGGGAATCGAGGGTTCGGTGGGCCAGCGTTGTTTGCCGGTGAACGCCAGCGCCTTCAGCCGGTTCTGCTTGACGTACTGCATGGGTACGAGAATGGGGTCGAACACCATCGAGACCCGGCCACCCAGCAGGTCGGCCAGGATGGGGGCGCTACCCTTGTAGGCCACGTGCGTCATCGTGATCTTGCTTTGCAGCGCGAAGTCGGCGCCGGTCAGGTGCGCGCTGGAACCGTTGCCGCTGGAGGCATAGGTGAGCTTGTCCGGGTTCTTGCGGGCGTATTCGACCAGCTCGGCCACCGTCTTGACCGGTATTTCCTCCGCCACGAACAGGAACAGAGGCAGGTCCGCCATCTGCACCACCGGCGTCAGGTCGGCGGGCTTGTAGCCCAGTTTGTAGAGATGGAAGTTGATGATGTAGGCCGGAAGGATGGAAAGAAAGGTGTAGCCATCCGCCTCCGCCTTGGCGGCGATGGCTGAGCCCACGCTGCTGTTGGCGCCGGGGCGGTTTTCGATGATGATGGTCTGCTTCAAGCGCGGGCCGAGCTTGTCCATCACGATGCGGGTAACGATGTCGGTCGAGCCGCCGGGCGTGTACGGCACGATGACCTTGATGGGCTTGCTGGGCCAATCATCGGCCGCATGGACGGCGCCGGCGGCCAGGCCGGCGGCCGCCAGGGCCGTGCCCAGCAGGGTCTTGAGGGTGCTGCGGCGGGACTGCAAGGTGCTTGCATGGGGCATGGGTTGGTCTCCTCCATGAATCGGCCGCTATCGGAAGCGCGGCCGTTATTTTTGAGAGATCGCGGCGCCGGCAGCGGCGGGCCCGGGACGCGAAAAAAGTATGGCACCAAGGCAAGCGCCGATCGCGACCCGGCGGACGGATAAAGTTCGTTCACCGGACAGCTCGGCAACCTTCTGGAACAGCGGCCTGTTCTGCGGGTTTCCACTAGGTGCGCTTGCGTTGTTCACGCCGTGGACATCGCTTAATCTGGCGGCCGGCCCAGTAAGGCAGGGCTTGGTTTCAAACGCAGCCGGCTTACAAGCCGGCGCGGCATCCCTCTCAGGAGAAGCGATCATGAAGCGGTCCATCTTGTTTGCAGCCGGCGCTCTTGCCCTGGCCTGCGCATCCCAGGCAGCGGTGGCAGGACCCACCCTCGATGCCGTGAAGAAAAAAGGATTCGTGCAGTGCGGCCTGACCGACGGCGTATCCGGCTTTTCGGCCACCAACAGCAAGGGCGAATGGGAAGGCATGGACGTGGACATCTGCCGCGCGGTTGCGGCGGCCGTGTTCGGTGATCCGACCAAATTCAAGGGCACGCCGCTGTCCACCCAGCAACGCTTCACGGCGCTGCAATCGGGCGAAGTGGACGTGCTGCTGCGTACCGTCACGCTGACGCAGACCCGCGACACCTCGCTGGGCCTGGCGGCGGTGGCCGCCAGCTTCTACGATGGCCAGGGCATCCTGGTGAACAAGAAGCTGGGCGTCAAAAGCGCCAAGGAGCTCAACGGCGCCACGGTCTGCGTGCAGCCGGGCACCACTACCGAACTCAACCTGGCCGACTGGTTCCGCACCAACAACATCGAGTTCAAGCCGGTGGTGATCGACAAGGTGACCGAGGTCGTGCGCGCCTTCGAGTCGGGCCGCTGCGATGCCTTCACCGACGATTCCTCGCAACTGGCCGCGGTGCGCGCCACGCAGGTCGCCAAGCCGGACGACTACGAGATCCTGCCGGAGCGCTTCTCCAAGGAGCCGCTGGGCCCCATGGTGCGCCAGGGCGATGAGAACTGGCTGGGCATCGTGCGCTGGACGCTGTTCGCGCTGATGGAGGCCGAGGAATACGGCATCACGCAGAAGAACGTGGACGAAATGCTCAAGAGCAACAACCCCAACATTGCGCGCATCCTGGGCGCGACGCCGGGCGCGGGCAAGAACATGGGGCTGGATGAAAAGTGGGCCTACAACGCCATCAAGGCGGTGGGCAACTACAGCGAAGTGTTCGAGCGCAACGTGGGCAAGGACAGCAAGCTCGGCCTGCAACGCGGCACCAATGCGCTGTGGAACAAGGGCGGCGCCATGTATCCCTGGCCGATCCGCTAAGGTTCGCGCCCGTCAAGACGGCCCGGTATTCCGGGCCGTTTTTTTGTGGCATCGCCATGCGATACGTTCGCACCGTAATGCGGTACGCTATGCGCTTTCCACTGGACGCCCACGCGCCATGACGCAGATCCGAAACGCCGAGGATTCCCCATTGTTCATCGCCGCGCTGGCACGCGGCGTCTCCGTCCTGCGGGCCTTCAGCGAGGGGCAGCCGGCCATGACCCTGCCGGAATTGGCGGAAGCGACGGGCCTGAGCAAGAGTTCGGTGCAGCGCTTCACCCACACCCTGTGGACCTTGGGCTACTTGCGCAAGGATCCCTTGAGCAAGAAGTTCTCGCTGGGGCCCTGGTCGTTGGAGTTGGGCATGAAGTATGTGCAGACCAGCCCGCTGGTACTGGGCGGCAATCCCTTCTTGCACACGCTGAACCGCAACAGCCAGGAAACCTGCAGCCTGGCCGAGCCCGATGGCCTGGACATGGTCTACGTGGCGCGCTTTGCCACCCACAAGGAAATGTTCGTGAACATGCCGGTCGGCATGCGGCTGCCGCTGTATTGCACGGCGGCGGGCAGGGCGGTGCTGGCCCGGCTGGATCCCGTAGTCGCACGCAGCCTCCTGGAGCGCTGCGACCGCAAGCCATACACGGCCGCTACCATCACCGACATGGACGCGCTCCTGGCTGAGCTGGAGTTTGCCCGGCGCCATGGCTATGCGCGTTCCAACGGCGAGTTCTATCCGGGGGACATCACGATCAGCGCCGCGGTGTTGGACGCGGGCGGCACGCCGATAGGGGCGGTCAACGTGTCCGTGCCGTCCAGCCGTTGGTCGTTCGAACAGGCGCAGGCGGTGTTCGGCCCGCAAGTGGTGGAAACGGCGCACGCCATCAGCGCGTCGCGCACATTGGGACGGTCGCGTCCCTACTATGAAATGGAGCCGCCAGGCGGCGCCTTGCGTGACGCGATGCCGTTAGCCAGCGACGACGCCTGAGTCCTGCGCAAGCCCCGCGCCAGCGCTCGCGCGCGGATGCGCCTGCGCGTTTTATTCATACTGATTTAGTCGGATATAAAAAATAACGATTAGGGGAAAATCCCTAATTGGCTGGGTGCTTGTATGCGCGCTACTCTTATTTCGACACGATCATATCGCACAGCGATTTGATTGAATCTAAATAGTGATCCCGATCGTGATCAGGGGTACGCGTCGTCACACAGGAGCCGAGTTGTGCAGCAGCCAGCCGAAGTCTGTTTTCATCCCGTCGCCGGGTTCATGGGCCTGCCTTCCGTTCGCGCCGCCGGCACGGGCGCGGCGCGGGCCTGCGTGGTGGGCATTCCCTTTGATTGCGGCACGCATCCGTTCCGGGTCGGCTCGCGCCAGGGGCCGGACGCGATCCGCGAGCAATCCAGGCTGCTGCGGCCCATCGACATCTTCCGGCGCCACGGCATCGATAACCCGCCGGAGTTCCTGCGCGCCATCGACGTGGGCAATGTGGCCTGCCATCCGGGCGATCCGGATGCCTCCTATCCCCTGATCGAGGCTGGCATCGGCGCCATCCTGGACGCGGGCGCCATCCCGATTTCCATGGGAGGGGACGGCGCGGTCACCTTGCCGCAGCTGCGCGCCGTGGCGCGCCGCCATCCGGATTTCGTGGTGCTGCATTTCGATTCGCACACCGACACCTACCCCATCCCTGGCTACAACACGGCCACCACGTTCACGCGCGCCGCCGAAGAGGGGCTGCTGGACGTGGCGTCCAGCTTCCATGTCGGCACGCGCGGCAGTTCCTTCATGCCAGGCGTATTGGAGTTCGGGCGCGAGGTCGGCTACACGATCCTGCCTTACGACGATTTCGATCAGGACCAGAAGGGCGCGCTGGAACAGATCAAGCAGCGCATCGGCCAGCGTCCGGTGTACCTGTGCTTCGACATGGACATCTTCGACCCCTCCTGCGCGCCGGGCGTGTGCACGCCGGAGTGGGGCGGATTGACGGCCAAGGAAGGGCTGGCGCTGCTGCGCCAACTCGCGGGCTTGAACTTCGTGGCGTTCGACGTGAACACCGTGTCGCCGCCGCAAGACGTGCAGGGGGCCACGGCCTTCCTGGCCGCCACCGTCATGCAGGAATTCTGCGCGTTGGCGGCGGTAGCGGTGCAGCAGTATCCGCAGGGGCGTCCGGCCTGAGCCGGCACCGCCACGCCGATAACTTCATTCAAGGGGAAAACGATGAAACTCAAATCCATCCTGTTGAGCCTGGCCGCTGCCAGCCTGCTGGTCCATGCCGGCGCGCAGGCGCGCACCCTGGACGAGGTCCGCGCGGACCAGAGCCTGAACGTCGTCACTACGGCGTCCGCGCCGCCGCACGGCTTCAAGAATCCCAAGTCGAACCAGCTGGAGGGCATCATGGTGGACGTGGCCGCGGGCGTGGCCAAGCACCTCAAGGTATCGGGCAAGCTGTCCGACGTGCCATTCTCCGGCCTGATTCCCACGCTGACCTCGGGCCGCGCCGACGTCATGTCCGCGCCGCTCTTCATCACCGAGGAACGCGCCCGCGCCATCGATTTCTCGGCGCCGGTCTATGAATGGGGCGAGGGCATCGTGGTCAGCGACAAGGCCGACAAAAAGTACGCCAAATTCGAGGACATGAAAGGCCAGCGCGTCGGCGTGCTGGTGGACTCGGTGCAGTTCAACATGATCAAGGACATGCCCGGTACCAAGGTATCCACGTATCAGGACTACTCCACCCTGCTGGCCGATGTGCGCGCCGGCCGCATCGACCTGGGTATCGTGGACCCGCCCAGCATCATCTACCAGATCAAGACCAAGAACATCCCGGGCGTGAAGCTGGATACGGGCTATCAGCCGCAGCGCAAGTGGCAGGTGGGCATGGCCGTGCAGAAGGGCAATGCCGCGCTGCTGGAGGCCGTCAACGGCGCGCTGGCGCAGATGAAGCAGAACGGCGAGCTCGCCGCCATCGGGCAGAAGTGGGGCGTGGCCGACCTGATGAGCAAGTAACGCCGCACCGGCACGGATAAGGAGCACGACTTGGATCTCGCGACCCTGCGCATGTACCTGGCCCCCCTTGCCGAGGGGACGGTCTGGACCCTGGCGCTGTTTTTCTGTTCGGCATTCCTGGCGGTGGCCCTGGGCCTGCTCGTCTGTCTGTGCCGCCTGTCGCCATCGCGGCTGCTCAGCCGCGGCGCGCGTTTTTACATCGACGTGATACGCGGCACGCCGCTGCTGCTGCAGCTGTTCTATATCTACTACGGCCTGCCCGAGATGGGCGTGGTCATCAACGGCTTCGTCGCCGGCGTGTTGGGGCTGACGCTGAACTTCGGCGCCTATCTGGCGGAGCTGTTCCGCAGCGGCATCCAGTCGGTCGACAGCGGCCAGTACGAGGCAGCGCGCGCGCTGGGCCTGGGCAAGGTGCAGCGGCTGCGCCGCATCGTGCTGCCGCAGGCGCTGCGCACCGTGTTCCCGGCGCTGGGCAACTACGCGCTGGTGCTGATCAAGGAAACCTCGCTGGTAGCCGTCATCAGCGTTTACGAGCTGATGCGCGCGGGCGAAATGCTGGCGGGCGCCACCTTCCAGGCGCTGACCGTCTACACCATGGTGGGCGTCATCTACTTCGCCATGTGCAGCGTGCTGGCGTACCTGTTCCGCCGTTCCGAAAAGCGCTTGACCGTGCCGGGGTACTGGAGCGGCGCGGGCGAAAACCACGACATTTCCAAGGCCTGATGCGATGGATGGATTGAACTACGCCGCCCCTATCATCACCATGCAGGGCGTATGCAAATGGTATGGCGACTTCAAGGTGCTGGACGATCTGGCGCTGGAGGTGCTGCCCGGAGAGAAACTGATCCTGTGCGGGCCGTCCGGTTCCGGCAAGTCCACCACCATCAGGCTGATGAACCGCCTGGAGGAACACCAGAAGGGCCGCATCGTGGTCGACGGCATCGAGCTGAACGACGATCTGAAGAACATCGAGCGCATCCGCGCCGAGGTCGGCATGGTGTTCCAGCACTTCAACCTGTTCCCGCATCTGACTGTATTGGATAACTGCACGCTGGCGCCGATGCTGGTGAAAGGCGTGCCGCGGGAGGAGGCCGAAGCGCGCGCCATGGAATACCTGGAGCGGGTGAAGATCCCGCAGCATGCGTCCAAGTACCCGGGCCAGCTGTCCGGCGGCCAGAAGCAGCGCGTGGCGATCGCGCGCGCCCTGTGCATGCGGCCCAAGATCATGCTGTTCGATGAGCCCACTTCCGCGCTGGATCCGGAGATGGTCAAGGAGGTGCTGGACACCATGGTGGCGCTGGCCCGCGACGGCATGACCATGGTCTGCGTCACGCACGAGATGGGATTCGCGCGCGAGGTCGGCGACCGCGTGGTTTTCATGGACCAGGGGGCGATCGTCGAAGCGGACACGCCGGACAATTTCTTCCGCGCGCCGCGCACCGAGCGCGCGCAGGCTTTCCTGGGGCAGATACTGGGCTGAGGACGTCCAAGCAAATTCCGTAGTGCGGAACCTGCGGAATGGTTCCATGACGGCGGCCTGAAATGGCTCTAGCCGGTTTCGGCTACGCTACCTATCATGCATGTCACGCGGGCGCGTACGCGCCCATGCACCGCCCATGGAAAATGATCAGGGAAAAACGATGAACGGCGCTGATAGTCTTTGCGATACCTTGCTGGCCAACGATGTGGATGTTTGCTTCGCGAACCCGGGCACATCCGAAATGCACTTTGTCGCGGCGTTGGATCGCAAGCCGAAGATGCGTTGCGTGCTGGGCTTGTTCGAAGGCGTGGTGACGGGCGCGGCCGACGGCTACGCGCGCATGGCCGACAAGCCTGCCGCCACCCTGCTGCATCTGGGCCCCGGGCTGGGCAACGGCCTGGCCAACCTGCACAACGCCAAGCGCGCCCGCACGCCCATGGTCAACATCGTGGGCGACCACGCCACCTATCACGTTCAGTACGACGCGCCGCTGACCAGCGACGTCGAGGGCGTCGCGCGCCCGATGTCGCATTGGGTCAAGCGCACCATGAAGGCCGCCGACCTGTCCGCCGATGCCGCCGAGGCCGTGGGCGTGGCGCGTCGTTCGCCGGGCAATATCGCCACGCTGATCCTGCCGGCCGACGCGGCCTGGACGGATCTCCCGGAAAACACCGCGCCGGTATTGGCTAAGAGCGAGGCCTTGGCCCAGACCTCGGCCGAGGCGGTGCGCGCCGCGGCCGCCGCGATCCGCTCGGGCGAAGTCACGACCCTGATGCTGGGCGGCACCGCGCTGCGCGAACGCGCGCTGAACGCCGCCGGCCGCATCGCGCGCGCCACGGGCGTGCGCCTGGTGTCGGAAACCTCGAACCGCCGCATCGAGCGCGGCGGCGCGCGCACGCCCGTCGACCGCCTGCCGTATCCCATCGACCTGGCGGTGGCCAAGCTGAAGGACGTGCGCCACCTGGTGCTGGTGGGCGCGAAGGCGCCGGTCGGCTTTTTCGCGTATCCCGGCAAGCCCAGCCTGTTGGCGCCGCCCGATTGCAAGCAGGTGGTGCTGGGCACGCCCGAGCAGGACCTGGCGCATGCGCTGGAGTGGCTGGCCGATGAACTGGGCATCGCCCGGGACGCGCCGCGCCTGGCCGCGGCTCCGGCCAACTACGAGGTGCCGCAGTCCGGCAAGCTGACCGGCGCCGCCGTCAACGTGCTGGTCGCGCATCATCTGCCCGAGCAGGCCATTGTCTGCGACGAGTCCATTACCCAGGGCCGCGAATTTCCCATCTATAGCGCCAGCAGCGCGCCGCACGACTGGCTGATGCTGACCGGCGGCGCCATCGGCATCGGCCTGCCCATGGCAACCGGCGCCGCGGTCGCCTGCCCCGACCGCAAGGTCATCACCCTGCAGGCCGACGGCAGCGGCATGTACACCTTGCAGGCATTGTGGACGCAGGCGCGCGAGAACCTGGACTGCCTGACGGTGATCCTGGCCAACCGTTCCTATGCCACGCTGCACGGCGAGATGAAGAACGTGGGCGTGCTGGAGCCGGGCCGCAACGCCCGCCGCATGCTGGATCTGGAGGAACCGTACCTGGACTGGACGCATCTGGCGCGCGGCATGGGCGTGGAAGCGGTCAGCGTGGATACGGTGGAAGGATTCGCGCGCGCGCTGCAGGAAGGCCTGAAGCGCCGCGGCCCGTTCCTGATCGAAGCGGTGATCTAAACCCCCAGATAGCGCGTCAGCTGCTCCGGCTGCCGGGCCAGCGACGCGCTCTCGCCATCCTGCACGATCTGGCCTTTCTCCATCACCAGGCAGCGGTCGGTGTGTTCCAGCACCGCGCGGTAGTTGCGGTCCACGATCAGGGTGGACATGCCGCTGGCGCGGATCTGCCGGATGATCTTCCAGATCTCGGCCACGATCAGCGGCGCGAGGCCCTCGGTGGCCTCGTCCAGGATCAGCAGTTCGGGGTTGGTCATCAGCGCCCGGCCTATGGCCAGCATCTGCTGTTCGCCGCCCGACAACTGCTGGCCGCCGTGGCCCAGGCGTTCCTGCAGGCGCGGAAACACCTCCAGCACGCGGGCGTAGGTCCATTCCTGGCGGCCGTCCCGGCCCGCGCGCGCCGCCACCTGCAGGTTCTCGCGCACATTCAGGTTGGGAAAGATGCCGCGTCCTTCGGGCACATAGGCCACGCCCATGCGGGCGATGGCATGCGGCTGCGCGCGGGTGCAGTCGCGGCCGTCCACGCGCACGCTGCCCTGGGCGCTTTTGACATGGCCCATCAGGCTGCGGATCAGCGTGGTCTTGCCCATGCCGTTGCGGCCCACCAGGCCGACGGATTCTGCCGGCGCGATATGCATGTCGATGCCGCGCAGCACGTGGCTGGCGCCGTAATAGACGTGCAGGCCGCCTGCTTCGATCAAGGCTGTCATAGCGGGGCTCCATGCGAGTCTTCGCCGAGGTACGCGGTGCGCACGTCGGGGTTGGCGCGGATGTTGTCCGGCGTGCCGCTGGCGATGGCGGCGCCATTGACCATGACGGTGATGGTTTCGGCGACGCGGAAGACCGCGTCCATGTCGTGTTCCACCAGCAGGATGGCGTGGCCGGGCTTGAGCGCTTCCAGCAGTTCCAGGATGCGGTCGGTTTCCTCCGGTCCCATGCCGGCCAGGGGCTCGTCCAGCAGCAGCACCTGCGGCTCGCCCGCCAGGCACATGGCGATTTCAAGCTGGCGCTTGCGGCCATGCGGCAGCAGCCCGGCCTCGCGCGCGGCCTCGTCGGCCAGGCCGGTGCGCTCCAGCGCGTGGCGCGCAAGGTCCGCGCTGTGGCGGCATTCCGCGGCCGAGCGCCACCAGTGCCAGAAGCGTTGGCGGCGCGCCTGGGCGGCCAGCCTGCAATTTTCGAACACGCTCAGTTCGGGAAAGATGGTGGAGCGCTGGTAGCTGCGGCCCAGGCCGGCGCGGGCGCGGTCGGGCTGGCGCCAGGCGGTGATGTCGCGGCCGCCCAGCATCACCTGGCCGCTGCTGGGCGCGAGTTCGCCCGACAGGATGTTGATCAGCGTGGACTTGCCCGCGCCGTTGGTGCCGATGACGGCGTGCACCTGGCCGCGCTGCAATGCCAGCGACACACCATTCACCGCCGTCAGGCCGCCGAAGCGGCGCGTGACCGCGCTGGCGGCAAGCAGAACGTCAGACATGAGGCTCTCCCTGGATGGGCAGGCGGGCGGGGGCCGGCAGACGGCCGGAAGGGGCCGTGTCCGGCTTGGACGCGGTATTGCGGTTGGCGTCGTGGCCCGGGCCGGGCGCAGCGTTGCGCGCCGCGCGGCGCTGGCGTAACTGAGCCGGCAATCCGGCCAGGCCATTGGGCAGCAAGGCCACCAGCGCGATGATGGCGATGCCCAAGGGCAGGTGCCAATGGCGCGCGTAGTCGCCGAACAGTTCCTGCGACTGGAAAAGTTCCTGCAGCAGCACCAGCGCCACGGTGCCCAGCACCGCGCCGCCCAGGCTGCCCATGCCGCCCAGGATCACCATCAGCAGCACCAGGCCGGATTGTTCCCAGGCCAGCAGTTCGGGCGTGACGAAGCCGTCCTTCAGCGCGAACAGAAAGCCCGCCAGGCTGGCCAGCGTGGCGCCCACCACGTAGGCAGCCAGCTTGTACGGATAGGTCGAGTAGCCGGCCGCACGCATGCGCTGTTCGTTGATGCGGATGCCGGCCAGCGCAGCGCCGAAGGGTGAACGCCGCAGTAGCGCCAGGAAGCCCCAGGCCAGCGCCAGGCAGGCCAGCACGAAGAAGTAGAAGGTCCGCGCGTCGCCCAGGTCGAACGGCATCCAGCCGCCCACGGACAGCTCGGGCCGGAAGTACAGATAGATGCCGTCGCTGCCGCCGCCGATCTTGGTATCGTGGAATACGTAGTACGCCATCTGCGAGAAAGCCAGCGTGACCATGATGAAGTAGACGCCGCGGGTGCGCAGCGCCAGCGCGCCGGTCACGAGCGCATAGGCCGCGGCGGCGAGCAGCGCGGCCGGCAGCAGCCACCACAGGCCCGCGGCCTCGGATTCCGGCGACAGCAGCGCCGCGACGTAGGCGCCGATGCCGAAGAAGGCGGCATGGCCCAGGCTGACCAGCCCGGCGCCGCCCACCAGCAGTTGCAGGCTGAGCGCGAAGATCGCGTAGATCATGATCTTGATCGCCAGGCCGGTGTAGTAATCGCTGCCGTTCCAGGCAAAGGCGGCCAGGGCCAGCAGCGCCGCAATGGGCAATAGTCGGTTCAACATGGTCAGCCCTGCTTGAACAGCCCTTCGGGCTTGCAAAGAAGTATGAAGGCCATCAGCAGATACACCAGCACGCCTGCCGCGGACGGAAACAGCACCTGGCCGAAGGTTTCCACCACGCCCACCAGCATCGCGGCCAGGAAGGCGCCGCGGATCGAGCCTATGCCGCCGATCACGACTACCACGAAGCAGATGATCAGCACGCCGTTGCCCATGCCAGGGTAGACCGAGGACACCGGTGCGGCGATGCTGCCCGCCAGGGCCGCCAGCGCCACGCCGGCCGCGAACACCAGGCGGTAGAGCTTGTTGATGTCTATGCCCAGCGATCCGATCATCTCGCGGTTGCTGGCGCCGGCACGCAGCATCATGCCCAGCCGCGTGCGCGTGATGACCCAGTACAGCAGCAACGCCACCGCGATGCCGACGGCCGAGATGAACAGCCGGTAGACCGGATAGGTCATGACGTCGCCCAGCGCGATGCTGCCTTGCAGCCAGGCGGGCAGGGGCACGCCGTGCACGTCGTTGCCCACCAGGATGCTGCGCAGCTCTTCGAAGACCAGGATCAGGCCGTAGGTCATCAATACCTGCTGCAGGTGGTTGCGCTTGTACAGGTAGCTGAAGAATGCGGCTTCCAGCAGATAGCCCAGCGCGCCGGCGGCCAGCACGCAGACCGCCAGCGTGGCCAGGAAGCCGCCGCCCAGCCAGCGGTCGACGACCGGGCCCAGGGCGAACGCCATGTACGCGCCTATCATGTAGAAACTGCCGTGGGCCAGATTGATGATGCCCATGATGCCGAAGATCAGCGTGAGTCCGCTGGCCACCAGGAACAGCAGCAAGCCGTACTGGAATGCGTTCAGGCTTTGGATGAGCAGGATGCTGATGTCCATGGGGCCTCCCTGTGGCGGATTGCGGTCAGCGTCAGAGCTTGCAGCCGCGGGCCGGATCGGCCAGCTTTTTCACCGCGACATCGACGACCTTGTTCTCCAGTCCATCGACGCGGCGCAGATAGATGTCCTGTACCGGGTTGCCGGCGCTGGACAGCGTGAAGGGGCCGCGCGGGCTGTCCACCGTCGCGCCGCGCATGGCCTTGCGGAAGTCTTCCTTCTTGGCAAAATCGCCCTTGACTGCGGCCAGGCCCGACTGCATCAGCTGCGCGGCGTCATAGCCCTGCACCGCGTACACGTCGGGCTGCGCCTTGTAGGCCTTGCTGTAGTCGGCGCGGAAGGCGTTGTCGCGCGGCGTGTTCAGGCCGTCGGCATAGTGCAAGGTGGTCAGCAGGCCTTGCGCGGAAGCGCCCTGGGCTTCCAGCGTGCCGTCAGTGAGGAAGCCCGAGCCGTACAGCGGGATGGTCTTGCCCAGGCCCGCCGCATGGTAGTCCTGCACGAACTTCACGGCCCCGCCACCGGCGAAGAACGTGAACACCATGTCGGGCTTGAGCGCCGCGATCTCGGTCAGCAGCGGCTGGAATTCCACGTTGGGAAACGGCAGGCTCAGTTCCTTCACGACCTTGCCGCCGGCCTTTTCGAAGCCTTCCTTGAAGCCGCCGATGGCTTCATCGCCGGCTGCGTACTTCCAGGTGATGGTGACGGCCGTCTTGTGGCCCTTGGCAAAGGCCACCGGGCCCATGGCGTACGCGGGTTGCCAGTTGGTGAACGACGTGCGGAAGATACCCGGGCTGCACAGCGGGCCGGTGATGGCATTGGCGCCCGCATTGGTCACGATCAAGGTGGTGTCGGCATCCTTGGCGGCCTTGGCCAGCGCCATCGCCACGCCCGAGTGCACGGTGCCGATCAGCACGTCGACCTGATCGCGCTTGATCAGGCGATTGGCATTTTCGGCGGCCTTGGCGGGATTGGACTCGTCGTCTACTTTGAAGTACTCGATCTCGCGTCCACCCAGCTTGCCGCCCTGTTCGGCGACATAGAGCTTGAAGCCGTTCTCGATGGCGTTGCCCAGCGCGGCATAGGTGCCGCTGTAGGGCAGCATGAAGCCGACCTTGATCTTGTCGGCAGCCTGGGCGCCGGTGGCGGCGAGCGTCAGAGCCGCGGCGAGCGCAGCCCGGGTCAGGGCGTGGTTCATGGTTAGTCTCCGTGCTTGTTATGGGCCGACGCGAGGTCAGCGGGGTGGTTCCAGGCCGCCGACAAAGCCGGCGATGGCCTGGATAACGCGGGCCGGCTGGTCCTTGTGCGCAGCGTGGCCGCAGTCGGGAATCTCCAGCAGTTCGGTCTGGGGCGCCAACCGGCGTATGCCGCGGATTTGCGCCAAGGTGCCGTATTCGTCGTCCACGCCCTGGATGGCAAGCACCGGACAGGCGATGCGGGACAGGTATTCGTCCAGGTTCCAGCGGCGGAACGCAGGGTCCAGCCAGATGTCGTTCCAGCCCCAGAATGCCGAATCCGGGTCCGCGTGATAGCGGCCCAGCCGGGCGCGCAGGTCGGTTTCCAGATAGGCCTGGCGCGCTTGCGCGATGCTGGCGACCGACACGTCTTCGACCAGGATGTGCGGGGCCGCGGCCACCACGCCGGCGACGGCATCGGGATGCATCGCGGCGTACAGCAGGGCGATGGAGCCGCCGTCGCTGTGGCCGAACAGCACCGGCTGGTCCTGTGTGGCGTCCACGTCCAGGGCGCGCAGCAAGGCGGGCAGCACCTCGCGCGCCTCGGTGTGCATGAAATCCACCGGCCGTTTTTCTTCGGGTGGACGTGGCGTTGATTGTCCATAGCCGTAGCGCGAGTACACCAGCCCACGGCAGCCGGCAGCCTCGCAGGCGCTCCGGGGCCAGTCCTTCCACATGGACACCGAGCCCAGCCCTTCGTGCAGGAACACCAGCAGCGGGGCGCTGGCGCGATCGGACTCGAGCCACTGGCATTCCAGGCGCAGGTCGCGCCCGCCGGCATGGAACTCGGCAAAGACGGTCTCGGCCACGTCGCACGCGCTCACAGCGTGGCCTCTTCAAGCTGGCGCAGGCGGAAGCGCTGTATCTTGCCAGTGGCGGTCTTGGGCAGTTCTTCGGTGAAGTTGATCTGGCGCGGATACTTGAATGGCGCCAGGTGCTGCTTCACGTAGTTTTGCAAGGCGGCTCCGGTTTGGGCGTCGGGCTCGAAGCCGGGGCGCAGCACCACGTAGGCCTTGGTCTTGACCAGGCCGTCATGGTCCGGCACGCCGATCACGGCGGCTTCCAGCACGGCTTCGTGCTGCACCAGGATGTTCTCGACCTCGACCGGCGACACGTACTGGCCGCTGACCTTGATCATGTCGTCGCTGCGGCCGGCATAGGTGTAGTAGCCGTCCGCGTCGCAGGTGTACTTGTCGCCGCTCTTGAGCCAGTCGCCCAGGAAGCACTGGCGGGTCTTGTCGCGGTTGTTCCAGTACATCAGGGCCGCGCTCGGGCCTTTGATGTAGAGGTCGCCGATGGCGCCGGCCGGCACCAGGGCGCCGCTGTCGTCGCGCAGCTGCACTTCGTAGCCGGGCACCGGCTTGCCCGTGGTGCCGTAGCGCAGCTGACCGGTCTGGTTGGAGATGAAGATGTGCAGCATCTCGGTGGAGCCGATGCCGTCCAGGATCTCGCAGCCGAAGTGGCGCGTGTAGCGTTCGCCGATGTCGCGCGGCAGGGCTTCGCCGGCGGACGTGCAGATGCGCATGGCCACCTGTTCGCGCGCGGGCAGGTCGGGCGAGGCCAGCATGCTGGCGTACAGCGTGGGTACGCCGTAGAACACCGTGGGCCGGTGCCGGGTCAGGCGCTGGAACACCGCCTGCGGCGTGGGCCGTTCGCCCATCAGGATGACGGTCGCGCCGACCGATAGGGGAAAGGTCAGTCCGTTGCCCAGGCCATAGGCGAAGAACAGCTTGGCGGCCGAGAACACTACGTCGTCCTCGCGGATGCCGAGCACGGGCTTGGCATAGAGTTCGGCCGTGTGCCACAGGTTGCCGTGGGTGTGGACCACGCCCTTGGGCTTGCCGGTGGAGCCTGACGAATACAGCCAGAAGGCGATTTCGTCGGACAGGGTGCGCGCCGCGGGCGCAAGCGGCGCCGCCGCCAGCAGGGATTCGAATTCGCGCGCGGCCTCGGGCAGGGGGCCAGCGGGCTGCGAGACCACCAGATGTTCGACGTCGGCCGAAGCCTGCGCCAGCGCCGCCTGCACCACGGGCAGCAAGGCGCCCGACGCGAACACGGCGCTCACGCGGCTGTGGCCGATGATGTAGGCGTAGTCGTCGGCGGTGAGCAGGGTGTTCACGGCCACCGGCACCACGCCTGCATGCAGCGCGCCCAGGAATACCACCGGCCAGTCTACGCTGTCCTGCATCAGCAGCAGGATGCGCTCCTCGCGCCGCAGGCCCAGCTGGCGCAGCGCGCCGGCCATGCGCGCCACCCGCTCCGCCAGTTCGCCGTAGCTGATCTGGCGCGTGTCGTCGATGTAGGCTGGCTTGGCCGCGCGCGGCGCGTTGAGCGCCGCCAGGTGGCTGGCGAAGTTGAGTTCGGCGGGACAGGCGTTCACGGTTGTCTCCTGATGTCCTGTGGGTGGGGGCCGCGCTGTGTGTGTTTTTCTGGCGGCGAGGCGGCGCTAGGACCGCGTGAATTCGATGGCACCGCCCGGCAGCAGATACAGCACCAGGGCGCGGCCGCCGCTTACGGTCGGGCTGTGCGCGCTGCCGGGGCTGTAAACCAGCCAGCCGGCGCCGTGGCCGTCGAAACGGGCGCCCTCGGTCAGCGGCATGATCATGTCGATCTCGCCATTGGGGTGCGCGTGATGCGGGCCGGCAAGATCGTTCATGTCCACGACGTCCACCGAGCAGTCCGCCAGGTCCGGCGCCGGCTTGATGACGCGGCCGTAGCGGATGCCGCCGCCTTCCCGGCTGCACATCCAGCCCTCGGCCACGCCCTGCCTACAGGTGGCGTAAATCTCCTGGAACAGGGCGCTTTGGGGGCCGGCCTCGCGGTTCAGGCTTTCCTGCAGCGCGGCGTCCAGCGGCTGGCCTTGCGTCAGGCGCGCTACCTCGCGCATCAGGGTATGGAATTGGTCAGGCGTACTCACCGGGCTCCTCCTTTACACTGTCGGCGCTTCAGAATCGAGATGAAATCGACTGCTGTTTTTTTGCGCATGAGCCGAGCCGCTTTGGACTCGATGGAGGAAAAATAGTGCTTCCATTGATTAGGGTCAAGCATTATAGTGCATAAAACGTGGTAATCAGGGTTTTTGCGGAGTCACGTAAACATGAATCAAGCGCTAGACGCGGCGCCATCCGAACCCAGGCGGGAAGCGTTCCTGGTGGCATTGGGCGAGCGGGTGCGGCGCCTGCGGGCCATACGCGGCATGACCCGCAAGAGCCTGTCGCAGGTGACCGGCGTATCGGAGCGCCACCTCGCCAACCTGGAGCACGGGGTGGGCAACGCCTCCATCCTGGTGCTGCTCCAGATCGCCCGGGCCTTCAACTGCGCGTTGGCCGAGCTGGTGGGCGACGTCACCACCGAATCGCCCGATTGGCTGTTGATCCGCGAACTGCTCAGCGGCCGCACGGAATCCGACCTGCAGCGCGCGCGCGAGGCCCTGACCCAGCTGTTCGGGGTGGGAGCGGGCGCGCAGCGCCCCAACCGCACCCAGCGCGTGGCGCTGATCGGCCTGCGCGGCGCAGGCAAGTCCACCTTGGGCCAGATGCTGGCCGACGACCTCGGCTACCCCTTCGTGGAGCTGAACCGCGAGATCGAGCGCGTGGCCGGCTGCAGCATCCTGGAGATCCACAATCTGTACGGCCCCAACGCCTACCGCCGCTACGAACGGCGGGCGCTGGAAGAGGCCGTGCAGATCTACCCGGAAATGGTGCTGGCCACGCCCGGCGGGCTGGTGTCCGAGCCGGCCACCCTGAACCTGCTGCTGGCGCATTGCTATACGGTGTGGCTGCGCGCCACGCCCGAGGAGCACATGGGCCGGGTCATGGCGCAGGGCGACTTCCGGCCCATGTCGGGCAACAACGAGGCCATGGCCGACCTGAAGCGCATCCTGGCCGGGCGCGAGGCCTTCTACGCCAAGGCCGACCTGACCTGGGTCACCAGCAATCTGGAGGTGCAGGAGAGCTTTGCCGGCCTGCGTACCCAGGTGCGCAAAGCCTGCGGCCTGCCGCTATAGGCGGGCTCGATGCCGGCCTGGCCGGCAATATGCATTTTTGTGCATGCCCCGCTTGACGGGGCTTTTTTTGTCCTCTAATCTGCATAATAATTCATGTGATGCAGTATTTTTCCTGTTTTGGCAGGCGTACGAGGAGACACACTATGAGCAGCACCCTCAACCGGGTCGATTTCCGTACCGATCCCGAGCAGTACCGCCACTGGCGCCTGAGCTTCGACGGTCCGGTTGCCACGCTGGCCATGGATGTCGCCGAGGATGGCGGTTTGCGTCCGGGCTACAAGCTCAAGCTGAATTCCTACGACCTGGGCGTGGACATCGAACTGCACGACGCCTTGCAGCGCATCCGTTTCGAACATCCGGAAGTGCGCACCGTGGTCGTGACCAGCATGAAGGACCGCATTTTCTGTTCCGGCGCCAATATCTTCATGCTGGGCTTGTCCTCGCACGCCTGGAAGGTGAACTTCTGCAAGTTCACCAACGAAACCCGCAACGGCATCGAAGACTCCAGCCGCCACAGCGGGCTGAAGTTCATTGCGGCACTCAACGGCGCCTGCGCCGGGGGCGGTTATGAGCTGGCGCTGGCCTGCGACGAGATCATGCTGATCGACGACCGCTCGTCCGCCGTCGCCCTGCCCGAGGTACCGCTACTGGGCGTGCTGCCTGGCACGGGGGGCCTGACCCGAGTGACGGACAAGCGCCGCGTGCGCCACGACCACGCCGACATCTTCTGCACCCTGGTCGAAGGCGTGCGCGGCCAGCGCGCCAAGGACTGGCGCCTGGTGGACGAGGTGGTCAAGCCGGCCCGCTTCGAGGAGGCCGTGCGCGAACGCGCGCAGGCGCTGGCGCAGGGCAGCGACCGCCCGGCCAGTGAGCAAGGCATCGCGCTGACGCCGGTGCAGCGTACCGAAAGCGCCGACGGCCTGTCCTACCGCTATGTGGATATCCAACTGGATCGCGAGAAGCGCCAGGCCACCTGGACGGTGCGCGCGCCCGAAGGCGCGGTGGAAACCGAGCTGCCGGATATCGTCGCCGCGGGCGCCGCCTGGTGGCCCTTGCAGATGGCGCGCGAACTGGACGACGCCATCCTGACCATGCGCACCAATGAGCTGGACATCGGCACCTGGATCCTCAAGACCGAGGGCGACGCCGCGTTGGTGCTGGCTGCCGATGCCGCCCTGCAACAGCATGCCGACCACTGGTTCGTGCGCGAAACGGCCGGCATGCTGCGCCGCACGCTGGCGCGCCTGGACGTCACCTCGCGCAGCCTGTTCGCGCTGATCGAGCCGGGCTCCTGCTTTGCCGGCACCTTGCTCGAACTGACGCTGGCTGCCGACCGCAGCTACATGCTGGACAACGAAGACGAATCCGCGCCCGCGCAGATCGTGGTGGGTGCGCGCAATTTCGGCGCCTATCCCATGGTCAACGGCCAGAGCCGGCTGCAGCGCCGCTTTTACGAAGAGGAAAGCCCCTTGGAAGCGGTGCGCGCGCGAGCGGACCAGCGGCTGTCGGCCACGGAAGCGCTGGAGCTGGGCCTGGTCACCTACGCGCCCGACAACATCGACTGGGACGACGAGGTGCGGATGATGCTGGAAGAGCGCCGCGCGCTCTCGCCCGACGCCCTGACGGGCCTGGAAGCCAATCTGCGCTTCGGCGGCCAGGAAACGATGGAGACCCGCATTTTCGGCCGCCTCACCGCCTGGCAGAACTGGATCTTCAACCGCCCCAACGCCGCCGGCGACAAGGGCGCGCTCAAGCTCTATGGCAAGGGCGAGCAAGCCGCATTCGACTGGAACCGGGTCTGACGGCCCCGCGACACCGCGCCGCGTGACCGCGGCCACCCCAAGGAACAGGAGCGAGACATGTCTGGAATCAACTACAGCGATAAGATCCCCAACAACGTCAATCTGTCCGGCGACCGCACCCTGCAGCGCGCGCTGGAGCATTGGCAGCCCAATTACCTGCAATGGTGGCAAGACATGGGTCCCGACGGCTCCCATGGCTTCGACGTCTATCTGCGCACGGCGGTCAGCGTGCAGCCGGACGGCTGGGCGCACTTCAACCACGTCAAGATGCCGGACTACCGCTGGGGCATTTTCCTGGCGCCGCAGGACGGCCAGCGCAAGATCCATTTCGGCGAGAACATGGGCCGCGACGTCTGGCAGGACGTGCCCGGCGAGCACCGCGCCAACCTGCGCCGCATCATCGTCACGCAGGGCGACACCGAGCCGGCTTCGATCGAGCAGCAGCGCCACCTGGGCCTGACCGCGCCATCACAGTACGACCTGCGCAACCTGTTCCAGATCAACGTCGAGGAAGGCCGCCACCTGTGGGCCATGGTCTACCTGCTGCATCGCTACTTCGGCCGCGACGGCCGCGAAGAAGCCGACGCGCTGTTGCAGCGCAGCTCGGGGGATTCCGACAATCCGCGCATCCTGGGCGCGTTCAACGAGAAGACGCCCGACTGGCTGGCCTTCTACATGTTCACCTACTTTACCGACCGCGACGGCAAGTTCCAGCTGTGCGCGCTGGCGGAGTCCAGTTTCGATCCGCTGGCGCGCACCACCAAGTTCATGCTGACCGAGGAAGCGCACCATATGTTCGTGGGCGAGTCCGGCATCTCGCGCGTCATCCAGCGTACCTGCGAGGTTATGAACCAGCTCAAGACCGACGATCCGGCCAGCGTGCGCGCGGCTGGCGTGATCGACCTGCCCACCATCCAGCGCTACCTGAACTTCCATTACAGCGTCACCATCGACCTGTTTGGCGCGGACCAGTCGTCCAATGCCGCCATCTTCTACGGCTCGGGCCTGAAGGGCCGCTACGAAGAGAGCAAGCGCACCGACGACCACCAGCTGAAGAACGACACCTACCGCGTGCTGACCGTGGAAAACGGCCAGCTGCGCGAGACCGAGGTGCCGATGCTTAACGCCTTGAATGAAGTGCTGCGCGACGACTTCATCCGCGATTCGGTCGCCGGCATCGGCCGCTGGAACAAGGTCATCGAAAAGAGCGGCGTGCCGTTCCGGCTGCAAGTGCCGCACAAGGCTTTCAACCGCCAGATCGGCACGCTGGCCGGCATACGCATGTCGCCCGAAGGCGAGATCCTTTCCGAATCGCAATGGCAGGCCAACAGCCACAAGTGGCTGCCCACGCCCGAGGACCGCGCCTTCGTCGCATCGCTGATGGGCCGCGTCACCGAGCCGGGCAAGTTCGCCAACTGGATCGCGCCGCCCGTCATGGGCATCAACCGCCAGCCGGTGAATTTCGACTACGTCCGTTTCAACTAAAGCGGGGCGGCGGCTGCGCCCGCGGCCGCCTACCGGAGCATGGGGAAGACCGAGATGAACGCTCCCTTACCAGCAGAAGTCCTGAAGCAGCATCTGATCGATCCCGAGATCTGCATCCGCTGCAATACCTGCGAAGAAACCTGTCCGATCAAGGCGATCACTCACGACTCGAACAACTACGTGGTGGATCCCGAGATTTGCAACGGCTGCATGGCCTGCGTGCCGCCTTGCCCCACGGGGGCCATCGACAATTGGCGGCTGATGGTGCGCACCGAAGCCTATGGCCTGCAGGAACAACTGGGCTGGGAAGAACTGCCGGGCGAGAAAGCGCTGCCTGATGCCATGGCCGCCGCGCCGGCAAGCGACGAGCCGGATGATGAGGCCGAGGCAGCCATTGCACCGCCGCCGTCCGCCGTTTCCGGCGCCACCGTTCCGCCCTGGTCCGCGGCCCATCCCTACGTCAATCTCTACACGCACAAGGCGCCGATGACGGCCACCGTGGTCGGCAACTACCGCGTGACGGGCGCCGATACGGAAAGCGACATCCACCATATCGTGCTCGACTTCGGCGAGCTGCCGTTTCCGGTGCTTGAAGGGCAGTCCATCGGCATCCTGCCGCCGGGCGTGGACGCGCAGGGGCGGGCGCATCACGCACGTCAGTACTCGCTGGCCAGCCCGCGTGACGGCGAGCGGGCGGGCTACAACAATCTTTCGCTGACGGTGAAGCGCGTCACCGAGGACCATGCGGGCGCTGCCGCCCACGGCGTATGCTCGAACTATCTGTGCGACCTGGCCAAGAACGACAAGGTGCAGGTGATCGGGCCGTTCGGCCACACCTTCCTGATGCCCAACCACCCCCGCGCCAATCTCATCATGATCTGCACCGGCACGGGGTCGGCGCCCATGCGCGCCATGACGGAGCGCTACCGGCGCCGCATCGAGAGCGGCGAAAACGGCAGGCTGCTGCTGTTCTTCGGCGCGCGCACCGAGCGCGAACTGCCGTACTTCGGGCCGCTGATGAAGCTGCCGCGCGACTTCATCGATATCAATCTGGCGCTGTCGCGCGAGGCCGGACAGCCCAAGCGCTATGTGCAGGACCTGATCCGCGACCGCGCAGGCGCGGTGCGCGAACTGCTGGCGGACCGCAACACCTGCATCTACGTGTGCGGGCTGAAGGGCATGGAGCTGGGCGTGCTGGACGCCCTGCGCGAGGTGACGATGCAAGCGGGCCAGGATTGGTCTATCCTGCATGATGCGTTGCGCCGCGAAGGGCGCCTGCATTTCGAAACGTACTGAATCCACAAACATGCGTGGCAATCGGCGCGCCGTGGCGCGCCGATTGCATTTGCGGGGGGAAACCACAAAATGAAGTTCGCCGAGTTCAAGGACGGCATGATCATCAAGGGCGGTCCGGTCACAGTGACGGAGCCCGAGATCCTGGAGTTCGCACGCAAGTTCGATCCCCAGTGGTTCCACACCGATCCCAAGCGCGCCTCGGAAGGCCGCTGGGGCGGGCTGATCGCCAGCGGCTGGCACACCTGCGCGCTGGCCATGCGCATGGCGGTGGACGCGGCGCTGCACGATTCCGAATCCTTCGGCTCGCCCGGCCTGGGCGAAGTGCGCTGGCGCACGCCGGTGCGTCCCGGCGACACGCTACGCCTGGAAGCGCGCGTGCAGGGTGTGCGCACCTCGTCGTCGCGCCCGGACCTGGGCATCATCACCTGGGCCTGGACGGTCCTGAACCAGCACGACGAAGGCGTGCTGGAACTGGACGCGACCAGCCTGTTCGACCTTTCCGGCGAGAACTGAGCATTGCGCCCTGAGACCTTGGGGCTTCAGGGGCCGGGGGCCGCGGCGGACCCATGTCCGCAGTCGCGGCCACCAACCCGCCGCGCTAGCGTTTGGCCGCCTGCTTGAGAATGGCGGCCGCGTCCGGACCGGCTGAGGCCTTCCATGCAGTTACCGAGTCCGCAGCCGCATCCTTCAGCGCTTTGCGCACGGGCAAGGGCACCGACGTATTGATCGCCACGCCATTCTTGCGCATGTTGGCGTAGTTCTGCTGCAGGCGCCCGTCGATGCGCTTCCATTGCTCGGTTTCTGTCTGCGCCGCCGCCTGGTCGATGGCGCGGCGCGTGCGCGCATCCAGGGCCTGATACGCCTGCAGGTTCATCGTCGCCACCGAGATCGGCATGGCGTAGTTGATCTCGGCGAAGTTGGGCAGGTATTCCCACAGCTTGCGGCCCGCGCCGCCGTCGCCCGACGACAGCACCGCGTTCACTTCGCCCGAGGAGATCAGCGGCATCGCATCCGCAAAGGAGACATTGCGCGCCTGGGCTCCGGCCTTTTGCATGACGTCCTGCGAGGTGGCGTCGTAGGTGCGGATGCTCAGTTTTTTCAACGACGCCACGCTGTCCAGCTTCTGCTTGGACCAGATGCCCGACGCCGGCCACGGCGTGGTGTAGAGCAGCTTCTGCCCATGCGCCGCCAGCAGTTTTTCATACGCGGGCCTGGCGGCCTTGTTCAGATTGCGGGCCTTGGACAGGGAGTCCGCCAGAAAGGGCAGGGACGACACGCCGAACAAGGGGTACTTGGATGCGAGCGCGCCGGCGAAGGCATCGCCTGCATCCACCTTGCGCGCCTGCACCGCATCGATCATGTCGGCCGACTTGATCCCTTTGGACGCGTCATAGCTGGCGTCGATGACCACGTTGCCCGCCGTCTTGGCGCGGACCAGCTCGGCAAAGGTGGAGACGCCTTGTCCGGGCATGGATGTGGCCGGGTATTCGGTGGTCATGGTGAGGGTGGTGGTGGCATAGGCGCCATGGGCGAGAAACGCCATGGCGATGCCCGTCATCAGGCGGAAAGAAGGACAGCCTTGCATGCGCGGCTCCTGGTCGGGTGGGAAACCTGGTCCGGACACGCGGGACGGCGCGCAAGCGCCGGGGCTTGTGCCTGGACGATGCCGCAAAGCGTACGGCTTGCGCAAGGGCTCGCCTATACGGGCTTTCGGCAATGCGCGGGTTTTTGGTGGACAGCGCCGGCGCGGGAATTACTCGATGGGCAGACCGTGCATCCTCAAGAAGGACAGCTTGTCCCAGTAACCCCGTTGGAAGACGATCCTGCCGCCACGTACCGTAAAGAATCCGCAGCCACGCAGGCCCAGAGGATCTCGCCATTCCAGGGCCGCGACCTCGCCGGCTTCATGGATCGTCTCCACGATGCAGGTCATATCGGCCTGCGCGAACTCCCTTTCGAACATCGCGCGTATGGCCTCGCGTCCGACGATGGGCTGCTGGGTGACCTGGTGGTTCACCGCCTCGTCGTCGTAAAGCTCGGCCAGGCCGCCGGCATCGGCGGCATTGAACCGTGCGACCCATTCTTCGACTAGCTGCCGCGGAGTCATGGGTGTTTCCTTTTGGGAGTGGGTGGATCTACGTTGTAAACGAAATGCAGGCAATGGCGCTTGGCGCGGTGGATGCGGCCGAGGAGATGGCGGTAAGCAAGATCGGTGGGGCATGACGAAAAAAAGCCACCCCGAAGGGTGGCTTGGTCGCTTTGGCCAATCAGACTATCAATAGAACGCCTGGATACCGGTCTGCGCGCGGCCCAGGATCAGGGCGTGCACGTCGTGGGTGCCTTCGTAGGTGTTGACCACTTCCAGGTTCACCAGGTGGCGGGCCACGCCGAATTCGTCGGAGATGCCGTTGCCGCCGAGCATGTCGCGCGCCAGGCGGGCGATGTCCAGCGCCTTGCCGCAGGAATTGCGCTTCATGATGGAGGTGATTTCGACGGCGGCGGTGCCTTCGTCCTTCATGCGGCCCAGGCGCAGGCAGCCTTGCAGGGCCAGCGTGATGTCGGTCTGCATGTCGGCCAGCTTCTTCTGGATCAACTGGTTGGCGGCCAGCGGACGGCCGAACTGTTTGCGGTCCAGCGTGTACTGGCGGGCGGTGTGCCAGCAGGCTTCGGCGGCGCCGATGGCGCCCCAGGCGATGCCGTAGCGGGCGGAGTTCAGGCAGGTGAACGGACCCTTCAGGCCGGACACGCCGGGCATCATCTGGTCAGCGGAAATCTCCACTTCGTCCATGACGATTTCGCCGGTGATCGAGGCGCGCAGGCCGACCTTGCCGTGGATGGCCGGAGCCGACAGGCCCTTCATGCCCTTTTCCAGGATGAAGCCGCGGATCTTGCCGTCGAAGTCGCCGCCGACGCACTTGGCCCACACCACGAAGACATCGGCGATGGGGGAGTTGGTGATCCACATCTTGTTGCCGGAAACCTTGTAGCCGTCGGCCGTCTTGACGGCGCGGGTTTCCATGCCGCCGGGGTCGGAACCGTGGTTGGGTTCGGTCAGGCCGAAGCAGCCGATCCATTCGCCGCGGGCCAGCTTGGGCAGGTACTTCTGCTTTTGCGCTTCGCTGCCGAATTCATTGATAGGCACCATCACCAGCGACGACTGCACGCTCATCATGGAGCGGTAGCCGGAGTCGATGCGTTCGACTTCGCGGGCGATCAGGCCGTAGCTGACGTAGTTCAGGCCGGCGCCGCCGTATTCGACGGGGATGGTGGCGCCCAGCAGGCCCAATTCGCCCATTTCGGAGAAGATGGCCGGGTCGGTCTGTTCATTGCGGAATGCGTTCAGCACGCGCGGGGCGAGCTTGTCCTGCGAATAGGCCAGGGCGGCATCGCGCACCATGCGTTCTTCGTCGGTCAGTTGCTGGTCCAGCAACAGGGGGTCTTGCCAGTGAAAGGAAGGATTCGAGGACATGCTGGGTCTCCGCTATGGATTTCGGAATGCTAGAAAGTTTAAACCTAAAATAATTCGGGCGGCAAGCAGCGATTGGAACGGCCGGCGCGCGGCGCCGCCGTTCCGTCCCGCCTTTAGTGCTGCGCCTTGAGCGCCGCGTCGCGGATCTTTTCCAGGGTCGTGCCCGGGGTGATGGTTTCCGGATCGATGAAGCAGTGCAGGATGGCCGGCTTGCCGCTGGCCAGGGCGCGTTCGAAGGCCGGACCGAACTGTTCGGTGGCCTCGACGCGTTCGCCGTGCCCGCCGAAGGCGCGCGCGTAGTCGGCGAAGTCCGGATTCTTCAGCTCGGTCGCGGAAATGCGGCCGGGGTAGTGTTTTTCCTGGTGCATGCGGATCGTGCCGTACATGCCGTTGTCCACCAGTACCACGACAATGGGCAGGTCGTACTGGACGGCCGTCGCGAATTCCTGGCCGTGCATCAGGAAGCAGCCGTCGCCCGCGAAGCAGACCACGGTCTTGTCGGGCGATACGCGCTTGGCGCCGACGGCCGCGGGCAGGCCGTAGCCCATGGAGCCCGAGGTGGGCGCCAGTTGCGTGCCGAAGCGCGTGAAACGGTGGAAGCGGTGCAGCCAGGTGGCGTAGTTGCCGGCGCCGTTGGTCATGATGGCGTCGGCCGGCAGCGTCTTTTCCAGGTAGGCCATGACCTGGCCCATTTGCAGCGCGCCGGGCGTGGTAATGGCGCTGGGGTCGCTCCATTTCAGGTACGACTCGCGCATGGCTTGCGTGCCGGCGGCCCAGGCGGGCTGGGCCGGAGCCTTCAGGCCGGCCAGCGCCTGCGCGAAGGCGGCGGGCGAGGTGTTGATGGCCAGGTTGGCGCGGTAGACGCGTCCCAGTTCGGCGGTATCGGGATGCACGTGCACCAGCTTCTGCTTGGGTACCGGAATGTCCAGCAGGGTGTAGGCCTGGCTGGGGTTTTCCGACATGCGGCCGCCCACCAGCAGGATCAGGTCCGCGTCGGCGACGCGCTTGAGCAGCGCCGGGTTGATGCCCAGGCCCACGTCGCCGATGAAGCAGGGGTGATCGGCCGGGAACAGCATCTGGCGGCGGAACGACACCGCCGTGGGCAGCGCGTGGCGCTGCGCGAAATCGGCGAACTGCTGTACCGCGCGGGCGTCCCAGCGCGTGCCGCCCAGGATCGCGACCGGGTTCTTGGCCTCGGCCAGCAGCTTCTCCAGGTCGGCCAGTTGGCCGGCCGTGGGCGCGGAATCGATGACTTCGTAGCGCGGTGCGTCGGCGACCTTGGCGGCTTCGACCAGCATGTCTTCCGGCAGCGCGATCACCACCGGGCCGGGACGGCCCGAGGTGGCGATATGGAAGGCGCGCGACACCAGTTCGGGGATGCGTTCGACCTGGTCGATCTCGGTGACCCACTTGGCCTGGGTGCCGAACACGGCGCGGTAGTCCATTTCCTGGAAGGCCTCGCGTTCGCGCATGCCGCGCTCGATCTGGCCGACGAAGAGGATCAGGGGGGTGGAGTCCTGCTTGGCGATGTGCACGCCGGCCAGCGCGTTGGACGCGCCGGGGCCGCGGGTCACCATGCAGATGCCGGGTTCGCCGGTCAGCTTGCCGTGGGCATCGGCCATCATGGCCGCGCCGCCTTCCTGGCGGCACACCGTGACCTTGATGTCCGCATCGTGCAGGCCGTCCAGCACCGCCAGATAGCTTTCGCCGGGAACACAGAAAACATGTTTGACGCCCTGTGCAACCAGCTGGTCGACCAGGATGTGACCGCCAAGGCGGGATTCTTGCTGGGACATGGGGGTGGTAGTCATGATGAGCCGAGGTTAGGACATCCGAGCATAATGTTCCTTGATCGCACAAGGCAATTGATAAAATTGCACAATCTATTGACCCACCGGCACGACCTGCCATGCTGCGCCGCGACAAGATGCGCGCATGCTGGCGCGGCGGCGTCCGCCGGCACCAGGCGATTCCCGTGACATGAGAAACGGCATTCCCAATCTGAGCGCCCTGCAGGCGTTCGAAGCGTCGGCCCGCCTGGGCAGCTTCTCCCGCGCCGCCGAGGAACTGTCCCTGACGCACAGCGCGGTCTACCGGCAGGTGGCCAGCCTGGAGTCGCGCCTGGGCGTGCAGCTGTTCACGCGGGTGCGGCGGCGCATCGTGCTGACCGATCACGGGGCGGAGTACGCCGGCCGCATCCGCCATCACCTGGACCAGATCGAAAAAGACACTTTCGGCCTGGTCAGCCGCACCGGCATGGGCCGCAGCATCCATATCGCCGTGGTGCCCACGCTGGCGACGACCTGGCTGATACCGCGCCTGGCGGACTTCCAGCGCGAACATGGCGACATCACGGTCAGCCTGTCCGTCCGCACGCTGCCGTTCCAGTTCAAGGATCAGCCTTTCGATGGCGCGCTGTACCACGGGGACGGGTTGTGGCCGGGCACCCAGGGCGTGCTGCTGTTCCTCGAACGCGAGCTGGTGCCGGTGTGTGCGCCGGAACTGGCGGCGCGGGCGGCGGAGCCGGGCGCCAGCGCCTTGTCCGGCATGACCCATCTGCATCTGGCGTCGCGCCCCGACGCCTGGCGCCAATGGTATGCGGCCAACAACCATCTTTATGGCCCCCACGCCGCCGGCGGGCCGCGCTACGAGCTCTTCACCATGGTGATGGCGGCGGTGCAGGCTGGCCTGGGAGTCGGCCTGATGCCGCGCTTCCTGGCCCAGCCCGCGCTGGACCAGGGCACGCTCGCGATGCCCGTGCCGCAATCGCTGGCGGTCAGCCAGGGCTACTACTTCGGCTATCCGCAGCGCAGCGAACGCTCCGAGGCGCTCAAGCTCTTCGAGAACTGGCTGAAGACTGCCGCTGCCGGCGTGGGCGGCCGCTGAGCCGTAGAATTCCAGCTATGTCCGCATCTCGTCCGCCGCTTGAATCCCAGGCCGATATCGACGCCTTCATCGATGCCGTATGGCTCGAGGACGGCCTGTCGGCCAATACCCTGGCCGCCTATCGGCGCGACTTGACCGGCTTCGCCCGCTGGCTCGAAGACCCCGAGGCCTATGCCCGCGAAATGGCCGACCGCCATGGTGATGCCGCGCAGGCCCACGCGCTGCCTGCGGGTCCCGCCAAGCCGCTGCGCGATGCCGGCAAGGCCGACATCGAGGCCTGGTTCGCTTTCCGCCACGAGGAAACCCGTGCAACCACCGCCAACCGCAGGCTGGCCGCGTTGCGCCGCTTCTACGCCTGGGCTTTGCGCGAACACCGCGCCGAACGCGACCCCTGCCTGACGCTGATCGCCGCCAAGCAGCCGCCGCGCATGCCCAAGACCTTGTCCGAGCAGCAGGTGGACGCCTTGCTGCGCGCGCCCGACCTGGAGCAGGCCCGCGGCCTGCGCGACCGCGCCATGCTGGAAACGCTGTACGCCACGGGCTTGCGCGTGTCCGAGCTGGTGGGCGTGCGCGCGCTCGACGTGAGCCTGAATGAAGGCGTGGTGCGGGTGGTGCTGGGCAAGGGCGGTAAGGACCGGTTGGTGCCGCTGGGCGCCGAGGCCGCGCATTGGATCGACCTCTATCTGAAGTCCGGACGCCCGGAACTGGCTGCCGGACGCGTGAGCGATGCGCTCTTCATCACCGGCCGGGCCGAAGCGATGTCGCGCCAGGCCTTCTGGCAACTGGTGAAGAAGTACGCCCTGCTGGCCGACGTGCGCGCGCCGCTGTCGCCGCACGTGTTGCGGCACGCCTTCGCCACGCACTTGCTGAACCATGGCGCCGACCTGCGCGTGGTGCAGATGCTGCTGGGCCACGCCGACATTTCCACCACGCAGATCTACACGCACGTCGCGCGCGAACGCCTGAAGGCGCTGCACGCGGCGCACCATCCGCGCGGCTAGCCTGACGCGGTTTCCCTATCTCTTCCCTCACGCATTCCCATGAGCAAAGCCCGCCACGTTTCGGAAACGCCCGCCACCCAGTTCCTCAAGCAGAACAAGGTCGCCTACACGGAACACACCTACGACTACGTCGATCATGGCGGCGCGGGCGAAGCCGCGCGCCAGTTGGGCCTGGATCCGCATGCGGTGGTCAAGACCCTGGTGATGGAGGACGAGTCCGCCAAGCCCCTGATCGTCGTCATGCACGGCGACCGCGAGGTCTCCACCAAGAACCTGGCGCGCCAGGCGGGCCTCAAGCGGGTCGAGCCCTGCAAGCCCGAGGTGGCGCAGCGCCATTCGGGCTACCAGGTGGGCGGCACCTCGCCCTTCGGCACGCGCAAGAAGATGCCGGTGTGGGTCGAAGCGGAAGTGCTGGACTACCCCGTGGTCTACATCAACGGCGGGCGGCGTGGGTATCTGATCGGCATCGATCCCAAGGTGTTGGTCGCGCTGCTGGGCGCCAAGGGCGTGTCCGTCGCGCTGGAGTAGGGCGCCCTTGTTCGGACGTGGTATTCCCATACCACCTCCTGGGCCGGCGGCCGCGCCACAATAGGGCGTAGATCAAGAACCGGAGCCCGGCCACGGGCGCTGAACCGGCATTACGCCATCCCTAGGAGACAAACATGAGCAAGCGACTGTTGATGCTGGTCGGCGACTACGCCGAGGACTATGAAACCATGGTGCCGTACCAGACCCTGCTGACGGTGGGGCACACGGTGCACGCGGTATGCCCGGACAAGAAAGCGGGCGACACCATCGCCACCGCCATCCATGATTTCGAGGGCGCACAGACCTACACCGAAAAGCGCGGCCACAATTTCGCGCTGAACTACGACTTCGACCGCGTCGAGCCTGCCTCCTACGACGGCCTGGTGATCCCGGGCGGCCGCGCACCGGAATACCTGCGCCTGAACGAAAAGGTGCTGGACATCGTGCGCGCCTTCGACCAGGCCGGCAAGCCCATCGCGGCGGTCTGCCATGGCGCGCAACTGCTGGCGGCCGCGGGCATCCTGAAGGGCCGCACCTGCTCCGCCTATCCCGCGTGCGCACCGGAAGTGCGTCTGGCGGGCGGCACCTACGCCGAGATCGGCATCGACCAGGCCTACACCGACGGCAACCTGGTGACCGCGCCGGCCTGGCCCGCGCATCCGGCCTGGATGTCGCAATTCCTGGCGGTGCTGGGCACGAAGATCACGCCCTGACCTCCGGCAGCAAAAAAGCGCCAGGGGCGGCAAGGTTGCCGCCCCTGGCGTTTTTACGTTACTGCGCGCCGGTCAGGCGAAATCGAGCACGATGCGGCCTTCGATCTGGCCGCGGCGCATGCGGTCGAACACGTTGTTGATGTTCTCCAGGCTTTCAGTGGCCACGGTGGCGTGCACCTTGCCCTCTTCGGCGAATTGCAGCGATTCCTGCAGGTCCAGGCGCGAACCCACGATGGACCCGCGCACGGTGACGCCATTGAGCACCATGTCGAAGATCGACAGCGGGAAGTCGCCCGGCGGCAGTCCGTTGAGCGCCACGGTGCCGCCGCGGCGCACCATGCCCAGCGCCTGCTCGAAGGCCTTGGGCGACACCGCCGTGATCAATGCGCCATGCGCGCCGCCGATCTCGCGCTTCAGGTAGGCGGCGGGATCGGTGGTCTGGGCGTTGACCGTGACTTCGGCGCCCAGGCGGCGGGCGAAGTCCAGCTTGGCGTCGTCGATGTCCACCGCGGCCACGTTCAACCCCATGGCCTTGGCGTATTGCACCGCCATGTGGCCCAGCCCGCCTATGCCGGAAATGACCACCCAGTTGCCCGGACGGGTATCCGTCATCTTCAGGCCCTTGTAGACCGTGACGCCGGCGCACAGCACGGGCGCGATGTCCACGAAACTGACGTTCTTGGGCAGCAGGCCCACATAGTCGGCCGCGGCCAGCGCATATTCGGCGAAGCCGCCGTTCACCGAGTAGCCGGCGTTCTGCTGTTGTTCGCACAGGGTTTCCCAGCCGCCCAGGCAATGCTCGCAATGCCCGCAGGCAGAGTACAGCCAGGGAATGCCGACGCGGTCGCCTTCCTTCACATGGGTCACGCCGGCGCCCACCGCCACCACGTGGCCCACGCCTTCGTGGCCGGGAATGAAGGGCGGGTTGGGCTTGACGGGCCAGTCGCCTTCGACCGCGTGCAGGTCGGTATGGCATACGCCGCAGGCTTCGATCTTTACCAGCAATTCGCCCGGACCCGGGCGCGGCACCGCGACTTCTTCGATTGCCAGGGGCTTGCCGAATGCTCGTGCAACCGCTGCTTTCATGGTTTTATCCATCACTGCCTCCGAAGTCTGATCAAGATTCCTTATGCTCGAACGTGGACGCTTTCCCGACCATGATTTATATCAACCGAGGCGGCTGCCCGCCGATGCAGGAAACGTGTGGTTGCAGAAAGAGGCCGGTGTCTGGGGACGAATCCGACCCGCGGCCGCGTCTTGCCGCCGCCGCGGCAAACGGCGTACAGTCAGCCGTAGGCATCCCGGCCCAGGCCCAAGGCCCAGACCCGAGTACCAGGAGTTCCCATGTGTGAAATCTTCATCCGCGCCAGCGAGCAGTCCTACGCGCCCGAAACCCGTTCGCTGCGGCTGCATGGCGTGGCCACCAGCCTGCGGCTGGAACAACTGTTCTGGCGGGTATTGGAAGAAATCGCCGGCCGCGACGGCATGCGCGTGACGCAGCTGATCGAACGTTTGTACGACGAGCTGATCGAGTACCGGGGCGAGGCCGCCAACTTCACCTCATTCCTGCGCGTGTGCTGCCTGCGCTACCAACTGCTGCAGGCCGAGGGCCGCATTCCGCTGGACGCGGCCGTGCCGATCGGCTCGCTCAACCCCCAAGCCGTATTGGAAGGCCTGCCGCCCACGCTGTACGACGCCCAGCCCCTGCGCCCCAAACGCAAGGCCGCGTAACGCATCCGCGGTGGCGCTGCTGCAGCGCCAAAAAAACAAGGGCCCGAATTTTCGGGCCCTTTGTCTTATTGCTGCGTAACGGTGCTGGCGTTCAGCCGCCGGGTTGGATCGACGCCATCGCCACTTCGTTCTGCACGATGCGGCGGATGCGGACCGCATCGCCGATGCGCGAGAGCTTGCCTTGCGAATCCAGCAGCACGATGGCCAGGTCGCGGCCGTTGATGCGGGCCAGCATGACCAGGCATTCGCCGGCTTCGTTGATGTAGCCCGTCTTCGACACCTTGATGTCCCAGTCGGGCTTGCGCACCAGCAGGTTGGTATTGCGGAAGGTCTGCGTGCGGTTGTTGACCTCGACGTCGTACTCGGTGTCGGTGGAATAGCGGTGGATCAGCGGGCGCTGGGAGGCGGCGCGCAGCAGGCGGGCCAAGTCGTGCGGCGACGAGACGTTGTCGCTGGACAGGCCGGTGGGCTCGATGAAGCGGGTGCTGGCCATGCCCAGCGCCTGCGCCTTGGCGTTCATGGCGGCCACGAACGCGGGCAGGCCGCCCGGATAGTGGCGGCCCAGCGCGTTGGCGGCGCGGTTTTCGGACGACATCAGCGCCAGGTGCAGCATGTCGCCGCGCGTCAGCTTGGTGCCCACGCGCAGGCGCGAGGTAGTGTGCTTGAGGCCGTCGACGTCTTCGTCGGTGATCTCCAGCATTTCATCCATGGGCAGGTTGGCGTCGACCACGACGACGGCGGTCATCAGCTTCGAGATGGAAGCGATGGGGCGCACCACGTTTTCGTTCTTGGCGAAGATGACCGTGGACGTTTCCAGGTCCTGCACGTAAGCGGTGGTGGAGCGCAGGGCGGCGGCTTCGGCGCGTACCGAGGAGGCGGGCGGCGGCATGGCGGCAGAACCCAGCGCGGCGGCCGCGGCGGCGCGTTGCGCGCGCGAGGGCTTGTTCGGCTTGCCGTTCTTGCCGGCGGCAGCGCCCTTCTTGGGCGGCGTGCCCTTGGCGGCGACCTGCTTGCCGCCCTTGGGGGCGGCGGCCTTCTTGCCGGAGGAGGATTTGGGAGGAGCTTTCTTGGCGGAGGAGGCGGCCTGTTTGCCTGAGGCGCTCTTGCCGGAGCTGGCCTTGGGGGCCGGGGCCTTCTTCGCTTGTTGCGCCTTGCAGGCCGACGACTTGGCGTTGGTCTTGCAAGGGTCCGTATTCTTCGCGGCTTGCGCGGCGGGGGGCAGGAGCGCGCACACCGCCAGCGCCACAGGCGCTATCGCGTTCGCAATCGCACGTTTCCAGGAAAATGCCATGGTTTGAGCTGGCTTGTCAGTCTGTGAGTAAATATTTCTTAAGCCGGCGTTTCGTCGGGTCAGAAAAAGTCCAGATGAATTAGAGGCTTACGCGTCGAATTTAAACAGCAATTTCAAGTTGCGCGCAAGACGATTCGCTATCATCGTTGAAAAAAATAATAGTGACGTATTGACGATCGCTTCAATTCGTCACAAGACAAGTCCGAGAAGCTAACGGCAGGCGGCGCGTGAGCGTAGCCCGGATTAACCCTCATCTGGCTGAATGTGCGGTTTTTGTCTCTGGCCGGCGCAGCGCGATACGTGCTCAAAAGAGAGCTGTCGCATCAGGCGGACAGGGAACATGCTGGGGAAGGAAGGCGTCGGAACCGACGCCAAAGTTGGCCTCGCCGGGTGGAATCGAACCACCAATTGACCCTTAGGAGGGGCCGGTTATATCCATTTAACTACGGCGAGACTATTTCTGATCAGGCGGCAGGGCCGGTCGAAGGGACCGTGCTTGCTCACTAAGGCCTTGATATCGCTACGATTCTTCCGGTCCTGAGTTTATCACCGGGGACACGGGCTTCGGCGCAGGACGCAAGTCTATCAGCAGGCGGCGCAAGCCCCAAATCCGCGACCCGCAGCCTCGCGCCGCGGACCCGGCGCTCGACGTGGCTATTGCCTGGGCCCGGAAGCTATTTGTATATGATGTCCGAGTCCCGCGCTGCGCGCCGGACCGCCCCGAGGAGGGGGTGGCGAACCAAAACAACGAAGAACAGGTTTCATGTCTAGCCAAACCGATACGAAATTCACCCGTACCCTGATCGTGGGCACGCTGGTCGTGCTGCTCGCCATGGGGGTGCGCGCCACCTTTGGCCTCTTCATGCAGCCGATGGGCTTGGCGCAGGGCTGGGGCCGCGAAGTGTTCTCCATGGCCTTTGCGCTGCAGAACCTGGTGTGGGGCGTGGCCTGTATCTTCATGGGCATCATGGCCGACCGCTACGGTTCGGGCCGCACCATCGCCCTGGGCGCGTTGCTGTACATGCTGGGCATGATAGGCACGCGCTTCGCCACCGATGAAGCCACGCTCTACCTGACGGCCGGCGTGCTGGTCGGGCTGGGCCAGGCCGGCACGACCTTTCCGGTGATCCTGCCGGTGGTGGCCCGCGCGGTGCCGCCCGCCTACCGCAGCACGGCCATGGGTATCGCCAGCGCCGGCGGCTCCCTGGGCCAGTTCGCCGTGGTACCCACGGGCCAGGTGCTGATCAGCGGCCTGGATTGGCCGGGCGCATTGTGGGTGTTGTCGCTGTTCGTCGCCTGCGGCGCGCCGCTGGCCTACTTCCTGCGCGGTCGTCCGCAGGCCCACACCGGGCCGCAGCAATCGCTGGCCTCGGCGGTCAAGCAGGCGGTGCGCCACCCCTCGTTCCACTTCCTGTTCTGGAGCTACTTCGTCTGCGGCTTCCATACCGCCTTCATCACGCTGCACCTGCCGGCCTACGTCAGCGATGGCGGCCTGAGCGCGGGGCAGGGCGCAACCGCCATCGCGCTGATCGGCTTGTTCAATGTGCTGGGCTCGTTCTATGCCGGCAAGCTGGGCGGCAAGTACAGCAAGAAGCGCCTTTTGGCCGTGGTGTACGGCATGCGCGCCTTTGGCATCCTGCTGCTGTTGTGGATGCCCTTGTCGCCATGGGTGCTGTACGCCTTCGGCGCGTGGATGGGGCTGTTCTGGCTGGGGACCGTGCCGCTCACGCAGGGGCTGATCGGCCAGATCTACGGCCTGCGCTACGCGGCCACCTTGTCCGGCATCGTCTTCCTGGGCCATCAACTAGGCAGTTTCATCGGGGTATGGCTGGGCGGATACGCCTACGCCAAGACCGGCAACTACGATGCTGTCTGGTGGCTGGGCGTGGCGCTGGCCATCCTCGCCGCATTGCTGTGCCTGCCGGTGCGCGAACAGCCGGTGGCCCAGCCGGCCCCGGCCTGACACCGGGCTCGCCAGGAACGCCAATGACGCCCTCGACGCATTTCGCACCTGCCGCCCGCCGCCATCGCGGCTGGCGCATTGCGGGCGCGCTGGCCCTGGTTGCGGTCATGGGCCTGGCGTTCTGGGGCTACACCACGCCGGAAATGCAGATCCACTGGGAAAACCTGGCCGCGCTCTGCGGCTTCTAGGCGCATTTTCCGTCCGGCCTCGCGGTATCCTACGGCGGTATTTCTTCCCTCATCGCGCGCCGCTTCCGGCGGGCGCTCCGGATACCCATGCAGGACTCTTCGCCTTCCTATTCCGATCTATCGCTGCCGGACATCGGCGGCATGCCCGCCACCGACACGCTGGTGCTCACGGTGAACAACCGCCTGTCGCGCCGTCTCACGCTGGAGCTGGCTGGGCTGCTGCGCCAGGAGCGCCAGGTCAGCGAATTGCCGCGCATCCTGCCGCTGTCCGCCTGGCTGGCCGATGCCGCCAATGAGCTCGCGTTCGAGACCGACGATGATGTACCCGCCTACCGGCTGGACAGCTTCGCGACACAATTGGTGTGGACCGAGGCGATCCGTACTGAAGAGGCCGAGCGCGTGCTGCTGGACGCAAGTCAGGCCGCGCGCCTGTCGATGGACGCGGACCTGCTGATGGACGAATGGGCGCTGCAAGTGCCATCGGGCGCGGATACCGACGAGTACCGCGGCTTCGCGAAGTGGCGCGCACGCTATCGCCAGGCGCTGGCCGGTATCGATGCCGAGGATGCCAACCAGGGTTACGCGCGCGTGCTGCGGGCGCTGGAGGACGGGCGCCTGCCCATCCCGCAGCAACTGGTGTTGGCGGGATTCACGGACATATCGCCGCGCTTTCGCCGGCTGCTGCGCGCCTTCGAGGAGCAGGGCGCCGCCGTCGCGCAGTGGCGCGATGCGCAGCGGGTCGAAACCGCGGCCAGCCGGTACGAGGCGGCGGACCAAGGCGCGGAATGGCGCGCCGCCGCGGCCTGGGCGGCCGAGCGCCTGAAGGCGCATCCGCATGGCCGCTATGCCATCGTCTCGCCCCAGCTGGAGGCGGAATCGCCTTTCGCGCGGCGGGTGCTGAGCCAGGCCCTGGCCGGGCGCGGCGGCGAAGCCGCGTACGCCTTCAACGTAGCGGTGGGCCGGCCCTTGAACGAATGGCCCATGGCGCGTGCCGCCCTCGCATGGTTGCGCGCCCTGGCCGAATGCGCGCCGGGCAAGGGGTGCAGCGTCGAGGTGCTGGGCGCGGCCCTGTTGGGCGGACATTGCGCGGGCGATGTGCGCGACCGCGCGCGGCTGGCCTCGATCGATGCGCGCTGGCGGCGCCAGGCGCAAATGCACGTCGGTCCGCAGGATTGGCGCAAGCTGCTGGCGGACCTGCCACTGCTGGCGCAGGCCTGGAACCAGGCCATGGAGATCTGGACGCAGGGCGGCCGCCAGGCCACCTGCGACGTGTGGATGCTGCGCATGAAGGCCGCTTTGATGGCGCTGGGCTTTCCCGGCGAAGGCGTGCTGGACAGCGTCGGCTATCAGGTGATGGGGGCGCTGGGTGATGCGCTCGGCAGCTTTTCGTCGCTGGCGCCTGCCGCTGGCCGCCTGGGCGGCGTGGCCGCCGTGAACCTGCTGGAAAGCGTGGCGCGCTCCGCGTCGTTCCAGCCGCAGCGCGACCCGTTGGCGCGCCTGGACGTGCTGGGGCTACTGGAGGCCGAGGGCGGCTATTGGGACGGCGTCTGGATGCTGGGCCTGACTGACGACGTGCTGCCTGCGTCGCCCAAGCCCAATCCGCTGTTGCCGCTGGCCGTGCTGCGCCAGGCCAAGGCGCCGCGCGCCACGCCCGAACGCGAACGCGAATGGGCCGAAGGCATGTACGCCGCACTGTGCCGCTGCGCGCCCGAGATCATCGTCAGTCATGCGCACATGGACGGCGAGCGCGAGCTGCGCCCGTCGCCGCTGATCGCGGCCGCGGCACTGACCGACTGGGCGCCGGCCGCAACGCAAGCGCTGCCGGCCTTGCCGCAGGAATCGCTGGATGACGCGCAGGGGCCGGCGCTGGCGGCGGGCAACCGCGGTGGCGGCGGCCTGGACGTGCTGGATACGCAGGCCCGCAATCCGCTGTGGGCCTTCGTGCGGCATCGTCTGGGCGGGCGCGAAATGGCGCCTTATGCCGACGCGGCCACCGTCAACGTGCGCGGCCAGTTCCTGCACAAGGCGCTGGAACTGGTGTGGGGCATGATGCCCGATCAGGATACGCTGCACGAGGTCATGGCCACGGGCCGCCTGCCCGCCTTGCTGGAGCAGGCGGTGGCGCAGGCCGCGGACGAGGAACTGAAAGACTACGCGCCCGCCTTGCGCACGCTGGAATGCCAGCGCGCCCAGGCCGTGCTGGCGTCCTGGCTGGACATGGAGGCGCAGCGTCTGCCCTTCGCGGTGGCGCAGGTGGAAAAGAGCCATCAATGGCAGCGCGGCGCGCTCAACCTGAAGCTGCGGCTGGACCGCATCGACACCTTGGGCGATGGGCGCAACGTCATCGTGGACTACAAGACCGGCGTGGCGGCGGCCAAGCCGGAACCGGACTGGTCTCGCAGCCGCCCCGTGAACGTGCAATTGCCGTTCTACGCATCGGTGCTGGCGGACGCCGCGGGCGGCGAAGTGGCGGGCCTGGTGCTGGCGCAGATCCACGCGCGGCAGGTCGCTGCGCAGGGCCTGGCCGACGAAGACCTGGGCGTGCCTGGCGTCACGCTTGCCAGCGACAGCAAGTACTTCGACGGCTTGTCCTGGCCCGAAATCCGACAGCGCTGGCGCACGGCCATCGAAGCGCTGGCCGACGAGTATGCCGCGGGCTACGCGGCCAACGTGGCCTATCGCCGCGATGATTTGAAATACTGCGATGCATTGCCGTTCTTGCGTTTGCATCTGGACGACGAGGACGCATGAGCCATGGCTGAACAAGAACGCTTGCCGCACGACCACGCCGCGCGCGCCGACGCGCTGGATCCGACCCGCTCGTTCCTGGTGCAGGCGCCGGCCGGCTCCGGCAAGACCGAGTTGCTGACGGACCGCATCCTGGCGCTGCTGGCGACCGTGAACCGCCCGGAAGAAATCGTCGCCATCACCTTCACGCGCAAAGCCGCGTCCGAAATGCATGCGCGCGTGCTCAGCAAGCTGCGCCGCGGACGGGACGAGCCGCCCGAGGCCATGCACGAACGCCGCAGCTGGGAGCTGGCCCGCGCCGCACTGGCGCGCAACGAGGTGCAGGGCTGGCATCTGCTGGACCATCCGGCGCGGCTGGCCATCCGCACCATCGATTCCTTCTGTGCGGGCCTGGTGCGCAGCATGCCCTGGTTGTCTGAGCTGGGCGGCATGCCCGAGATCACCGACGACGCGCGCGCGCACTACGAGGCCGCCGCGCGCGCCACCTTGGACCTCGCCGACGACTATGAGGCCGTGCGCATTCTGCTCAAACACCTGGACGTGGACGTGCAGGCGGCCAAGGAGGCCATCGCCGACATGTTGGGGCAGCGCGACCAATGGCTGCCGCTGCTGCGCCACGGGTCTGATCGCGAGGGTATGGAGGCCATGCTGGCCGAGGCCATAGGAGAAGACCTGGACGCGCTCAGCGAGGCCATGCCCTATGGTTGGGCCGAAGCGCTGTGCGGCCCGGCGCGGCTGGCGGCCACCAGCCTGCAGGATGGTGAAGGGGAAAACAAGCTGCTGCCCTTGCTGGACTGGACGGAAGAATTGCCCCCGGACGCCGAAGCCTTGGAGCAATGGCAAGCCGTGGCGCACCTGTTGCTGACCGGCACCGGTACCTTGCGCAAGACCGTCAACAAGAACCTGGGCTTTCCGGCCAAGTGCGCGCACAAGGAGCCGTTCGTGGCGTGGCTGGAAGCCGCCGACGCGGATGCGGCCTGGGTGCGCCGCCTGCATGCGGTGCGTGACGTGCCCGCGCCGCATTTCACCGATGCGCAATGGGAAGTGTTGGGCGCGCAGCTGATGACCCTGGCGCTGGCGGTGGCGCAGTTGCGGCTGCGCTTTGCCGATACCGGCGAGGTGGATTTCATCGAGATCGCGCAGCGCGCCGCGGCCGCGCTGGGCAGCGCCGACGATCCGGGGGAACTACTGCTGAAGCTGGACGCCTCGATCCGCCATCTGCTCATCGACGAATTCCAGGACACCAGCCAGACCCAGCTGGACCTGCTGCGCACCTTGACCTCGGGCTGGCAGCAGGGCGATGGCCGCAGCCTGTTCCTGGTGGGCGACCCGATGCAGTCCATCTACCGTTTCCGCAAGGCGGAAGTGGGTCTGTTCCTTGAGGTGGCCGACATCGGCGTGGGCGAACTGCAGCCGGATTTCCTCAATCTCACCGACAATTTCCGCTCGCAGGCGGGCATCGTCGAATGGGTCAACCAGTCGTTCGCGCAACTGCTGCCCCGGCGCAGCGATGCGGCGGCAGGAGCCATCGCCTACAGTCCGTCCACTGCTTTCCACGAAGCGTTGCCGGAACCGGCGGTGCGCTTCCACCCGGCCTGGTCGCGCGAAGGCGCGGCCCCGGCCGAAACGCAGGCCGAGGATATAGCGGTGGCCTTGGTGCGTCAGGCGTTGATCGACCACAAGGGCGCCAAGCATCCCGTCGCGGTGCTGGTGCGGGCGCGCAGCCACCTGGGCAATCTGACCCGCCGCCTGGCGCAGGAAGGCATACGCTGCCGGGCGGTGGATCTGGTGCCGCTGGCCTTGCGGCCGGTGGTGGCGGACTTGGTGCAACTGGTGCGGGCCTTGTCGCATCCCGGCGACCGCCTTGCCTGGCTGTCCGTGTTGCGCGCGCCGTACTGCGGCCTGACGCTGACTTCCTTGCAACGCCTGTTCGGCGACGATCACATCACGCCAGTGCCGGTGCTGCTGGAGCGCGCGTTGCGCATCGCGCCGCAAACTGCGCCCATGGCGGCCAGTAGCGCGCCGCAGGGCTCATTGTTCGACGCGGCGCCCGTAGCGCCGGAAACGCCAGCGGCACAGAACGTGCTCGGCGCCGACGAGTTCGAGCGCTTGCGCCAGGTGGCGGCCATCTTGCTCGACAAGCGCAACGCCGCCGGCGCCATGCCCTTTGCGGCCTGGGTCGAGTCGCTGTGGCGGCGCCTGGGCGGCCCGGCGCTGTATGCCGGCCTGTCCGTGGCCAACGACGCGGAAAGCCTGTTCCAGCTGATCGAGCGCCTGGCGCCGCATGGCGCCATCGACGTCGCCGCGCTGGATACCGGCATCGCGCGGCTGTTCGCCGCGCCGGACGCGGCGGACGAAGACACGGGCGCGGTCGAAATCATGACCATGCACAAGTCCAAGGGCCTGCAGTTCGAAACCGTCATCCTGTACGGCCTGCATCGCGCGCCCCGCGGCGACCAGGCGCCACTGGTGCGCTTCGAGCAAAGCAGCGGCCGCGTGCTGTTCGGCCCGGTCAAGCCGCGCGCCGAAACCGAGGCCGACCCCTTGTCGCGCTACCTGGGCGCACGCGAGGCGCGCCGCGCGTCCTACGAAATCGACCGCCTGCTGTACGTGGCGGCGACGCGGGCGCGCAAGCGACTGCACCTGGTGGGTCACGTGTCCGTGGATGAGGCCAGCGGCCAGGTCAAGACGCCATCGTCCGCCAGCCTGCTGGGACGCTTGTGGCCTTGCCTGGCGGCGCCTGTGCCGCCGTCGCTCGATGGCGAAGCAATCGCGCCCGAGGCCGACGGCCCCGAGTGGCAGGGCGAGCCCCTGCGGCGCGTGGACCGCGCTGGCCTGGCTCAACTGGCGCGCATGGCGGATGTGGCAGTCAGCCCCGGTTTCGGCGCTGCGGCGCGCGGCGCCTGGGGCGATGGCGGCGAACATCCCGCGTGGCAACTCGAAGCCGGCTACGACGCCGCCATCGGCACCTTGTCGCACGCCTGGCTGGCACGCATTGGCCAGGAGGGCGTGCATGCCTGGTCCGCCGACGCGCTGGCGCAGCGCCTGCCCGCCATGCGCCGCCAACTGACGCGCGCAGGCATCCCCGCCAGCCAGGCCGACGCCGCATCCGAAGCCGTGCTGGAAACGCTGCAAGCCACGCTAGCCGACGAACGCGGCCTGTGGCTGCTGTCGCAATCCGGCGCGCGTCGCGAATGGCCCCTGATCGACGCCGCCGGCAAGGTATCTGTCATCGACCTGGCCCTCAGCACCGAAGACGGCTGGCTCATCGTCGACTACAAAACCGGCCGGCCGCATCCGGGCGAAACCCCCGACGCCTTCGCCGCCCGCATGCGCCAACGTCACGGCGACCAACTGCTGCGCTACTGCGCCCAGGTCACCGCCCTGGACGGCCGCAGCGCCCGCGCCGCCCTCTACTTCCCGCGCGCTCGCGCCTGGATCGATCTGTAGCTTGGGCCGCCGGCCCTCAGGTGAACGAGCGCACCGAGTTGTTGATGCCGCGGGCGCAATCGAACACCAGCGGTCCCAGGCGCGCCAAGGCCTCTTCGAGGGTCCAGCGGCTGGTCGGCGCCACGATATGCACGGACGCAACGGGCGTGCCGCGCTGGCCCATGATGGGCGCGGCGATCGTCATGTCGCCCAGGAACAGTTCTTCCTTGTTGTGCGCGATGCCTTCGCGCCGCGCCTGCCGGACGATCTCCATCAGCTTCGCCGGATCGGTCTCGGTCCATTGCGTATGGCGCTGCAGCGCAGAGGCGTCCAGGATGGCCTGCGCCTGTTCCTCCGGCAGCGCGCCCAGGTAGGCGCGGCCGCTGGCCGTGCAGTACATGGGGATGCGGCTGCCGATGGGCATGTGGATGGGAATGAACTTCGCCGCCACGACCCGCGACACATACACCATCTCGTGGTCCAGGGGTTCGGTCAGGTTGACCGTTTCCCCGGTGATATTGGACAGCTCGGCCAGGAAGGGATTCGCGGCCTCGACCAACGGATCGGCCGCGATGTAGTTGTAGCCCAGCTCCAGGACCCGCAGGGTGGGGCTGAACTTGCGCGTCTTGGGCGACTTGCTGATGAGCCCCAGCTTTTCCAGCGTGTACACGGTGCGCTGGGCTGTGCTGACGCTCGTGCCCACGGCTTGCGCCACTTCCGACAGGGACATGGCGCTCTGCGCGCCACGGAACGCGAACAGGACTTTCAGTCCCCTCGCGAACGAGTGATTGAACATGCCTTCGTCGACTTCCAGTTCAGCCTGTTCCAGCATTTTTCGGCTCCTCGTTTTCCCGTATTTTGGGTATTAATTACCGCCTAGCGATAATAATAAACCTCATTGCGGGATTTTACTATTGCTGAAAGGATGCCAGCTCCAATATCCTGCGCTCATTCATCGGTTTTGCCGGAGTGTGTGAGCATGGGGCAGGGTCAGAAAACAGCGGGGACGCCGATCCTCCAGATCCAGGACGTCACCAAGACGTTCGGCGCATCGATGGCGTTGAAGGGCGTGAGCCTGGACGTGCGCGAAGGCGAGTTTCTGACGCTGCTGGGCCCCAGCGGCTGTGGCAAGACCACGCTGATCCGGATCATTGCCGGCTTTGAAACGCCTACCTCGGGCGAGGTGAAGATAGACGGACAGTCGATCCTGTCATCGCCGCCGTATCGCCGTCCGCTCGGAATGGTGTTCCAGAACCTTGCCCTGTTTCCGCATCTCACCGTCGCCGAGAACATCGGCTACGGCCTGAGGATGCGGCGCGAGCCGCCCGCCGCCATCCGCGGCAAGGTGGAGCAGTCGCTGGCGATGGTCGGCCTGGAGGGCTACGGCGCGCGCTATATCGGCCAGATCTCGGGCGGACAGAAGCAGCGCGTAGCGTTGGCGCGCGCCATCGTCATGGAGCCCCGGGTGCTGCTGCTGGACGAGCCGCTCGGCGCCCTGGACATGAAGATCCGCCGCCAGATGCAGACTGAGTTGAAGCTGATCCAGGAAAAACTCGGCACCACTTTCATCTTCGTGACGCACGACCAGGAAGAGGCGTTGACCATGTCCGATCGCGTCGCCGTGTTCCGCAACGGCCTGATCGACCAAGTCAGCGACCCCGCCGCCATCTACGAAAAGCCGCAGACCCGCTTTGTCGCTGAATTCGTGGGCGACACGAATTTCTTCGAAGGCGTGGTGCAAGCCGGCGCGGCACGTCTCGACTGCGCGGAACTCGGCTGCGAATTCGATCTGCCGGACCCGCGCTTCGCGGCAGGCAGCGCCGTGGGCATATCGCTGCGGCCGCAACACCTGAAGCTGGCGCCTGCCGGCAGCGCCCGCTTGCAGGCCCGCGTGGAGCGCCGCGTCTACGCCGGACAGAACACGCGCCTCTGGCTGCGGGCCGGCGCCCGGACCCTGATCGCCGATTGGCCGGCGCAGGACGGACAACCGTTGCCGGCGCAGGGCGAAGCCGTCGGACTGACCTGGGACGACAGCCGCATTTCGGTCGTCTCCCTCTAGCGCTGTTCACTCTCACAGGAGTCGCACAATGAGCACCTATCGATTTGCCCACTGGACCGCCGCGGCGGTCATGGCCGTCTGCGGCACCGCCAGCGCGCAGGAAATCACCATGGCCACCTGGGGCGGCGGCGTGGGAGCGGCGTGGCGCGAGGCTTACGCGGAACCCTTTACGAAGGAAACGGGAATCGGCGTGAAGATCGTCGAAGTCCCCACTCCCGAGGCCCAGGTGCGCGCGCAGAAGGACGCGCCCAAGTTCAATGCGGCGCTTTCGTCGTTCTTCGAGGCCTCGCAGATGTACAGCGACGGACTGCTCGAAGATTTCGACATGAGCGAGGTGCCCGCGCTGAAGAACGTGCCGGAGAAATACCTGCTCAAGGCGCCTTCCGGACGCCTTATAGGCGTCAGCACCTACTTCGCGTACTACGGCATCGCGGTCAACAAGGATCTTGCGAAACCTTCCGATTTCTCTTCGTGGAAGGCGCTGGGGGATTCCAAGTGGGCGGGAAAATTGTCGGTCACCCGTCCGGTCTACAGCTCGGCCTACGACCTGACCATCATGTCCGTAGCCGAAGGCGGCAACGAGCGCGACACCGCCAAGGGCCTGGCGCTGCTGACCGCCTTGGGCAAGAACTCGTTGGCAATGTATAGCTCGATGGCGCAGATGAACCAGCTGCTGCAGCGCGGAGAGGTGACGGCTGCGCCCTACTACTCGACCCGCGTCTGGCAGATGAAGCGCGACGGGCAGACCAACATCGAGATGGTGATTCCGAAGGAGGGCGCGCTGATCCTGCCGTACATCGTGGTCGTGCCCAAGAAGGCGCAGGGCCGCGCCAGCTACCTGAAGTGGCTGAACTATGTGGCCCAGCCGGAAGGCCAGTCGCGCATTGCCGATATTGCCGGCTACCTGCCGCTGAACAGCATGGCCAAACTGTCTCCCGCGACAGAAAAGGAACTGGGCCAGCCGCTGACCGCCCTGCGCGACCAGCTCTATCAGCCGGACTGGAATTACATCGCCGAATCCCGCAAGTCGCGCATCGAGCTGGTCGAGCGCGCGATGGCGGGCGCCGGCCGGTAAGCCCGGAGAAGCCGCAATGAAATCGACCCGGCCGCCGCTGATCCTGCTGCTTCCCCCGGCGATCCTGATCCTGATGTTCCTGACGGGGATCGCCTATCTCGGCGTGGAATCGCTGCGCACCGCGGACGGCTTTGGCCTGGACAATTTCGTGCGCTTCTTCGAGCGGGCCGATTACGTTGCGGTACTGCTGCGCACGATAGGGGTCGCGCTGGTCGTCACGTTCTTTTCCGTGCTGGTCGGCTATCCCATCGCTTATGCGATTTCGCGCTATCGCGGCAACCGAAATTTCCTGATGATGCTGGTCATCACGCCGTGGCTGGTCAGCGTGGTGGTGCGCACCTACGGCTGGGTGGTGATACTGGGCCCAAAGGGCACGCTGAATTCGCTGCTGCTGTCGCTGGGTGTCATCGATACGCCCATGCGCCTGATATTCAACATGACCGGGGTGGTGATAGGCCTGGTGCATGTCTTCAGTCCGTTTTTCATCGTCTCGGTGCTGGCGGTGCTGCTGCATCTGGATCGCGCCCTGGACGAGGCCTCACAGACGCTGGCGGCCGGCCCGCTCAAGACCTTTTTGCATGTCACCCTGCCGCTGAGCCTGCCGGGCGTCATCACCGGCGCCATGCTGGTCTATCTGCTGTCGACCGGGGCCATCGTTACGCCGCTGTTGCTGGGTGGCGTGCGTGACGGCATGTTGGCCACGCAGATCTACCAGGACGTGCTGCAGGTTTTCGACTATCCGAAGGCAGCCAGCATGGCGATCGTGCTGTTGCTCGCGGCGTTCTCGCTGGTCATTCCCTTGCAACTGCTCGAACGTCGCGTCGCGGCGCGCGTGTCCGGAACGGGAGCCTGATATGCGCTGGCTATACCGCTTGCTGCTGGTTCTGCTGTTTGGCTTCCTGCCCTTGCCCATTCTGGTGGTGGCGGTGTCGTCGTTCACGTCCACCGGGTACTTCACCTTGCCGCTGGCGTCGCTCTCCTGGCGTTGGTATCTGGAGTTCTTCACCGATCCGCAATGGTTGGGCCTGTTGGCGGTCAGCGCCGGCATCGCCTTGCTGGTGGCGTTCATCAGCACATCGGTGGCTCTGCTGGCCGCGCTCGTGCTGGACCGCAGCCGGATCAGGGGTAGCGGCATTATTGAAGCGCTGATCATGCTGCCGTTGGTGTTTCCCAATGCGGCGCTGGGCGTGGCGTTCCTGGGCCTGCTCGGCCTGCTTGGCGTCAGCGGCTCGTACCTGGGCATCGTGCTGGCGCATTGCATCATCACGCTGCCGTTCGCTTACCGCCCCATCCTGAATTCCCTGCGCAAGCTGGACCCCGCGCTGGGAGAGGCCAGCATGAGCCTGGGCGCGCGGCCCGCGCAGGTCTTGCGCACCGTGACCTTGCCCATGCTCAAGCCGGGGCTGATTACCGCCTTCCTGTTCTGCTTCATCGTGTCGTTCGACGAGGCGACGATCACCGTCTTCCTGGTCGCGCCGGACGTCAACACCTTGCCTGTGCGCATCCTCACGCAGATACAGGAAAGCGCCAGTCCCGTGATTGCCGCCATCGCCACATTCCTGATTGTCTTCACGCTTGCGCTGGTGCTGCTGCTGGAGCGCACGGTCGGCCTGGAGATGTTCGCCGCGCCAGAGCGCGACCACTGAATCGATTTTTCATGCCCGGAGCGCGATATGTACGAGATCCAGCCCGAAGATGCGGAACTTCTCAAACACTTCAGGACGACGACCACCAAGAACCGGCCGCTGAAGCTGAACCGCCTGCTCAACCGGTTGCGGATGGAGCCCATGGCCGGCAAGCAGGTCATCGTCTGCACCCAGCCTTACTCGGAGTACGCCATCGGCACGCTCGGCGCGGGGCGGGGCGATCCGGTCGAACTGGCGCCGCAACGCTACGCCAAGCTGGCCGATGCCCAGTGGGCGCTGCTGAAGATCCGCTGGGCCATCCATTCTCCTTATCCCTGGCCGGCCGACCTGGACTGAACGCAGGCCGCAACACCGTGTCGCTCGAACCAAACTGACGGAGCTTGTATGTACGAGATCCTGGGGTACCCCAGCACCTGGACGATCGCGCCGGGAGAGACCATAGAATTCAAAGTGAGCTGCGCGCAAGCGCTGCGCTATGACGCCGACCTGGTGCGTATCCGCAGCGGCGACGTTACGCCCGGCGCTCCCGGCTTGAAAGAAACCGTGGTGATGCAGGGCATCGCCACCGCCATCGCCGGGCGTCCCCAAACCACCGAAACCGGTTCGCGCGCGGTGGCCCCCGCCTTCAGCGAGCCAGCCGCGGGCTGCAAGAGCTGGATCCTGGCGGTGATGCCGACCTTGCCCTGCAACGGTGACGATCAGGCGATCCTGTCGCGCTGGGACGACACCGCGCGCGTCGGATATCTGCTGGGCCTGGATCGCGAAGGCTGTCTGTTCTGGCAGCAGGGCAGCGGCGGCAAGAGCGAGCGCGTCACGCTGGGTTTGCCCATGACGGTGCGCCAGTGGTATCTGGTGGCAGTGACGCTGGACCTGGACTCGGGGGCGGTCGATCTGCGGCAGATGCCCGCCAATCCCTTGTTGGCCGTGAATTCGCATGCGCAGGCGAGCAGCCGGCTGCCGGCGATCGATCCGGTCGCGCTGGCGCGGCTTCCGCTGACGATGGGCGCGGCCGCCACAGGCCTGCCGCGCCCACAATACGCCAAGCACTTCAACGGCCGCCTGGATTCGCCCACGCTGCTGCCGTATGGCGCCGGGGATGCAGACCTGGCGCAATTGCGCGTCGAGGCCCAAGGCCGCCGCCATGCCGCGCCGCCGCTGCAGGCCTGGGATTTCTCGCAGCGCATCGACAGCGATGTGCTCGTCGACACGGCCAGGCCCTGGGCGGAGGGGCGCATCGAGAACCTGCCCGCGCGCGGCGTGCCCGGCCTGCGCTGGGATTCCAGCGTCATGTTCTGGCGCGAACGTCCCGACCATTTCGCCGCGTTGCACTTCCATGATGACACCCTGGAGGACGCGCGCTGGGAGACCGATTTCAGCCTGACCGTGCCTGACGACCTGCCCAGCGGCCTGTATGCGGCGCGCCTGACCGGCGCAGCGGGAGAGCAGGAACGCATCACCTTCATCGTGCGGCCGAAGGCGGGCGGGCCGCGCAAGCAGATCGCATTCCTCGCGTCGACGGCCACCTATATGGCGTACTCGAACTCGCACTACCGCCTGGATGAAGAAGGCATGGAAATGAAGTCCGGCAACTTCATGGTCCTGTATCCCTGGGAGACTTACCTGGGCGAACACCGCGAGTTGAGCCTCTCCATGTATGACACGCATTCGGACGGCTATGGCGTCTACTACGCCTCGCGCTTGCGGCCGGTCTTCAGCATGCATCTGCAATGCCGCACCTGGTCGCTGAACGGCGACACCCACTTCCTGGACTGGCTGGACGAAAAGGGCTTCGACTACGACGTCATCACGGACGACATGCTGCATGCCGAAGGCCTGCAGGCCCTGGAGGGCTACAGCGTGGTCATGACCGGGGCGCATCCCGAGTACTGGACCACGCGCATGTGGCAGGCAATGGTGGCGTACCAGGGGCAGGGAGGCCGCCTCATGTACATGGGAGGCAACGGCTTCTACTGGCGCTGCGCCTACCATCCCGAAAAGCCCTGGTTGATGGAGCTGCGTCGCACCGAGACCGGCGCCCGCTACAGCGAGACGCCGGCCGGGGAAAGCTACCACAGCTATACCGGCGAATATGGCGGCACCTGGCGCCGCATCGGGCAGGCGCCGCAGACGCTGACCGGCATCGGGACGACCGCGACCGGGTTCGATGCCTCGTCCTACTATCGCCGGCGGCCCGAAAGCCGCGACCCGCGCGTGGCGTTCATGTTCGAAGGCGTGGCGGATGAAATCATTGGCGATTTCGGCAGCAGCGGAGGCGGCGCGGCAGGCGACGAGATCGATCGCGTCGACTACCGGCTGGGCACGCCGCCGCATACGTTGATCGTCGCCCGCTCGGAAAAGCACACGCGCTACTACAACGTGGTGCCCGAGGAGACGACCTACCACCATCCCACCATCAACGGTGAGGAAGCCAAGCACTGCTACGCCGATTTGGTGTTCTACGAGTGCCTGAATGGCGGCGCGGTTTTTTCCACGGGCTCGATCACGTGGGGCGCGTCGCTGGCCTGGAACGGCTACGACAACAACGTGTCGCGCATCACGGCGAACGTGCTGACCCGGTTCGCCGAGGCCACCCCCTTCGTGTTCCCCCAGGCCTGCGGACGCTGAGATACACCATGCGCGCACCAGACTCGGCCGATGCCCGGCACTCCTTGTGGCAGCAGACCGCGGGGCAGGCGCCCGCCGCGCCCGCCTTGGCGGCTTCCCACCAATGCGACGTCGTCATCGTCGGCGCCGGCATTACCGGCTTGTCGACCGCCTTGCATCTGAGCGAACTCGGACTGCGCGTTTGCGTGCTGGATGCCCAGGAACCGGGCTGGGGCGCCTCCGGCCGCAACGGTGGGCAGGTCATTCCGGGCATCAAGCACGATCCGAAGGCGATCCTGGCGCGCTACGGCAAAGCGCTGGGAGAGCCGCTGTTGCAGATGGTGGGGTCTGCCTCCGAGGCGGTATTCGAGCTTATCGAAAAGCATGCCATCGCCTGCCATGCCATGCGGGCTGGCTGGATACAGCCGGCCCACTCTGCTCGCGCATTGGAAGCCGTGTCGGACCGCGCGCAGCAGTGGCTGGATCGTGGCGCAGCCGTGGAAATGCTGAACCAGGACGCCGTCAGCGCGAGGCTGGGCACGGACCGGTTCCTGGGCGGCTGGATCGACCGGCGCGCCGGCAGCATCCAGCCCCTGTCCTACACTTGCGGGCTGGTGGCGGCGGCGCAAGCGGCTGGCGCGTCGGTGCATGGCCATACCCGCGTCACGGCGCTGGAACGATCGGGCCAGCAATGGCTGGCGCGCACGGAGCAGGGCGCCACTGTCCGCGCCGAGCACGCGCTGATCGCGACCAATGGCTACACCAACGGGCTATGGCCCGGTCTGCAGCGCAGCGTCATCGCCGCCAACAGCTTCATCGTCGCCACCGGACCGCTGGACGCAAAAGCCTGCGGCCACATCATGCCCGGCGGCGTGGTGGCCTCGGACTCCCGCCGCCTTCTGCTGTACTTCCGCCGCGACCACGAGGGCCGTTTCGTGCTGGGAGGCCGGGGCCATTTTGCCGACCCCGCATCGGAACAGGATTGGGACCACCTGGTGCGCGGCGCGCGCATGCTGTTTCCGGAACTGGCCCGGATCCCCTTCACCTATCGCTGGGCCGGCCGGATCGCTTTGACACGCGATTTCGTGCCGCATGTCCATCAGCCATCGCCCAACCTGCATATCCTGCTGGGCTACAACGGCCGCGGAGTCGCCCTCGCCACGCAGATGGGCCGCTACCTCGCCCGGACCATCGCCGCGGGCGAGCCCATGCCATACCCCGTCACCCCCATCAGGCCGCTGCCGTTCCACGGCCTTAAGCGTTTCTACATCGCGCTCGGCGTCGCCTACTACGGCCTGTGCGACAAGCTCTCGTAGAAGCGCGCCTCCATCCTCCTGAGTACACCATGACCATCCAACACATCCCCCAGACCCGCGACACTGCCCAGCTGGACGACCTCGGCCCGGTCGGCATCCCGCTCAGCGAACCCGCCTGCGCATTGCGCGCCAGGAAAATAGTGATCCCCGGCGCCGAAGCCACCAGCGCCGGCATCTGGGAATGCTCCCCCGGCCAATTCCGCCGCCAGGTCCAGGACGGCGAAATCATGCACATCCTGGCCGGCGAAGGCTCCTTCACCCCCGACGGCCAGCCCCCGCTGCAATTCCGCGCAGGCGACACCCTGGCCATGCCCCCCCATACCCAAGGCGTCTGGGATATCCGCAGCACCGTCCGAAAACTCTACGTCCTGGCTCCCCCCAGTCAGGCGGAAAACTAAGCGTCTAGCCAACGACGCCCCGAGCAAGCAAAGTTCTGAAGACCCCGCAAGGCAAAGCGAAGCGAGCCGAAAGGACCAGCGAAGCGAAGTCCCAAACTCCCTCCCCCTCGGGGGGAGGGCTGGGGAGGGGGCCCACATACTGCCCCCTGGGGCCCGCCGGCCGAGGTTCTAGCAAGCAAGCGAAGCGCAGCTCTGCTAGAATCTCGGCTGGCGGGCCCCTCCGCATGGTTCGGCGGTGAACCTGGTCAGGTCGGGAACGAAGCAGCCATAGTCGTTTAGGGTCAGTGCCGGAGTAAGGCTCGCCAACCGGATTCTTCAAAGCAACGCGTCATGCCAAACCCATGACGCGTTTGTTTTCAAGGGGGACGGGGTTATTTTCCAAGGATATCTTCCACGGGAATAAACCCGTCCCCTTTGCGTTTCAGGCCAGCTTCCGAAACAGGCTCTACAATCCACCCATGACTTATCTGGTACTGGCCCGCAAGTGGCGGCCGCGATCGTTCGATACCCTCGTGGGACAGGATCACGTGGTGCGCGCGCTGACGCATGCGCTCGACACCCAACGCCTGCACCACGCCTGGCTGTTCACAGGAACCCGGGGCGTGGGCAAGACCACGCTTTCGCGCATCCTGGCCAAGTCGCTCAACTGCGAAACGGGCATCACTTCCAAGCCTTGCGGCGTGTGCCGCGCGTGTACGGAAATCGATTCCGGGCGTTTCGTCGACTACCTCGAACTGGACGCGGCCTCGAACCGCGGCGTCGAGGAAATGACGCAACTGCTGGAGCAGGCGGTGTACGCGCCGGGCGCGGGGCGCTTCAAGGTCTACATGATCGACGAAGTCCACATGCTGACCGGGCACGCGTTCAACGCCATGCTCAAGACGCTGGAAGAGCCGCCGCCCCACGTCAAATTCATACTCGCCACCACCGACCCGCAGAAGATTCCGGTGACGGTGCTGTCGCGCTGTCTGCAGTTCAACTTGAAGCAGATGCCGGCCGACTCCATCGTCGGCCATCTGCAGGCCGTGCTCGGCCAGGAAGACGTGGGCTTCGAGGTGCCTGCCCTGCGGCTGATCGGGCAGGCGGCTTCGGGCTCCATGCGCGACGCCCTGTCGCTGACCGACCAGGCCATTGCCTATAGCGCCGGCAACCTGACCGAGGATGCCGTGCGCGGCATGCTCGGGACCATCGACCAGCGGCACCTGGTGCGCCTGCTGGACGCCTTGTCCGCTGGTGACGCCAAGAGCGTGCTGGCGGTGGCGGATGAATTGGCGATCCGCGGGCTGTCCTATGCCGGCGCCCTGGCCGATTTGGCCGTGCTCTTGTCGCGCGTGGCCATCGAGCAGCGCGTGCGCGGCGTGACGCCGGCCGAAGATCCCCTGGCCGGCGATATCGCCCGGCTGGCGCAGGTGTTGCACCCCGATGCGGTGCAGCTGTTCTATTCGGTGGCGGTGCATAGCCGCAGCGAACTGACGCTGGCGCCCGATGAGTACGCGGGCTTCATCATGGCCTGCCTGCGCATGCTGGCACTCAATGGCGACGCTGGCCCCCAGACCGCGCTCGAAGCGCCTGCCGCGCCGGCCCGCCAGACGGCCGATGCGGCCGGGGCGCCCGCGCCGGTTGCCGCGCCTGTGCAACCGCAAGCCCAGCCCGCTCCTGCTCCGGTCGCGGCCGTTGCCGCGCCGGTGGCTGCTGCAATAGCCCCGGAACCCGCGGTCCAGTTGCCGGTTGCGGCTCCGCAGGCGTCCGTACCCGCCGAGTCCTCCGCTCGCGCCGAACAGGCTCCCGAGCCGGCACCGGTTGCCGCAGAACCCGAACCCGTCGCTGTAGAACCCGCAGCCGAACCCGTCGTCGCAGCGCAAGTGACGCAATCTACCCAGGCTGGCAGTGTGCCTCCTTGGGAAGACCTGCCTGCCGGAGCGCTGGCGGCGCCCGAGACCGAGGCCGGCAAAGCCGCTGGCTCGGCGGCGCTGGCGGTCACGCCGGCTACCGCCGCGGCCGTTGCGCCCGTGCCCGGGCCCCAAGCCGACCATGGCGATGGCCCGCCTTCCTGGGTCGACGAAGAAATTCCGTTCGAGGCCGAAGGCGGCTTCGCGCCCGACAATGGCTTTACGTCGGACCCGGACGACGATGATTTCGAAACCCTGGCCAGCGCGCCTTCGGCTGCGCCGCCCGCCGCCGCGCCGGTCCGGCGCGAAGGCCCTGCGCCCGCGCGCAAGCGGCAATCGTCGCGCGCCCGCATGGCAGACATGACTTCCGAAACCTGGCCCGAACTGGCCGCGCGCCTGCCGGTCACCGGCCTGGCGGCGGAGTTGGCGCGCCAGAGCGCATGGGCCGGCGTGCAGGGCGATGCGATCATCCTGCGCGTGGCCGTCAAGACACTGGCCGAAAGCGAAAGCCGCGTCCGTCTGCAGACCGTGTTGTGCGAACATTTCGGCCAGGGCATACGGCTGGACGTCGAGGTCGGCGTAACGGGCGAGGCGACGGCGCATGCCGTGGCCCAGGCCGAACGCGCCGCCCGTCAGCAGGCCGCTGAAGACGCGGTCGCCGTCGATCCTTTTGTACAGGCGCTCGTCGCCGATTTCGGCGGCCAGGTCGTGCCCGGCTCGATCCGCCACGTCGATTCCCCCGCCGCCGCTGCCTGAAGCGGCGGCCATCTCTCATTCCCCTCATTCAAGGAAGCATCGATCATGATGAAAGGACAACTGGCCGGCCTGATGCGCCAGGCGCAGCAAATGCAGGAAAACATGAAGAAGGCGCAGGACGCGCTGGCCGACATCCAGGTCGAAGGCGCCTCCGGCGGCGGCCTGGTCAAGGTCACCATGACCTGCCGCCACGACGTCAAGCGCGTGGCCATCGATCCGTCGCTGCTGGGCGACGACAAGGACATGCTGGAAGACCTGGTTGCCGCCGCGTTCAACGACGCGCTGCGCAAGGCCGAAGCCACCTCGCAGGAAAAGATGGCGTCGGTGACCGCCGGCATGCCGCTGCCCCCGGGCATGAAGCTGCCGTTCTGAGCGCAGTCCCAAGGCCGCAATGGATCCCCTACTGCCCGAACCCGAGCCGCTCGTCTCGCTGATCGAGGCGCTGCGGCGCCTGCCCGGCGTGGGCGTGCGTTCTGCCCGGCGCATGGCCTATCACCTGCTGCAGCATGACCCGCAAGGCGCGGACATGCTGGGGCGGGCGCTGGCGGGCGCGGTGCGGGATCTGAAACATTGCGCCCGCTGCAACAGCTTTTCGGAAGAAGAAGTCTGCGGCACCTGTACCAACCCCAAACGCGATCCCTCGTTGCTGTGCATCGTCGAGACGCCGGCCGACCAGAACATGATCGAGTCCAGCCACGGCTACCGTGGCCTGTACTACGTGCTGATGGGTCGCGTCGCGCCGCTCGAAGGAATCGGTCCGCGCGAACTGGATTTCGAGCGGGTGATCAAGCGCGCGACCGACGGCGTGGTGCAGGAAGTCATCCTGGCCACCAACTTCACCGCCGAAGGCGAAACCACCGCCCATTTCCTGGGCGAAGCGTTGGGCGAACGCGGGCTGCGCGTCACGCGGCTGGCGCGCGGCGTGCCTGCCGGCAGCGAGCTGGAATACGTAGACGCCGGCACCATCGCGTGGGCGCTGATGGAGCGCAAGACCACCTGATTCCGCAGTACCAGAACGCCTTGCCGGCAATGTATCGGCAACGGCAAAACAGTGAGGTAGACAAACCATGTCAGCGCTGACCGGACTGAAGGTCCTGGAACTCGGCACGCTCATTGCCGGCCCGTTCGCCGCGCGCATCTTCGGCGAATTCGGCGCCGACGTCATCAAGGTGGAAACGCCCCACGGGCCTGACGGCACGGGCGGCGGCGATCCCATCCGCAGCTGGCGCCATCTGCACGAGGGCAACTCCCTCTGGTGGACGGTGCAGGCCCGCAACAAGCAATCCATCGCACTCAACCTGAAAGATCCGCGCGCGCGGGAGATCGCCCGCAAGCTGGCGCTGGACGCCGACGTGGTGGTCGAGAACTACCGGCCAGGCGTGCTGGAGAAGTGGGGCCTGGGCTACGAGCAACTGCGCGCGATCAATCCGGCGCTCATCATGGTGCGCCTGTCCGGCTATGGGCAGACCGGTCCCATGAAGGACCAGCCGGGCTTCGGCGCCATCGGCGAATCCATGGGCGGGCTGCGCTATGTGTCGGGCCACCCAGACCGGCCGCCCTTGCGCGTCGGCATCTCCATCGGCGATTCGATCGCCGCGCTGCACGGCGTGATCGGCGCGATGATGGCGCTGCGCCACCGCGATGCCACCGGCGGACGCTGGAACGGCAAGCAGGGCGTGGATTGCCAGGCGGGGCAGGGGCAGATGGTGGACGTGGCGCTGTACGAGGCCGTGTTCAACATGATGGAAAGCCTGGTGCCGGAATATGACGTGGCCGGCGTGGTGCGCGAGCGCACGGGCGGTGCGCTGCCCGGCATCGTGCCATCGAATACCTATACCACCCGCGACGGCCAGAACATCGTCATCGCCGGCAACGGCGACGCGATCTTCCACCGGCTGATGCGCGCCATCGGCCGCGACGACCTGGCCACGGACCCTGGCCTGGTGCGCAACGACGGCCGCGCCAAACGCGTGGAAGAGATCGACGGCGCTATCCAGCAGTGGTGCGGCGCGCGCGGCATCGAAGAGGCGCTGGGCGTCCTGAAGGGCGCCGACGTGCCGGTGGGCAAGATCTACAGCGTGGCCGACATGTTCAGCGATCCGCAGTTCCTGGCGCGCCGCATGATAGAGCAGCATCGCTTCCCCGACGGCACGCCGGTCAAGCTGCCCGCCGTGGTGCCCAAGCTGTCGGAGACGCCTGGCGAGACGCGTTGGGTGGGCCCGGTATTAGGGGAACATACCGAGGAAGTCCTGAAATCGCTGGGGTATGATTCAGCGGCTATAGAAGAGCTGGCAAAGACCGGCGCTATCGGTCTGCCCGACAACTAGGAGACAAGCACATGTCAGTCACTCGCCGTGATCTGCTCAAGATGGCCGGCGCCGCCGGCGTCATGGGCATGGCGCCCGCCATCGTGCGCGCGCAGAAGCTGGAGAAGACCAAGGTCCAGATCGCAGTCGGCGGCAAGCCGCTGATCTACTATCTCCCCCTGTCCATCGCGGAAGCCCGCGGCTACTTCAAGGACGAAGGGCTGGACGTCAGCATCGCGGACTTCGCGGGTGGCTCCAAGGCCTTGCAGGCCGTGGTGGGCGGCAGCGCCGACATCGTGTCGGGCGCGTTCGAGCACACCTTGTCCATGCAGTCCAAGGGCCAGGCCTATCGCGCCTTCGTGCTGCAGGGCCGCGCGCCCATGATAGGCGTGGGCGTGTCCAAGAAGAACCTGCCCAACTACAAGGGCCCCGCCGACCTGAAGGGCAAGAAGATCGGCGTGACCGCGCCGGGTTCGTCCACCAACATGGTAGTCAGCTTCTTCCTGGCCAAGCACGGCCTGAAGGCCTCGGACGTGTCCATCATCGGCGTGGGCGCCGGCGCCGGCGCGGTGACCGCGCTGCGCAGCGGCCAGATCGACGCCATCTCCAATACCGACCCCGTGGTGTCGATGCTGGAAATGCCGGGCGACATCCAGATCATCGTCGACACTCGCACGCTCAAGGACACCAAGGAAATCTTCGGCGGCAATATGCCGGCGGGCTGCCTGTATGCGCCGCAAGCCTTCATCGACGCCAACCCTAATACCACCCAGGCCCTGGCCAACGCCCTGGTGCGCGCCGACAAGTGGATCCAGAAGGCCGGCGCCGACGAGATCGCCAAGGTCGTGCCGGAAACCTATCTGCTGGGCGATCCGGCCGTCTACAAGGCCGCCATCGCCAAGAGCCTGGAAGGCCTGTCGCCGGACGGCATGATCCCCGAGGATGGCGCCGCCACCGCGCTCAAGGCGCTGGCTGCCTACCAGGCGGACTTCGATGGCGCCAAGATCGACCCGTCCAAGGTCTGGACCAACGACTACGCCCGCCGCGCCAACGAGAAGTACCCCAATGGCTGAAGCCGCGCTGTCGCTGGAAAACATCAGCTGCACCTTTGTCTCCCGCGACGACCGGTCGCAGCGCTACACCGCTGTCAGCGACACCACCCTGGCCATCGAGCCGGGCGAGTTCGTGTCGGTGGTGGGCCCGACCGGCTGCGGCAAGTCCACCTTGCTCAACGTCGGCGCCGGCCTGCTGGCGCCGTCGTCGGGCAGCGTGAAGGTGTTCGGGCAGCCTCTGTCCGGCATCAATGAGCGCGCCGGCTACATGTTCCAGGGCGAGGCCTTGCTGCCCTGGCGCAGCGCGCTGGATAACGTGGTGGCCGGGCTGGACTTCGCCGGCGTGCCGCGTTCGCAGGCGCTGGAACGCGGCCGCGAATGGATGCGCCGCGTCGGCCTGGGCGGTTTTGAAAGCCGCTATCCGCACCAGATGTCGGGCGGCATGCGCAAACGCGCGATGCTGGCGCAGACGCTGATCCGCGATCCCGACATCATCCTGATGGACGAGCCGTTCTCGGCGCTGGACATCCAGACCCGCCAGCTCATGGAGAACGAGGTCCTGGATCTCTGGATGGCCAAGCGCAAGGCCGTGCTCTTCATCACGCACGACCTGGACGAGGCCATCGCCATGAGCGACCGCGTGGTGGTGCTGTCGGCGGGGCCGGGCACGCACCCCATCGGCGAATTCGTCATCGACTTGCCGCGTCCGCGCGACGTGGCCGAAGTGCGCACGCATCCACGCTTCGTGGAACTGCACGCCGCCATTTGGGGCGTGCTGCGCGAGGAAGTACTAAAGGGCTACGCCCAACAGAAGCGAGCCTAGGCCATGCCCAAGCTGATCAAACCCGGTTCGGCCAGCCTGCGCTTCTGGCAGTTGTTGTTGCTCGTCATCATTTTGCTGGTCTGGCATTTCGCCTCGCGCGATCCCAAGGTGGCCTTCTTCTTCGGCGAACCGCTGAAGGTGTGGGGCCGCATCTGGGCTTGGTTTGTCACCAACGCGGATATCTACACCCATCTGGGCGTGACGCTGACCGAGACCGTGCTGGCCTTTTTTATCGGCACCATCGCCGGCCTGGCCTTCGGTCTATGGCTGGGGCTGTCGCCGGGCGCCAGCGCGATCCTCGATCCCTACATCAAGGCCGCCAACTCGATGCCGCGCGTCATCCTGGCGCCCATCTTCGGCATGTGGTTCGGCCTGGGCATCTGGTCCAAGGTGGCGCTGGCCGTGACGCTGGTGTTCTTCATCGTGTTCTTCAACGTCTACCAGGGCGTGCGCGAAGTCAGCCCGACTCTGCTCGACAATGCCCGCATGCTGGGCGCGCGCCGGCGCCAGCTGTTGCGGCACGTGTACCTGCCGTCGGCCACCAGCTGGGTGTTCTCCAGCCTGCATACGTCGGTGGGCCTGGCCTTCGTGGGCGCGGTGGTGGGCGAGTACCTGGGCTCCGCCAGCGGCGTGGGCTACCTGATCCTGCAGGCCGAAGGCACCTTCGATGTGAACACCGTGTTCGCGGGCATCATCGTGCTGACGGCGTTCGCGCTGGTGCTGGACGCTGTCGTCGGCATGGGCGAAAAGCGCCTGATGAAATGGCAGCCCCGGTCCGGCGAAACCGAAAAGATCTGAAGGAGTTCCCATGGCCCGTCTACCCTACGCCGACCTGACCCATCCCGAAGCCAAGCCGCTGGTCGACCGCATCGTCGCCGAGCGCGGCAGCGTGCTGCACCTGTACCAGATGCTGCTGCACAGCCCCGCAGTGGCGGGCGGCTGGCTCAATTATCTGACCTCGATCCGTCAGCTCAGCACCTTGCCCGGCGACCTGCGGGAACTGGTGATCATGCGCGTGGCTGCCATCAACGGCGCGCCTTACGAGGCCGACCAGCATGCGCCGATCGCGCTGAAGGAAGGGGTGTCGCAGGCGCAGCTGGACGCGCTGGACAACTGGGAAGGCTCGGACCTGTTCGATTCACGCGAAAAGGCAGTGCTGGCTTACACCGACGCGATGACGCGGCAGGTGCAGGTGCCGGAGACCGTATTCCAGGCCGCCCGGGCGGCGATGGGTTCGGAGAAACTCATCGTGGAACTGACTGCGACAGTGGCCGCGTACAACATGGTGTCGCGCTTCCTGGAGGCGTTGCAGGTGCATTCGCACGATCACCGCTGACGCAGGCGCGCGGCCGCCGGCCGCGCATCCTTTCGCCTGCGTAGCGACGGGCGCTGCGGCGCCCGCCCGGTTCAGGTCCGCTGCGCCTCGATCAGCGCATCCAGCTTGACCGCGTCCGCCACGAACAGGCGGATGCCTTCCGACAACTTCTCGCTGCCCATCGCGTCTTCATTGAGCAGTGTGCGGAACGTGACTTCGTCCGCCCCGATGCGGGCGATGTCGGCCGGGACGTCGTCCGCGCGCAATTGCGCCGGCACGTCGCCCTCGGTACCGGCCAGCTTGGTCAGCAGCTCCGGGCTGATGGTCAGCAGGTCGCAGCCCGACAGCGCCAGGATCTGGCCCACGTTGCGGAAGCTCGCGCCCATGATTTCGGTCGGGATGTCGAAGTGTTTGTAGTACTGGTAGATCCGGGTCACGGACAGCACGCCAGGATCGCGCGCGCCGGCGTTGTCCGCTTCGACCCAATTGGCGCCGGCGGATTTCTTGTGCCAGTCGTAGATGCGGCCGACGAAGGGCGAGATCAGCTGCACGTGGGCGTCGGCGCAGGCCACGGCCTGCGGCAGCGAGAACAGCAGGGTCAGGTTGCAGCGCACGCCTTCCGATTGCAGGGCGCGGGCGGCCTGGATGCCTTCCCAGGTCGAGGCGATCTTGATCAGCACGCGCTCGCGCGGCACGCCGGCGGCTTCGTACAGGGCGATCAGGCTGCGGGCGCGCTCGATGGTGGCGCGGGTGTCGAACGACAGGCGGGCATCGACCTCGGTCGAGACGCGGCCGGGCACGATGTCCAGGATGGCGCGGCCGAAGGCGACCAGCAGGCGATCCATGAGCTCGGCGGTGGGCGCGCCGCGGTGTTCGCGCGCGGTCTTTTCCAGCAGGGGGCGGTAGGCGTCCTGTTGGACGGCCTTGAGAATAAGGGACGGGTTGGTCGTGGCGTCGGTGGGACGCAGCGCCTTCATGGCTTCGAAATCCCCCGTGTCGGCGACGACGGTGGTGTGGTTGCGCAGGGCGTCAAGTTGGCTGGACATGGACGGTACGGCTCGCGGCAGGCTAGGGTTGAAGGTGTCCTAGCGTATCACCGAGGCCGCCAGGCCGCTGTCGGCTGGATGAGGGAGGGGGACGGCGGGACGCGGAAAGACAGGCCAAAACGCCGTTTCCGGCCTTATTTGGCGCGGTTCGCCAGGGAAAACGCCCGCTCAGGGTATAATCCGAAGGTTTGATTATCGATTCTAAAACCGGGGTTTACTGTGCTGCCGCAACTCTTTCCCGAGGGGATCAACCGCTTCCCTCCTGCAATTCTGGCTCTGGCGGACGGTACCATTTTTCGAGGCGTGTCGATCGGTGCGCCTGGGCATACCGTTGCCGAAGTGGTGTTCAACACCGCGATGACCGGGTACCAGGAAATTCTCACCGATCCCAGCTATAGCGGCCAGATCGTTACGCTGACCTATCCGCATATCGGCAATACCGGCGTCAACGCCGAAGACGTGGAAGCCAAGCGCGTCTTCGCCGCCGGCCTGGTGGTCCGTGACTGTCCCGCCCGCGTGTCGAACTTCCGTTCCACGCAATCGTTGCCTGAGTACCTCGCCGAGCAAGGCGTCGTCGCCATTTCCGGCATCGACACCCGCAAGCTCACCCGCATCCTCCGCGAAAAGGGCGCCCAGGGCGCCTGCATCTTCGTCGGCGCCGACGCCGAGCGCGCCGTCGAACTGGCCCGCGGCTTTGCCGGCATGGCCGGCCAGGACCTGGCCAAGGTGGTGTCGATCAAGGACAGCGCCGAATGGACCGAAGGCACCTGGCAATTGGGCAAGGGCTTCTCCAAGCCCGACCAGTCCAAGTTCCACGTCGTGGCCTACGACTTCGGCATCAAGACCAACATCCTGCGCCTGCTGGCTGATCGCGGCTGCCGCCTGACGGTGGTGCCGGCCCAGACCAGCGCCGAGGAAGTCTTCAAGCTCAACCCCGACGGCGTGTTCCTGTCCAACGGCCCCGGCGACCCCGAGCCCTGCGACTACGCCATCGAGGCCACGCGCGCCTTCCTGGACAAGAAGCTGCCGGTGTTCGGCATCTGCCTGGGCCACCAGATCATGGGCCTGGCGGTGGGCGGCAAGACGCTCAAGATGAAGACCGGCCACCACGGCGCCAACCACCCCGTGCAGGACCTCCAGTCCAAGCGCGTGTTCATCACCAGCCAGAACCATGGCTTCGCGGTCGACGCGGCCAGCCTGCCGGCCACCGCGCGCGTGACGCACGTCTCGCTGTTCGACGGCACGCTGCAGGGCTTCGAGCTCACCGACCGCCCGGCCTTCTGCTTCCAGGGTCACCCCGAAGCCAGCCCGGGTCCGCACGACATCCTTGAACTGTTCGACAAGTTCATCGCCCTGATGTCCGGCCAAAAGTAAAGATTGCATCATGCCCAAGCGTACAGACCTAAAAAGCATACTCATCATCGGCGCCGGCCCCATCATCATCGGGCAGGCCTGCGAATTCGACTATTCCGGCGCACAGGCGTGCAAGGCGCTCAAGGCCGAGGGCTACCGCACCATCCTGGTGAACAGCAACCCGGCCACGATCATGACGGACCCGGAAACGGCCGACGTCACCTACATCGAGCCCATCACCTGGCAAGCCGTCGAAAAGATCATCGAGCGTGAAAAGCCCGATGCGCTGCTGCCCACGATGGGCGGCCAGACCGCGCTGAACTGCGCGCTGGACCTGGCCCACCACGGCGTGCTGAAGAAGCACAGCGTGGAACTGATCGGCGCCAACGAGCACGCCATCGAAAAGGCCGAGGACCGCCAGAAGTTCAAGCAGGCCATGACTGACATCGGCCTGGAATCGGCCAAGTCGGGCGTGGCTCACAGCATGGACGAAGCCTGGGAAGTGCAGCGCCGCATCGCGGCCGAAGTCGGCACCTCTGGTTTCCCGGCCGTTATCCGCCCCAGCTTCACCATGGGCGGTTCGGGCGGCGGCATCGCCTACAACGCCGAAGAATTCGAAACCATCTGCCGCCGTGGCCTGGAAGCTTCGCCCACCAGCGAACTGCTGATCGAAGAGTCGCTGCTGGGCTGGAAGGAATTCGAGATGGAAGTGGTCCGCGACAAGGCGGACAACTGCATCATCGTCTGCTCCATCGAAAACCTCGACCCGATGGGCGTGCACACAGGCGACTCCATCACCGTGGCGCCGGCCCAGACGCTGACCGACAAGGAATACCAGATCATGCGTAACGCATCGATCGCGGTATTGCGCGAGATCGGCGTGGATACGGGCGGCTCGAACGTGCAGTTCGCGGTCAACCCCCGCGACGGCCGCATGATCGTCATCGAGATGAACCCGCGCGTGTCGCGTTCGTCGGCGCTGGCTTCCAAGGCCACCGGCTTCCCCATCGCCAAGGTCGCCGCGCGCCTGGCCGTGGGCTACACGCTGGACGAACTCAAGAACGAAATCACCGGCGGCGCCACGCCCGCCTCGTTCGAACCCTCGATCGACTACGTCGTCACCAAGGTGCCGCGTTTCGCCTTCGAGAAATTCCCGACCGCCGACGCACGCCTGACCACCCAGATGAAGTCCGTGGGTGAAGTCATGGCCATTGGCCGCACCTTCCAGGAATCGTTCCAGAAGGCGCTGCGCGGCCTGGAAGTGGGCGTCGACGGCCTGAACCAGAAGACCACCGACCGCGAAAAACTGCAGGTCGAACTGGGCGAACCCGGTCCGGAACGCATCTGGTACGTGGGCGACGCCTTCGCGCAGGGCTTCACGCTGGACGAAGTGCACAACATCACGCACATCGACCCGTGGTTCCTGTCGCAGATCAAGGAAATCGTCGACATCGAACTGGCGCTGGAACAGAAGACGCTGGCCGACCTGGACTACGCCACGCTGTGGGAACTCAAGCGCCGCGGTTTCTCCGACCGCCGCCTGGCTTTCCTGCTGGATTCCTCGGAATCCGAAGTGCGCAAGCTGCGTCATCAACTGAACGTGCGTCCGGTCTACAAGCGCGTCGACACCTGCGCCGCTGAATTCGCCACCCGCACGGCCTACATGTACTCGACCTACGAGGAAGAGTGCGAAGCCGCGCCCACCGACCGCAAGAAGATCGTGGTGCTGGGCGGCGGTCCGAACCGCATCGGCCAGGGCATTGAATTCGATTACTGCTGCGTGCACGCCGCGCTGGCGCTGCGCGACGACGGGTACGAGACCATCATGGTCAACTGCAACCCGGAAACCGTGTCCACCGACTACGACACCTCGGACCGCCTGTACTTCGAGCCGCTGACGCTCGAAGACGTGCTGGAAATCGTCCACAAGGAAAACCCGGTCGGCATGATCGTCCAGTACGGCGGCCAGACTCCGTTGAAGCTGGCGCGCGCCCTGGAAGCGAACGGCGTGCCCATCATCGGCACCAGCCCGGAATCCATCGACGTGGCCGAAGACCGCGAGCGCTTCCAGAAGCTGCTCAACAAGCTCGGCCTGCGCCAGCCGCCCAACCGCACCGCGCGCACCGAAGGCGAGGCCCTGGCCCACGCCGCCGAAATCGGCTATCCCTTGGTCGTGCGCCCCAGCTATGTGCTGGGCGGCCGTGCCATGGAAATCGTGCACGAGCAGCAAGACCTCGAGCGCTACATGCGCGAGGCCGTGAAGGTCAGCAATGACTCGCCCGTGCTGCTGGACCGCTTCCTGAATAACGCCACCGAAGTCGACGTGGATTGCCTGGCCGACGGCGAAACCGTCTTTATCGGCGGCGTCATGGAACACATCGAGCAGGCTGGCGTGCACTCGGGCGACTCGGCTTGCAGCCTGCCGCCGTACTCGCTGTCGGCGGAAGTCATCGCCGAGATCAAGCGCCAGACCACGATGATGGCCAAGGCTCTGAACGTCAGCGGCCTGATGAACGTGCAGTTCGCGATCCAGGGCGGGGACGTTTACGTGCTGGAAGTGAACCCGCGCGCTTCGCGCACGGTGCCTTACGTTTCCAAGGCCACCGGCCTGCAGTTGGCCAAGATCGCCGCGCGCGCCATGGCAGGCCAGACCCTGGCCGCCCAGGGCATCACCAAGGAAGTCGTGCCGCCTTACTTCTCGGTCAAGGAAGCCGTGTTCCCGTTCGTGAAGTTCCCGGGCGTGGACACCATCCTGGGCCCGGAAATGAAGTCGACCGGCGAAGTGATGGGCGTGGGCACGAGCTTCGGCGAAGCCTTCGTCAAGTCGCAATTGGCCGCGGGCGTGCGCCTGCCGGAATCCGGCACGGTGTTCATCAGCGTCAAGAACCAGGACAAGCCCCTGGCGGTGGAAGTGGCGCGCGGCCTGCACGCGCTCGGCTTCAAGCTGGTCGCCACGCGCGGCACCGCTGCCGAGATCGAAGCTGCCGGCATCCCCGTGCAACTGGTGAACAAGGTCAACGAAGGCCGTCCGCACATCGTCGACATGGTGAAGAACGGCGAGATCGCGCTGGTCATCAACACCGTCGAAGAGCGCCGCAACGCCATCGCTGACTCGCGCACCATCCGCACCCAGGCGCTGGCCGCCCGCGTGACCTTCTTCACGACCATCGCCGGCGCCCGCGCCGCGGTCGAAGGCATGCAATACCTGCGCCAAGGCCTGGGCCTGCAGGTGTATCCGCTGCAGGAGCTGCACGCTTCCTTGCAAGGCTAAGCTGGCAAACGACACAATAGGGCACGCGTAAGCGTGCCCTATTTTTTTGCAACGCGATTCCGCAACGCCACTACAGGCATCAGGCACACATGGAAAGAGTTTTCATCACCGGCGCCAGCAGCGGCCTGGGACGCGCCCTGGCGCAGCAGTACGCCTCTACCGGCGCCACCCTGGGCCTCTTGGGCCGGCGCGAGGACGCCTTGCGGGAATTGGCCGACAGCCTGCCGGGCGAGCACCGCTGCTATGCGTTGGACGTGCGCGACCGCCAGGCCCTGCATGCCGCGGCCCAGGATTTCATTGCGTTCTGCCAGGGGCGGGTGGACGTGGTCATCGCCAGCGCCGGCATCAGCGCAGGCACCTTGACCGAGCATGGCGAGGACTACGACGTCTTCAAGGCCATCGTCGACACCAATCTGCTGGCCACCGTGGCGACCTTCGAACCCTTCATCGCGTCCATGCGGGCGGCAGGATCGGGCCGGCTGGTGGGCATCGCCAGCGTGGCGGGGGTGAGGGGGCTGCCGGGAGCGGGCGCCTACAGCGCGTCCAAATCGGCGGTGGCGACCTACTGCGAAAGCCTGCGGCTGGAACTGGCCGCCGAAGGCGTGGACGTGGTGACCATAGCGCCCGGTTACATCAAGACGGCAATGACGGCGCACAATCCGTATTCCATGCCGTTCCTGATGGAGGCGGATGCCTTCGCCCGCCGCGCGCGCAGCGCGATCGGGCGGGGCGCGTCCTATGTGGTGATTCCGTGGCAGATGGGCATCGTGGCCAAGCTGATGCGCCTGTTGCCCAACGCCGTCTACGACAGGCTGGCGCGCAACGCGCCGCGCAAGCCGCGCCGCGCGCGCTGAACCCTCAAGGCACCACGTCGTTGCCGACTTCGTCGGTCACGTGACCCACGTCGCCCCAGTCCAGCACCTGCCACTTGCGGCCTTGCACGCCGACGCGGTTGATGCTGACGTTCAGCAGCGAGGCGTCGCGCGGCCCGTTCAGCGGCACGCCCGAGGCATGGCGCCAGATGATGTCCAGCACGCCGCCGTGCGTGAACATCAGGATGCGCTCGTCGTCATGGCGGCTGGCGATGTCGTCCACGGTGGAGATGACGCGGGATTGGAACTGGCCCAGCGTTTCGCCGCCGTCCAGCGGGCGCAGCGGATCGCGGCTTTTCCAGGCCGCTGCGGCCTCGGGGGCCAGCACGTCGATGCGTTCGTGATCCAGGCCTTCCAGCACGCCGAAGCCGCGCTCGCGGATGCCCGGCTCCACCCGCACGCGCAGGCCGAGCTGCTCGGATACGGGCACGGCGGTGGCATGGGCGCGCTGCAGATCGCTGCTGTAGATGGCGTGAATGGGCGTGCGGCGGGCTTCCTCGCGCATGCGCGCGGCCAGCAGGCTGGCCTGGTTGACGCCGAATTCGTTCAGGGGGATGTCTTGCCAGCCTTGCAGGCGCCGCTGGCGGTTCCAGTCGGTTTCGCCGTGGCGGATGAACCAGATTTCAGTCATTACGGTCTTGATGCGGGGATTAGAGCTGGCCGGGCGCAATGGGCGCGCGCGGTTTCCAGATGGTTTGAATGATCGAGCTTAACGCGACCAGCGCGGGCTCGCTAGCGCGCTCGTAGGGCAGGATGAAGCCCAGCATGGCGTCGACGCGCGCCAGGCCCCAGACGATGAAGTCATTGGAGGCCGCGCCCGCCAGGGCGGTTTCCTCGCGCAACAGTGCGCAGCCTGCGCCGGCGCGCACCAGCGCGTCCAGATTGGCCTGGTCGTCATTTTGCATCACGACGCGCGGCGACAGGCCATGGCGTTCGAACATATCGCGCAGCAGCAGATGCGTGTGGCTGCCGGAAGGGCCGTCCAGCCAGGGCAATTGCGCCACTTCGCGCCAGCCGCCGCGCTTGAGCACCGCGGCGTGCTCCTTGGGCATGGCGATGCGGTAGCGCACGCTGCGCAGCGGCTGCCAGAGCACGCCACGCGGCGGATTGGCGGCGATGATCAGCGCCGCCGGCAGGCGGCCGGTGCTGACCTGCTCGGCCAGCGCAGCGGCGGGCAGGGTCTGGGTCTTGAGTTCGACCAGCGGCAGGCGTTGGGTGACGGCCGAGGCCAGTTCGCCCAGGCGCAGGAAGTCCGGCTTTTCGCTGGGCACGCCCAGTTCGACCGCGCCATGCAGGCTGCCCTGCAGCTGCTGGGCCTCGGACTTGAACTGCGCGCCCAGCACCAGCAGCGATTCGGCGGTGGGCAGCAACACCTCGCCGGCCTTGGCCAGGGCCAGTCGGCCGCCGCTGCGGTCGAACAGCGCCACGCCCAGGCTTTGCTCCAGCGCCTTGATCTGCGCGGTGACGGCTGGCTGGGTCAGCGACAGCGCCTCGGCCGCCTTCGTCAGGTTGCCCAGCCGGGCGACCGTGACGAAGGCGCGGATCTGATAGATTTCCATGGGCCCGAGTTTAGGCCGCCAGCAGCCGCACTTGGGTGGGTTCCAGCCCGATGGAGACCGGGGCGCCGACCGGGAAGGGCGACAGCCCCGCCAGATGCGACTGGTCTGCCGTCAGCCGCTGTTCGCCGATTTGCACCTGATAGCGCGTGAATTCGCCCAGGAACTCGCTGCTTTCCACGATGCCCGGCAGCCAGACATAGCGCGCGTCGCCCAGCCCGTCCGCCATTTCGATCTGCACGGTATGCGGACGGAAGCTGGCCGCCAGCCGAGACGCGGCGGGCGCTTCGCCAGCGAGCGGCAGGTGCAGGTCGCCCACGCCTTCCACCGCCAGCACCACGCTGCCGCTGGTGCGTTCGCGCACATCGCCCTCCAGCACGTTCATCGTGCCCACGAAGTTGGCCACGAAGCGGTTCACCGGATAGTCGAACAAGGTGCTGGGCGCGCCGATCTGCTGGACCACGCCATGGTCCAGCACCGCCATGCGGTCGGCGGTGGTCATGGCCTCTTCCTGGTCGTGGGTGACGAAGATGGTGGTGATGCCAAGCCGGCGCTGCAGGCTGAGCAAGTCCTGGCGCATCTGCACGCGCAACTTCTTGTCAAGGTTGGACAGCGGCTCGTCCAGCAGCAGCACCTGGGGTTCGATGACGATGGTGCGGGCCAGGGCCACGCGCTGCTGCTGCCCGCCGGACAGCTGGTTGGGACGGCGCTTGCCATACTGGGACAGGCCAACCAGTTCCAGCGCGGCTTCCACCTTGGCGCGGATCTCGGCGCGCGGCAGCTTGCGTTCGACCAGGCCGAAGGCCACGTTGTCCCATACGGTCATGTGCGGCCACAGCGCGTAGTTCTGGAACACCATGCCGATATTCCGGTTCCAGGGCGGCGTGCCGCTGATGTCCTTGCCGTCCACCAGCAGTTGCCCGGCGCTGTGCCGGTTGAAGCCGGCGATCAGGCGCAGCAGCGTGGATTTGCCCGAGCCCGAGGGTCCCAGCAGCGCGAAGAACTCGCCGGGTTCGATGCTGATGTTGACGTCCTTGAGCACCTCCGTCTTGCCGTAGGACAGCCGGATGTTGCGGCATTCGACGCTGACTTTCTTCATGCGGATTCCCCTTCATTGCGAGCCGGCCGCTGGCGCGACTGGGCGCGCTCCACCAGCAGGTGCGATACATACGTGCCGATGGCCACCGCGGCCACCGCCAGGACGCCGAGCGCGGCGCCCGGGCCCCGGCCCGCCGCGCTCTGCATGTACAGATAGATGCCGTAACTCATGGGCGCCTGGCTGTCCTTGGTCACCAGCATGATGGTGGCCGACAGCTCCACCGCCGCCGTCACGAAGCTGGTGACGAAGCCCGCCAGCATGCCGCCCGCCATCAGCGGCACCACCACGCGGCGTATCGTGCTCATGCGCGTGGCGCCCAGCGATTGCGCGGCCTCTTCCAGCGAGATATTGATCTGCTGCAGCGACGCCACGCAGGAACGTAGCGCGTAAGGCAGCCGCCTTACCGAGTACGCGATCATGATGATGATCCACGACGAGGTCAGCAGGGTGCCGGTGCCCGGCAGTTCGATGCCGCGGAAGGTGCGCAGAAAACCGATAGCCAGCACGATGCCCGGGATCGCCAGCGCGGCGGATGCCAGGAAATCCAGCCACTGGCGCGCGGGCAGCCGGGTGCGCAGCATCAGGTACGCAATGGCGGTGCCGAGGATTACGTCGACGCCCGCCGCCAGGCCGCAATAGAGCAGGGTGTTGGCGATCATGCCCTGCGATTCGGAGAACACCGCGGAGTAATGCGCCAGCGTGTAGCCGTCCGGCAGCGGTGCGAAGCTCCAGACGCTGGCCAGCGACAGCAGCAGCACGCCCATGTGCGGCGACAGCACCAGCAGCAGTACCAGGATGATCCAGCCATAGGCCAGCACGCTTTCCATCGGCCGCAGCTTGCGCTTCTGGATGGAGCTGCCGCCCTTTTGCAGGGTCGAGTAATCGCGGCCCTTGAGCACGCGCGCCGACAGCCACAGGGCCAGGATCGAGAACCCGACCATGATGACGCTGATTACATAGCCCAGCGGATCCTCCAGGCCGACCTGCGTGATGCGCAGATAGGCTTGCGGCGCCAGCATGTTGGTGGTACCCAGCACGAGCGGCGTGCCCAGGTCGTCGAACACCTTGACGAACACCAGCGATGCGCCGGCCACGTAGCCGGGCAGGGCCAGCGGAAAGATCACGCGGCGGAACAGGCGGAAACCCCGCGAGCCCAGGTTGAAGGCCGCTTCCTCCATGGCGCCATCGATATTGCGCAGCGCCACCACCAGGTTCATCAGGATGAACGGGAAGTAGTGCAGCGACTCCACGAAGATGACGCCGTTCAAGCCTTCCATGAACGGGATGGTGAAGCCGAACCAGTCGTTGAGCAGCAGGTTCACGCTGCCCGAGCGGCCGAAGATCAGCTGCATCGCGACCGCGCCCACGAAGGGCGGCATGATCAGCGGCAGCACGCCCAAGGTCTGGATCAGCAGCGCGCCGCGGAAATCGAAGCGCACGGTGAAGTACGCCAGCGGCACGGCGATCAGGGACGCCAGCAATGCCGACCAGCCCGCCACGTAGAGGCTGTTGAAGAAGGCTTCCTTCATCAGCGGTTGGTTGAAGAAGGCGCCGAAGTGGCCCATGGTGAAGCTGCCGTCGGCGTTCACGAAGGCGCTGTAGAACACCGTGCCCACCGGCACGGCCAAAAACAGCAGCAGAAAACCGAACACCAAGAGCGCCGTCAGCAAGGGGCCGACGGGCAGGCGCGAGTGGCCCGAAGAATTCATCGAGATTCCCGAAATCGTTGCCAGGGGAAAACCGCGGCGGCGGACGGGATGGGTCCCGTCCGGCTCGCGCGTCCTGCGGGTGTTGCGGCCTAGAGCGCGGCAGCCTGCTTGGCGAGCTTCACGGCTTCTTCGTAGTTCGCCTTGGAACGGCCGTTCCACTCGCCTTCCAGCTGGGTGATCTGCTGGTTCACGGCGGCGTCCTTCTTGTTGCCGGCGAAGATCGCCAGGAAGGCCGGATCCGCGGCCTTCTTGCCGTCCACGAGGGGCGCCCAGGTCAGCTTGCGGGCCTGCGCCAGCAACTCGGCGGCCTTGCCGCTCTTGGCCTTGTCGCCCAGCTTGGCTTCGGCTTCGTAGATGGCCTTGGTGGCGGCCTGCAGTTCCTTCAGGCGGAACGTGACCGTCTGGTCATACAGCGACTGCACCACGTAGTAGCGCGACTGCGACAGGTCGGCGTTGAACTGCACCTTGCTGCGCTTGGCGATCTCGGCGGGGTCGGGGTAGCCCTGGGGAATCTTGCCGGCCAGCGCCGTGTAGGGCAGCACCGGCAGGCGCGAGATCTTGGGCTCCAGCAGCAACTCCTGCCCGGCCTGGCTGAGCGTGAAGGCGATGAACTTCTTGCCTTCCTCGGTGTTCTTCGCGCCCTGGATCAGCGCGATGTTGGCCGGCACGATGGCGGTTTCGGAGGGGTAGACGAATTCCACCGGGAACTTGGAATACTTGCTGGACAGGCCGAAGAAGTCGATCACCGGTCCGGCGCCGAACTGGCCGTTGTTGACGCCGTCCGGCACGCCGAACGAGCGCTCGGTGACCGCGCTGCTGTTGCCTGACATGCGCAGCAGCGTGCTCCAACCTTCGTCCCAGCCCTCGCCCTGGAGGATGGTTTCCACGGTCAGGTGCATGGTGCCCGAGCGCGACGGCGAAGTGATGCCGACGTGGCCGAACCATTGCGGCGACAGCAGGTCCTTCCATTCCACCGGCGCGGGGATCTTGTGCGCCGCGATGTAGCGGGTGTTGTAGATGATGCCGTAGCCGGCCAGGGCCTGGCCCAGGTACATGCCGCCCGGATCGTTGATGGGGTAGTTGCCGATCTTGTCCGGCACCTGCTTGTTGGCCACGTCGGCGGAGCTCGCCAGCAGCTTGTCGCGGCCCAGCACCTCGAAGGCGTCGGGCGCGCTGGCCCAGAACACCTCGGGACGCTGGCCGGCGGGCGTTTCGCGCACATAGGCGATGCCCGACACCGTGTTCTTGTTCAGGATTTCCAGCGTGATGCCGGGATTGGCCTTTTCGAAGGCCGTCTTGTAGGCCTGGGTCAGGTCTTTGGGGAACGACGTGATCACCGTGACGGTGCCTGCGAGGGCAGGGGCCGCGCAAACGGCCAGCACCGCACCTGCAAGGGCTGTGCGCATTGCATGCATGGTTTGTCTCCGTGGTTTTAGATTTGTCCGGAGACAGTACTGGCAGGCCTGGGCAGCGTCCAATCAGAAATTTTGATGCGCGCCATCAATGCGGGCGCCCCGGCCGCGCGGGGCGCCGTGCCTTGCCCGCTAGGCGGTGGCGGATACGCCGCCTTGCATGGCCCGGGCCTGCTTGTCCATCACTGCTGTGATCTGCTGCTGGATCTGCATCGCCTGGGCATTGAGCGCCATCAGTTGCTGGGCCTTCATTTCGGCCGGCATGCCGCTGGCCTTGACCTTGGCGATCTGGTCCATCACGCGCTTGAGCTGCTTCTGCAGTTCCTTGATCTGGCGCGTGTATGCGTCGTCGTTGCTGGAGTCCTCGGTTTCCTTGGTTTCTTGCACGTTGCCCATTTTCAGGCCGCCGGGGTTGTCGACACGGATCTTGCCGTCCGCGGACACCGTGCTCGCTTCCGCGTCCGAGGCGCTCTTGGCTTCCTTGTTGGCCTGGATCTTCTGGGCCCAGAGGTCGGCCAGGCTGTTGATTCGGGAACTGCCGCTGATGGGATCGATCGCCATGATTGCTCCTGCCGCCTATGGGGGTTTCGGGGTTTTCACTAGTACGGCATTCTGACGGTGAACTTAAGCATTGCCGCCCGTTTGCGGCCCCCTTTACACTGGCGCCCGCTCACACCCAACACCTACTTTGGGATATCCATGTCCAATTCCTACTTTCCGCGCTGGCGCCTGGCCGACGACACCGAGCCTGGCGTCATCATCGCGCCCGATGAAAGACTGTCCTGGCCCAAGAACGTGGCCATGGGCGCGCAGCACGTGGTCGCCATGTTCGGCTCCACCGTGCTGGCGCCGCTGCTGATGGGTTTTGACCCGAACGTCGCCATCCTGATGTCAGGGATCGGCACCCTGATCTTCTTCCTGTTCGTCGGCGGCCGCGTTCCCAGCTACCTGGGCTCCAGCTTCGCCTTCATCGGCGGCGTGATCGCGGTGACCGGCTATGCCGGCGGCGGCGGCAACGCCAATATCGGCGTGGCACTGGGCGCCATCATCGCCTGCGGCCTGGCCTATACCTTGATCGGCCTGATCGTCTGGTTCGTCAACGCGCGCGCGGGCGGCGGCGCGAACTGGATCGACACCCTGATGCCGCCCGTGGTCACCGGCGCGGTGGTCGCGGTCATCGGCCTGAACCTGGCCCCCATCGCCGCCAAGGGCGCGATGGGCGCGTCGGGCTTCGACAGTGTCATGTCCATGGTCACCATCCTTTGCGTGGGCGGCATCGCCGTGTTCACCAAGGGCATGGTGCAGCGCCTGCTGATCCTGGTCGGCATGATCCTGGCCTGCGTGCTGTACGGCATCCTCGCCAACGGCATGGGGCTGGGCAAGCCCATCGATTTCTCCGGCGTGGCCGCCGCGGCCTGGTTCGGCCTGCCGCACTTCGCCGCGCCGGTGTTCAAGGCCGAGGCCATGGGCCTGATCGTGCCCGTCGCCATCATCCTGGTGGCCGAGAACCTGGGCCACGTGAAGGCGGTCAGCGCCATGACTGGCCAGGACCTGGACCGCTACCTGGGCCGCGCCTTCGTCGGCGACGGGGTCGCCACCATGGTGTCCGGTGCGGTGGGCGGCACGGGCGTCACCACCTATGCCGAGAACATCGGGGTGATGGCGGTCACGCGCATCTATTCCACCCTGGTGTTCGTGGTGGCGGCCCTGATCGCCATCGTGCTGGGCTTCTCGCCCAAGTTCGGCGCGCTGATCCAGATGATCCCCGCGCCCGTGCTGGGCGGCATGTCGGTGGTGGTGTTCGGCTTGATCGCCATCGCCGGCGCCCGCATCTGGGTGGTGAACCAGGTGGACTTCAGCGACAACCGCAACCTGATCGTGGCCGCGGTCACGCTGGTGCTGGGCGCGGGCGACTTCACGGTCAAGCTGGGCAATTTCACGCTGGGTGGCATCGGCACCGCCACCTTCGGTGCCATCATCCTGTACGCCCTGCTGCGCCGCAGGAAGTAAGCGGCGCGGCCATGCACGGGCCAGAGGTCCCGCGCATGGCCGGCCAGAGCGCTTAGGTGCGCGACAATCTCGAGGCCGCGGCGCCCGTCAGCGCCACCGGCGCTGCCTCGATCACCTGTCCCGACTGCGTCTTGAACACGGAGGTGGCCTCTGCCAGGCGCCGCGCCTGTTCCTCCATCGCGGCCGCGGCGGCGGAGGCTTCCTCGACCAGCGCGGCATTCTGTTGCGTTACTTCGTCCATCTGCGTGATCGCCAGGCTGACCTGGTCGATGCCGCCGGCTTGCTGGGCCGATGCTGCTGAAATTTCAGCCATGATCGCGGCGACCCGTTGCACCGAATCCACGATTTCCTGCATGGTCTGCCCGGTGGCAGCGACCTGGGCCGATCCGGCGGCGACCGTGTCCACCGAGGCCTCGATCAGCGTCTTGATCTCCTTGGCGGCCTGTGCGGCGCGTTGGGCCAGCGTACGGACTTCGCCCGCTACCACGGCAAAGCCCTTGCCCTGTTCGCCGGCGCGCGCGGCCTCGACTGCGGCGTTCAGCGCGAGGATATTGGTCTGGAAAGCGATGCCGTCGATTACCGACACGATGTCCGAGATGCGCCGCGAGCTGTCCGAGATGCCGTGCATGGTGGCCACCACCTGTTCCACGTTCTGGCCGCCGCGCTGCGCCACGTCCATGCTGACCGCGGCCAACTGATTGGCCTGGGCGGCGTTTTCGGCGTTCTGCTTGACGGTGACGGCCAGTTCTTCCATGGTGGACGCGGTCTCTTCCAGCGCCGCGGCCTGCTCTTCGGTGCGCACCGACAGGTTGGCGTTGCCGGCCGCGATTTCAGCCGCGCCCACGTTGATCTCGTCCACCCCCTGGCGCACGGACGTGACCGTGCGGGTGAGGCCTTCCTGCATGCGCTTGAGCGAGGCGAACAGCACGCCGATCTCATTGTTGGAGCGGGTCTCCACGCGGTTGGTCAGGTCGCCGGCCGCGATGCGATCGAAGTGCCGGCCGGCCTCCTGCAGCGGACGGAGCACGGCGCGCCGGATGAAGGCCCAGCACAGCGCGGTCAGGAGCAGGGCGACCGATATCAGCGCGACCGCCGAGATCCGGGCGGTGGCGTAGGTCTGCTCGGAGCTTGCCAGCACGCCGTCGCTGCGCTCCTGGACCCGGCCCAGGAAGGCTTGCATGTCTTTCATGAAGTAGGCGTCGGCCTGCGGCAGCCGCCCCTCGTCCTGGCGATACTTGGCTGGCGAGCGTGCCTTGATGTTGGATTCCAGTGTGTCCAGGATGGCGGCGTATTCGGTGAAGCGCCCCTGCAACGTCTGGGCCAACTGCTCACCCCGCGCGCTCTTGGGTACGGCCATGTAGCGGGCGAAACGCTCGCGCGCCTGCTTCAGATGGCTGGCGGCTTCCTCGCCAGCCAGTCCGGCCTGGTCCATGCCGCCCGCCTGCATGGCAGCCATGCCTGTACCGAGCGCCAGCCGCGCGCGCAGCAGGGCGGCGTTGGCTTCGTAGAGCGGGTCGACCTGATGGACCGCGACATTGTTCAGGTCCTTGATCTCGGTCACGCTTTTCTCGGCGTTCATCCAGCTCAAGCCGCAAGCCAGCGTCAGGGCGACCACAAAGCAGCCCAGGACCAGCAGCATTCCCGTACGGACTTTCAGTTTTTCCAGCATGAGAGCTCCTCGTTCTTGAACGCGATCCGCCGCGTGCGTACGGCCCAGGCCGCCCGCCGCGTGACGGAACGGCGAACGTCGCGCCGGATGGCTGCGATGCGTCCGCCACCACTGCAAACACCCGCAAATAAGACTCTTGCGCCTGGCTCGTGCTTGCGGTCTGCCAGACCTGGCCAGACGATAGTTCTCTTAATGCAATATGTATTTAATTGTTATTAATGACACAATTTGTTGTTTTATACTGCGTCAGCCAAGTTTTTCTGGCGTTTTTGAGAGTTGCGCTTTGGCTGTTTCGCAAAAAACTATCGAAAAGTAGTTTTTATGCAACATATGCGTGGCGGACGCGCAGCGGTGGGCCTGAGCCGTCCGGTTGCCGGTTGAATCGGGAAAACTTGGAAGAAATGACGGGTTTTAGCGGGTTACAGCGGCGAAATGCGGCGAAAACGGCGGTTTCTCCGGCGGCTTGCAATTCCCGTGGACTTTGACCACAATATGACCTTGATTGCCCCGGTTCCGACCCGAGCCGGGGTTTTGTTTTGGTCGTCCGCGCCGCTCGTCACTCGATACCCCGATCGACAGCGCGCGCCAGGGTTGCGACCTTCACCGAGAACGCTCCGTCCGGGGCGTTTTCTACTTTTGTTTGGGAAACGACATGTCTGCCATTCCTTTGACCGTGCGCGGGGCCGAGCGCTTGCAAGAAGAGCTCCAGCGGCTGAAAACCGTGGAACGTCCTGCCGTTATCAACGCGATCGCTGAAGCGCGTGCGCAGGGTGATCTGTCGGAAAATGCCGAATATGACGCTGCTCGCGAGCGCCAAGGCTTTATCGAGGGCCGGATTGCCGAGCTTGAAGGCACGCTTTCCAATGCCCATCTGATCGACCCTACCGCCCTTGAGGCCGAAGGCCGCGCCGTGTTTGGCGCTACCGTCGACATCGAGGACCTGGATTCGGGCGATCGCGTGACGTACCAGATCGTCGGCGACGTTGAAGCCGACATCAAGTCGAACCTGATTTCCGTGTCGAGCCCGGTGGCGCGCGCGTTGATCGGCAAGAGCGAAGGCGACGTGGTCGAGGTCGTGGCCCCGGCTGGCGTTCGCGAGTATGAAGTCCTGGGCGTCCGTTACATCTGACGCCAACGTAGTAAGCTGGATGTTGTCAAAACACCATAGTCCGAACCGTGCGTTCGACTGAATTCCGCGGTTTAATGCGGATCGCTATGGTGGACCGGGCGCGTAAAGCGCCCGTTTTTGTGCCCGGCGCTTACCTTTTCGACGACTTGCGGCTGGTGCCGCTGCGTGCTCCGGCCCGCAGGCTGAGCGCGCTGCCGCCGCGGCGGGGAATGCCGTGACCGCTGGCGGTGGTCTTCTTGGTGCCGGGACGCATGGGCTTGCCGTTCTTGTTGAGCTGGTCCTGGGGCACGAAGCGCGTCTTCGGCTTGGGCTCTTCGGACTCGCTGCGGCGCGGACGCTTGGCCAGGGTCTTGCCTTCGGCGGCCAGCTTCTTGGGCGTATGCGGCTCGGAGGCGCGGCGCTTGGCGGGGCGTTCGGGCTCCATGGCGGCCAGCGCGGCGGGCTTGATATTGCCGGCCAGCGGGCGGAACAGGATCAGCGTCTTGCCCAGATGGTGCACGGGCGCGCAGGAAAGCGTGTCGCAGATGGTCGACAGCATTGCGTCGCGGGCCTCGCGGTCATCACCGCCGGCGCGCACCTTGATGAGGCCATGCGAAGCCAGTGCCAGGTCGATTTCCTTGAGCACGGCTTCGGTCAGGCCATTGTCGCCAATCAGGACGACGGGGCGCAGAGGGTGAGCGGCGGACCGAAGGTCGCTGCGCTCACGAGAGGTAAGTTCTAATATAGGCATGCGTGGAATTGTACGGTAATGGCCAAGAATAAATTCTCCAAAGACTGGATTCACCAGCACATCAACGATCCCTATGTGAAGCTGGCGCAACAGAAGGGCTACAGGGCCCGCGCCGCCTTCAAGCTGATCGAGATCCTGGATACCGAGAAGCTGATGCGCCGGGGCGACCTGGTGGTCGACCTGGGCTCGGCGCCCGGCAGTTGGTCCCAAGTGGCGCGCGAACGTCTGGCGGGGCCGGGCGGGATCGTGGACGGACGCATCATCGCGCTCGACCTGCTGCCCATGGAGCCCGTGGCGGGCGTCGAATTCATCCAGGGCGACTTCCGCGATGATGAAGTCTTGAAACAATTGGAAGACATGGTCGGATCGCGCGCGGTGGACCTTGTTATTTCCGACATGGCCCCCAACTTGTCAGGGGTGGGTATTGCCGATTCGGCGCGCATCCAGCATGTGTGCGAATTGGCAATGGAATTCTCCTGCGCCCACCTGAAGCCCAACGGGGCGCTGATCGTCAAGGCTTTCCACGGCAGCGGCTTTTCGCAGATCGTGGAGTCCTTCAAGCAGCGCTTCAAGCGGGTGGTCGAACGCAAGCCGAAGGCATCGCGGGACAAATCCTCCGAAACCTTTCTGGTTGCGCGCGATCTGAAGTAGCCCGGGTCCGGGGCGCCTCGCCCTGAATCCGAAAAACTCACAGCCTGCCGGGACAACGACCAGAAAATTCGCGAATCAGACAAAACTTAGAGGGGCTCAGCCATCCCGGGACGCAATCTGGTCTGACAGGGTAGAATGAGCTATTGACATACTTGTGACTGTGCCATATGCGGGTGCGCGGTCGCCGGTCGGAATCGAAAGCAGGAGATCGACCTTGAATAATTCATTTTCGAAAGTCGCTGTCTGGATGGTGATAGCCCTCGTGCTGTTCACCGTCTTCAAACAGTTCGACGGACGCGCTCAGACCCAGGACGGCGTGACTTACACGCAGTTCATGGACGACGCCAAGGCGGGACGTATCCGCAAGGTCGACGTCCAGGGCGACGTGCTGTACGTCACCCCTGACGCGGGCCGTGCCTACACGCTGACTTCGCCGGGCGACCTCTGGATGGTCTCCGATCTGCTGAAGTACGGCGTCCAGGTTTCGGGCAAGCCGCGCGAAGAGCAGTCGCTGCTGATGAGCATCTTCGTGTCGTGGTTCCCCATGCTGTTGCTGATCGGCGTCTGGGTATTCTTCATGCGCCAGATGCAGGGCGGCGGCAAGGGCGGAGCATTCAGCTTCGGTAAATCGCGCGCCCGCATGCTCGACGAAAACACCAACCAGATCACCTTCGCCGACGTCGCCGGCTGCGATGAAGCCAAGGAAGACGTCCAGGAACTGGTCGATTTCCTGCGCGACCCCAGCAAGTTCCAGAAGCTGGGCGGACGCATTCCGCGCGGCGTGCTGATGGTCGGCTCGCCGGGTACCGGCAAGACGCTGCTGGCCAAGGCCATCGCGGGCGAAGCCAAGGTGCCGTTCTTCAGCATCTCGGGTTCCGACTTCGTTGAAATGTTCGTCGGCGTGGGCGCTGCCCGCGTGCGCGACATGTTCGAAAACGCCAAGAAGCATGCTCCCTGCATCATCTTCATCGACGAAATCGATGCGGTTGGCCGTCAGCGTGGCGCCGGCCTGGGCGGCGGCAACGACGAACGCGAACAGACGCTGAACCAGATGCTGGTGGAAATGGACGGCTTCGAGTCCGGCCAGGGCGTCATCGTCATCGCCGCGACCAACCGTCCCGACGTGCTGGATCCCGCGCTGCTGCGTCCGGGCCGCTTCGACCGCCAGGTCGTGGTGCCGCTGCCCGATATCCGCGGCCGCGAGCAGATCCTGAAGGTCCACATGCGCAAGGTCCCGCTGTCGCCCAACGTCGACGCGACCGTCTTGGCGCGCGGCACCCCGGGCTTCTCCGGCGCCGATCTGGCCAACCTGGTCAACGAAGCCGCGCTGTTCGCCGCCCGCCGCAATGGCCGCACGGTCGACATGTCCGACTTCGAAAAGGCCAAGGACAAGATCATCATGGGCGCGGAACGCCGCTCCATCGTGATGCCCGAAGAAGAACGCAAGAACACCGCGTACCACGAGTCCGGCCACGCGATCGTCGCCCGCCTGCTGCCCAAGACCGACCCGGTCCACAAGGTCACCATCATCCCGCGCGGCCGTGCGCTGGGCGTGACCATGCAGCTGCCTGAGACCGACCGCTACAGCATGGACAAGGGCCGCCTGCTGTCCACCATCGCTGTGCTGTTCGGCGGCCGCATCGCCGAAGAAATCTTCATGGATCAGATGACGACGGGCGCTTCGAACGACTTCGAACGCGCCACCGCCATCGCCCGCGACATCGTCACGCGCTACGGCATGACCGACGAACTGGGTCCCATGGTCTATGCCGAGAACGAAGGCGAAGTGTTCCTGGGCCGCAGCGTCACCAAGACCACGCACATGTCGGAAGCCACCATGCAGAAGGTGGACACCGAGATCCGCCGCATCATCGACGAGCAGTACAGCGTCGCGCGCAAGATCCTGGAAGACAATCGCGACAAGGTCGAAGTGATGACCGCCGCGCTGCTGGAATGGGAAACCATCGACGCGGACCAGATCAATGACATCGTCGAGGGCCGCCCCCCGCGTCCCCCGAAAACGCCTCAGGGTCCGTCGGATACGTCCGACACGCCGCCCACGGGCCTGGCGGCGGGTGGCAATACGGCTGCCGCTGTCTGAGGCTGCTCATCCTGAGTTATGGCAAATAACTTCCTTTGCGGGCGCTTCGAGTTTGATCTCGAGCGCCCGCTTGTCATGGGTATCGTCAACGTCACACCGGATTCCTTTTCCGACGGCGGCCAGCACGACGATACGGATTCCGCGGTGGCGCATGCGCGCCAATTGATCGCCGAAGGCGCCCAGATCCTGGATCTGGGCGGCGAGTCGACGCGCCCCGGGGCCGATCCGGTCTCGGTGGCCGACGAACTGGCCCGGCTGCTGCCGGTGATGGAGGCGCTGCGCGATTGCGGCGTACCCCTGTCCATCGACACCTTCAAGCCGGAAGTCATGCGCGCGGTGCTGGACGCCGGCGCGGACATGATCAACGACATCTACGGCTTCAGGCAGCCCGGCGCCGTCGAGGCGGTGGCGCATTCGCGCTGCGGGCTATGCGTGATGCATATGAAGGGCGAGCCCCGCACCATGCAGGCCGCCCCACCCGAATACTCCGACCTGATCGGTGAAATCGGGCTCTTCCTGGGGGCTCGCGCGCACAAGCTGCGCGCGGCCTGGATCGATCCTCGCCGCATCGTGCTGGACCCGGGCTTCGGCTTCGGCAAGACGGGCGACCAGAATTTCCAACTGCTGCGCCGGCTGTCCAGCTTGCGCAGCGCCGGCTATCCATTGCTGATCGGCCTGTCGCGCAAATCCATGATCGGCCAGGCTACCGGCCGGTCCGTGGGCGACAGGTTGCCCGGCAGCATCGCCGCGGCGCTTGCTTGCGTGGCGCGTGGCGCTTCCATCGTGCGTGTGCACGATGTGGCGGCCACGGTTGACGCGCTCAAGGTATGGCACGCGGCAGAACAAGGAGCAATCAGTTCATGATTCGACGCAAATATTTCGGTACCGACGGTGTCCGCGGTGAAGTCGGCGGTCCGGTGATCAACGCCGAATTCGCCCTGCGCCTGGGCTACGCGGCCGGCCGCGTGCTGGCGCGCGAGCACGCCGTGCGCGGCGGCAGCCGCCCGCAGGTCGTGATCGGCAAGGACACGCGGATTTCCGGCTACATGCTGGAGTCGGCGCTGGAAGCTGGCCTGTCGGCCGCGGGCATCGACGTGCTGCTGGCCGGCCCGGTACCCACGCCCGCGGTGGCCTACCTGACCCGGGCGCTGCGCCTGGTGGCGGGCATTGTCATCAGCGCTTCGCACAATCCGTACCAGGACAACGGCATTAAGTTCTTTTCGGCGCAAGGCATGAAGCTGCCCGACGAGATCGAGGCCGACATCGAAGCCGCCCTGGATGAACCGTTGGGCTGCGTCGCTTCGGAAGCCCTGGGGCGCGCCCGCCGCATGGGCGACGCGCAGGGCCGCTATATCGAGTTCTGCAAAAGCACTTTCCCCAACGATCTGGACCTGAACGGCATGACGATCGTGGTGGACGCCGCCCACGGCGCCGCCTACAACATCGCGCCCCATGTGTTCCGCGAACTGGGCGCCGAGGTGCATGCCATCGGCGTCAATCCGGACGGCTTCAACATCAATAAGGGCGTAGGCGCGATGCACCCTGAGTTGCTGGCCAAGGAAGTGCAGGCTCGCGGCGCCCAACTGGGCATCGCGCTGGACGGCGACGCCGACCGCCTGCAGATGGTGGACGGCGAAGGCCGCATCTATAACGGCGACGAACTCATGTATGCCATCGTCCGCGAACGCATGCAGCGCGGCAAGGTGGAGGGCGTGGTCGGCACGCTGATGACCAACTTCGGCTTCGAGCGCGAAATGCAGCGCCTGGGCGTGGGCTTCGAACGCGCCAACGTGGGCGACCGCTACGTGCTGGAGCAGATGCAGGCGCGTGGCTGGCTGTATGGCGGCGAAAGCTCTGGCCACCTGCTGTGCCTGGATTGCCATTCGACCGGCGACGGCATTGTCGCCGCGCTGCAGGTCCTGACCGCGCTGGGCCGCAATTCGGTCGGACTGTCGGAGTGGGTGAGCGATCTGCGCATGTATCCGCAGAAGATGATCAACGTGCCGTTGACCCCGGGCCAGGACTGGAAGACGCACGCCGGCCTGAGCGCTGCGCGCAAGGCGGTCGAAGCGGAACTGGACGGCCGCGGCCGCATCCTGATCCGCGCCTCGGGCACCGAGCCGAAGCTGCGCCTGATGGTCGAGGCCGAAGACGAAGCCCTGGCCGTTTCCAGCGCCGAGAAGCTTGCGGCCAGCCTGGGATAAGCACCGGTTTCCGATTCCAAGCAAGGCCACCCGAAGCGTGACGGGTGGCCTTTGTTTGTTCAGGGGCTGTATAGATTTGTAAAGTTTTGTCGATTTCGGCGGAAGATTGATTTATCAGCCCCGAACTAAACTTCATAGTCACGTAACATATTGGTCAAGTCTTTGACATACAGGGCGTCCACACTGGCTGGACTCTCTAGGAGCTTCGCGCAATGCTGGAATTAGCACGCATCAATCCGAGCCGTAATGCCGCAGAACCTTGGACCGGCGCCGCCGCCAAGGTGCTGGTGGTGGGCTTGGCGCGCACCGCTGAAGAAATCGAGCAGATTCAACGCCTGCGCTACGAGGTCTTCACCGAGGACATGGGCGTGGTGTTCCCCGATGCCCAGGACGGCATTGAGCAAGACCGCTTCGACCCGTTCTGCGAACACCTGATGGTCCGCGAGCTGGATACGGGCCGCGTGGTCGGCACCTACCGCATCCTGACGCCGGAAAAGGCGCGGGAGGCTGGTGGATACTACTCGCAGTCCGAGTTCGACCTGTCCGGGCTGGGCGCCATTCAGGACGAGCTGGTCGAAGTCGGCCGCTCCTGCACCCACGCCGACTACCGTGGCGGCGGCGTCATCATGCTGCTGTGGTCGGGGCTGGCCGAATACCTGCGCCGCGGCGGCTACCAATACGTGCTGGGCTGCGCCAGCGTCAGCCTGCGCGACGATGGCGTGACCGCCGCCGAAGTGTGGCGCACCATTTCCAAGCAGTTGCCGCAGGGCGACGAACCGCGCGTGACGCCGCTGCACCGCTATCCGGTGGAAAAGCTCAACAGCACCCTGCCGGCGCGCGTGCCGCCGCTGATCAAGGGCTATTTGAAGCTGGGCGCCAAGGTCTGTGGCGAGCCCGCCTGGGACCCGGACTTCAATGCCGCGGATTTCCCGGTGCTGCTCAAGATGGATCGCATGGACGAGCGCTATCGCCGCCACTTCGGGCTGGACCAGCCCGCCACTGCCCAGCGCTGACCATCATGCGCCGCCTGCTCCGCCGCATGAAGATCAGGCTGATACGGCGAGCCACCCGGCCCTTGCGCATGGAGCTCAAGCGGCTCGATCGCGAAACGGATCTTTCGCCGTTCTAGATGACGCCGGCCCCGCAGTGCGGGGCCGGATGCAAACGATGCCGGCGTGCGGCCTGTTCCTCAGAACTCCAGCAGTTCGAACGAAAACCCGACCTTGTTCCACTCGGCCTCTTCGGCGCGCAGCGTGAAGTCGCTCAGGGGGTGCTGCGCCAGCCATTCGCGGTTGACCCGCACCACGATGGAGTTGTCGCGCACCGAGGCCGTCAGCGGCAGCGGCTCGATTTCGTTGCGGCGGCGGAATAGCAGCACCGCCAGGCGCAGGCTGAGGATAGCCTTCCATTGCGCGCGCGACCGCACCAGCGGTTCCAGCTTGGTCAGCTTGCCCTGGTGGCCGAGTGCCAGCAGCGCCAGCAGTTGCTGATCAGCGCGCGAGAAGCCCGGCATGTCGGCGTTTTCCAGCACGTAGGCGGTGTGCTTGTGGTACGCGTTGTGCGCGATGGACAGGCCCACTTCATGCAGGTCGGCCGCCCAGCCCAACGCGGGGCGCAGCTCGGCGCGTTCCGGGCCGTCCGGGAACAGCGCGTCGAACAGCGTGAGCGCGGCGTGGTGCACGCGGCGCGCCTGGTTGACGTCGACGTGGTAGCGCTTCATGAACTGGCGCACCGATTCGTCGCGCTTGTCGTGCTCATCGTCGCGGCCCAGCAGGTCATACAGCACGCCCAGGCGCAGGGCGCCGTCGCCGGTATGCATGACGTCGATGCCCAGTTCGTCGAACAGGGCGCTCATGATGGCCAGGCCGCCCGGCAGCACGTCCGAGCGTTCGATCTTGATGCCGGGCAGTTCGGATGGAACCACGCGGCCCGAGCGGATGATGCGTTCCTTCAGCTTGTTCAGACCGGCGCGCGTGATGCCGCGGTCCGAGAAGCGGCATTCGGTCAGGATGGCGAACAGCGCCTTGGCCGTGCCGGAGGAGCCGTAGGCCTCCTTCCAGCCCATCTTGCGGTATTGCTTGGCGATGACTTCGATCTCGCGGCGCGCGGCCAGTTCGGCCTGCTTCATCTGATGCGCGTCGACCACGCCATCCGAGAAGAACTGGCGGCTGTAGCTGACGCAGCCCATGTAGAGCGAGGACATCAGCCCGGGCTCATGGCCTTTGCCGATGATGACTTCGGTGGAGCCGCCGCCGATGTCGATGACCAGGCGTTTGTTGGGCGAGGGGGGCAGGGTGTGGACCACGCCCGAGAAGATCAGGCGGGCCTCTTCGCGGCCGGCGATGACTTCGATGGGAAAGCCCAGCGCGGCTTCGGCGCGCGGCAGGAAGTCGCGGGTGTTGCGGGCGACGCGGAAGGTGTTGGTGGCGACGGCGCGGACCCGGTTGGGGTGGAAGCTGCGCAGGCGGTCGCCAAAGCGTTCCAGCACCGCGATGGCCCTGTCGATGGCGTCATCGCCCAGCCGTTTTTCGGAGTCCAGGCCGGCCGCGAGCCGGACGGTTTCCTTGAGGCGGTCGATCTGATAGATCTGGGGCGTACCGTCCTGTTGAACGATGCGTCCGATGGAGAGGCGGAAGCTGTTGGACCCAAGGTCCACCGCGGCCAGAAGTTGATCCATGCGGCTCGTAATATTGGCTGAGAGGTGGGCCGATTATAGAGACCCCATGTGACAGCGTTCCCGATTACGCTTTTTTTCTTACGGAACAGGGGCTTGCGGCGCATAGCCGGCCCGCTATATGTCCCGCTTTTAGCGTACGCTACGTTTTTGGCGTAGTGTCATGGAACCGTCACTTTTTTGCAGTAAAACTCCACGCTCTCCCTACGTATGGAATCCGGTATGCCCTCACGCCCTCCTGCCGAGCCCTTGCTTCTGAACCGCGAGCTGTCGCTGCTGAAATTCAACGAACGCGTGCTGGCGATGGCGGAGAGCCCCAAGACTCCCTTGCTGGAACGCCTGCGCTACGTGTGCATCGTCAGTTCCAACCTGGACGAGTTCTTCGAGATCCGGATTTCCAGCCTGAAGGAGCAACAGCGCCAGTCGCCGAACCTGGTGGGGCCGGATGGTATGACGCCGGACCAGGCGTTCGAGAACGTGCAGCAGGCGGTGCACGAACTGGTCAACCGCCAGTACAACCTGCTCAATGACGAGATCCTGCCGGCCATGCATGCCGAGGGCATCTCGCTGCACCACGCGTCCGAGTGGAATCAGCAACAGCAGGAATGGGCGCGGGACGTATTCAACCGCGACGTGATGCCGCTCCTGACGCCTATCGGGCTGGATCCGGCGCATCCGTTTCCGCGCGTCTACAACAAGAGCCTGAATTTCATCGTGTCGCTGTCCGGCGCCGACGCCTTCGGCCGCCAGGCCTCGATCGCCGTGGTGCAGGCGCCGCGCGCCTTGCCGCGCCTGATCAAGATGCCGCAGGAGCTCTCCGGCCAGCCCGAGGGCTACATCCTGCTGACCTCGCTGCTGCGCGCCTTCGTGGGCGAGCTGTTCCCGGGGCTCGAGATGCTGGGCTGCTACCAGTGGCGGGTCACGCGCAACAGCGACCTGTTCGTGGACGAGGAAGAAGTCACCAACCTGCGCCACGCCTTGCAGGGCGAATTGTCGCAGCGCAACTTCGGCGCCGCGGTGCGCCTGGAAATCGACAAGCTGACGCCGGTCGAACTGGAGCACTTCCTGCAGCGCGAGTTCTCGCTTAAGGCCGAGGACACCTACCGCGTGCCCGGACCGGTGAACCTGTCGCGCCTGATGCAGCTGTGCAATTCGGACTCGCGCCCGGACCTGCTGTTCCCGGATTACCGGGCGCCCGTGCCGGCGCCATTCGACCGCGTGGGCGACAAGCCGGCCGAGCTGTTCGAGGCCGTGGCCGAGCAGGACCGCCTGCTGCACCATCCCTACCAGTCCTTCCAGCCAGTCATCGACTTCCTGACCGCCGCCGCGCTGGATCCGGACGTCATGGCGATCAAGCAGACCATCTACCGCACCGGCGAGGATTCCGAGCTGATGAAGATCCTGCTGGCCGCCGCGCGCGCCGGCAAGGAAGTGACGGTGGTGGTGGAGCTGATGGCCCGCTTCGACGAGCAGACCAACATCAACTGGGCCTCCAAGCTGGAAGAGGTGGGGGCGCACGTGGTGTACGGCGTGGTGGCGCACAAGACGCATGCCAAGATGGCCGTGGTGTTGCGCCGCGAAAAAGGGCGCTTGCGCCGCTATGCCCACTTGGGCACGGGCAACTACCATCCGCGCACGGCGCGGCTGTACACCGACTTCGGTCTGCTCACCGCCGATCCGAAGCTGTGCGAGGACATGGACAAGGTGTTCGCGCAACTGACCGGGCTGGGCGCGCGCCGCTCGCTCAAGGCGCTGATGCAGTCGCCCTTCACCATGCACGACGGCATGGTGGCGTTGATCCGCGCCGAGGCCCGCGCGGCCAAGGCCGGCAAGCGTTCGCGCATCATGGCCAAGATGAACTCGCTGCTGGAAGAGCAGATCATCGAGGAACTCTACAAGGCCGGTCAGGCCGGCGTGAAGATCGACCTGATCGTGCGCGGCGTGTGCGCGCTGCGCGCCGGCGTGCCGGGGCTGTCCGAGAACATCCGGGTGCGTTCCATCGTCGGCCGCTTCCTGGAGCATTCGCGGGTCTTCTATTTCTACGCCGACGGCGAAGAGACCGTGTACCTGTCGTCGGCCGACTGGATGGACCGCAATTTCTTCCGCCGGGTCGAGATCGCCTTCCCGATCTACGACAAGACCCTGAAGAAGCGCGTCATCGACGAAGCCTTCACCTATGCGCTACGCGACAACCAGCTGGCCTGGCAGCAGCAGGCCGACGGCGACTACGCCCGCGTCAAGAGCCGCCGCGAACCCTTCAACCTGCACCAGTACCTGATGCAGAAGCTGGGCGTGTAACGTCCCGCCGTCCCACAGCCCCGCCGCCGTCCCGGGGGGGGGCAGGGCCGCGGGGCGGTGTTCCAAAGCAGACCGCCGTTCCCCCGTCCGCTCTCTCATTCCCGCGCTCTCCCTCGTCTCTCGGGCTTGCCCGCGCGCCCTCGGCGCCGTTCGAGGCAGTGCGTCCCCCAATCCAGGCCGTGCGGATCCGGCTCCGCCGGTCCGCCACCGGCGCCCCCTGGGGGGAGGCGCGCAGCGCCTCGGGGGGACAACATGACTGTCACTATCCTGTCATGTGAGGCTTTTAATATTCGAGGGTCGCTGAAAGACAGGCAGTTTCCAAAGCCTGCCAGACTCCTCCAACGAGCACAGAAGGAACCCTGATGTTCAAACGTGTCTTCAAACAAGTTTCCCTGGGCGTCGCACTGAGCGCCGCCGTGTTTGCCGTCCAGGCCGCCGACGTGACCGGCGCCGGCGCATCGTTCCCGTACCCGATCTACGCCAAGTGGGCGTCCGACTACAAGGCTGCCACCAACAGCGCCGTCAACTACCAGTCCATCGGTTCGGGCGGCGGCCAGCAGCAGATCATCGCCAAGACCGTCGATTTCGGCGCCTCGGACGATCCCATGAAGGCAGCCGACCTGGAAAAGAACGGCCTGCTGCAGTTCCCGGCCGTCATCGGCGGCACGGTTGCCGTGGTGAACGTCGACGGTATCGAACCCGGCAAGCTGAAGCTGTCGGGCCCGGTCCTGGCCGACATCTTCCTGGGCAAGGTCAAGAAGTGGGATGACGCCGCCATCAAGGCGCTGAACCCCGACCTCAAGCTGCCGTCGGCCGACATCATCGTCGTGCACCGTTCGGACGGCTCCGGCACCACCTTCGGCTGGACCAACTACCTGTCCAAGGTGTCGCCGGACTGGAAGTCGACCGTGGGCGAAGGCAAGGCCGTGAAGTGGCCCGTGGGTCAGGGTGGCAAGGGCAACGAAGGCGTCGCCGCCTACGTCGGCCAGCTGAAGAACTCGATCGGCTACGTCGAATACGCCTACGCCAAGCAGAACAAGCTGGCCTGGACGCAGTTGCAGAACAAGGACGGCAAGTTCGTCCAGCCGGAGCAGAAGGCGTTCGCCGCCGCGGCTGCCAACGCCGACTGGAAGAGCGCGCCGGGCATGGGCGTGGTCCTGACCGACGAGCCGGGCGCCGATTCCTGGCCCGTCACCGCCGCCACCTTCATCCTGATCCACAAGTCGCAAGACAAGCCGGCGCAGGGCAAGGCCGTGCTGGAATTCTTCGACTGGGCCTTCAAGAACGGCGCCAAGTCGGCTGAAGCCATGGACTACGTGCCGCTGCCGGAAGCCGTGACCAAGGAAATCCGCGCCGCCTGGGGCGAAGTCAAGGCCGCCGACGGCAAGGCCGTCTGGAAGTAAGTGATGGAGCGCGGGGGAGACCCGGCAACAATGCCAGCCTCCACCGCGCACTCCATCGGCGACCGTCCCCAGAGCTGCGCAATGGCGCAACGACAGGGACGGTCCGCAGCAAGACCTTCGAAGTTCTCCCCCCAAGGTTTCCTAAGGAAAGTCCATCCATGAGCGCGGTAATGGATAATAGTGTGCCGCTTCCGCCCAGCGTGGCGGACTCCGTGACTACCGGCACGCCTTCGCCTATGAAGCAAAATAAAAACGCGCTGATGGATGCGCTATTCAAGAATCTGACCCGCCTGTTCGCCTTCCTGGTGTTCATCCTGCTGGCGGCGATTCTTGTTTCCCTGATCTACGGCAGCCGCGAATCGCTGGCCAAGTACGGCCTGTCGTTCCTCTGGCTCAACGATTGGGATCCGGTCAATTCGAACTACGGCGCCGTGGTGCCTATCATCGGCACCTTGCTGACCTCGGCCATCGCCCTGATCATCGCCGTGCCCGTGTCTTTCGGCATCGCCATCTTCCTGACCGAACTGTCGCCCACCTGGCTGCGCCGCCCGCTGGGCACCGCGGTCGAAATGCTGGCCGCCATTCCGTCCATCATCTACGGCATGTGGGGCCTGTTCGTCTTCGTCCCCGTATTCCAGCAGTATGTGCAGCCCTTCATGATCGCCACGCTGGGCAGCCTGCCCGTGATCGGCGGCATCTTCGCAGGCCCGCCCTTCGGCATCGGCATCTTCACCGCCGGCCTGATCCTCTCGATCATGATCATCCCGTTCATCGCCGCCGTCATGCGCGACGTGTTCGAACTGGTGCCGGCGATGTTGAAGGAATCCGCCTACGGCCTGGGCAGCACAACCTGGGAAGTGATGTGGCGCGTGGTGCTGCCCTATACCAAGTCGGGCGTCATCGGCGGCATCATGCTGGGCCTGGGTCGCGCCCTCGGCGAGACCATGGCCGTGACCTTCGTCATCGGCAATGCCTTCAAGTGGTCCGGATCGCTGTTCTCGCCGGGCAACTCGATCGCCTCGGCGCTGGCCAACGAATTCAATGAAGCGGGCGGCATACAGAAGTCGGCGCTGCTGGAACTGGGCCTGATCCTGTTCCTGATCACGACCATCGTGCTGGCCCTGGCCAAGATGCTGCTGGTTCGCCTGTCCGCCGGCGAAGGCAAGAAAACCTGACGCGGCGCGAGCACAAGGAAAAGATCATGGCTGTATCCGTACTCAATATGCAGAACGGCACCTATCGCCGGCGCCGCGTGATCAACCGCATCATGCTGACCGTGTCGCTGGGGACGCTGATGTTCGGGCTGTTCTGGCTGTTCTGGATCATTCTGACGCTGTTGATGAAAGGCGCTCCTGCGCTCTCGTACACGCTCTTCACCGAGATCACGCCGCCGCCGGGGCAGACTGGCGGCCTGATCAACGCCATCTTCGGCAGCGTGATGATGGCTGGCGTGGGCACGCTCATCGGCACGCCCGTGGGCATTCTGGCCGGCACCTACCTGGCCGAATACGGCCAGCGCGGCTGGCTGGCGCCCGCCACGCGCTTCCTCAACGACGTGCTGCTGTCGGCCCCGTCCATCATCATCGGCCTGTTCATCTACGCCGTGTATGTGGCCCAGGTCGGGCACTACTCGGGCTGGGCCGGCGCCATCGCGCTGTCCATCCTGGTGATCCCGGTCGTGGTGCGCACCACCGACAACATGCTGCTGCTGGTGCCCAACAGCCTGCGCGAAGCCGCGGCCGCGCTGGGCTGCCCCAAGTGGCGCATGATTACCCTGGTGTGCTATCGCGCCGCCAAGACCGGCATCATCACCGGCGTGCTGCTGGCCATCGCCCGGATCTCCGGCGAAACCGCGCCGCTGCTGTTCACTGCGCTGTCGAACCAGTTCATGTCCCTGAACATGAATGGCCCGATGGCCAACCTGCCGGTCGTGATCTATCAATACGCCGCCAGCCCCTTCAAGGACTGGAACAACCTGGCATGGGCCGGCGCCACGCTGATTACGCTGCTGGTGCTGGGCATCAACATCATTGCCCGCAACATGTTCCGCAAGTAAAGATCGCTTTGCCGGCGCGCTGGGCGCGCCGGAGCCAAGGGAAACCAAATGGAAAATACCGCTACCGCCGTCAAGAACAAGATCGAGGTCAAGAACCTGAACTTCTACTACGGCAAGTTCCATGCGATCCGCAATGTGAACATGTCGATCCAGGAGAAGAAGGTCACCGCCTTCATCGGCCCGTCGGGCTGCGGCAAGTCCACGCTGCTGCGCACCTTCAACCGCATGTTTGAACTCTATCCCGGCCAGCGCGCCGAGGGCGAGATCATCCTGGACGGCGAAAACCTGCTGACGGCCAAGACCGATATCTCGCTGATCCGCGCCAAGGTCGGCATGGTGTTCCAGAAGCCCACGCCGTTCCCCATGAGCATCTACGACAACATCGCCTTCGGCGTGCGCCTGTTCGAGCGCCTGTCCAAGGGTGAAATGGACGAGCGCGTGGAATGGGCGCTGAGCAAGGCCGCGCTGTGGAACGAAGTGAAGGACAAGCTGCACCAGAGCGGCAACAGCCTGTCGGGCGGCCAGCAACAGCGCCTGTGCATCGCTCGCGGCGTGGCCATCAAGCCCGAAGTGCTGCTGCTGGACGAGCCGTGTTCGGCGCTGGATCCGATTTCGACCGCCAAGATCGAAGAATTGATCGCCGAACTGAAGAACGACTACACCGTCGTCATCGTGACGCACAACATGCAGCAGGCCGCGCGCTGCTCGGACTACACCGCCTACATGTACCTGGGCGAGCTGATGGAATTCGGCCAGACCGACCAGATCTTCGTGAAGCCTACTCGCAAGGAAACGGAAGACTACATCACGGGCCGCTTCGGCTGAGCGCCGGGTTTCGGTCTTACGAAAAAAAGGCGCGCTTTTCGAAGCGCGCCTTTTTTACTGCTGCAGCAGGGCCTGCTTGGTCCCTGCTGCGGGCTGTTCCTGGACGTTGCCCGCATGGCGGCCGGGAATCAGCACCACGAACACCGCTGCCAGCACCGCCGCGCAAGAGAAGGCAATGAAGTTCCAGGCCAGTGGCAACTGCAGGCTGGCCAGGTAGCCGCCCACGATGGGGCCGCTCATGGCGCCGATGCGGGCGAAGGACAGCGCCCAGCCCGTGGCCGCGCCGCGGGCGTGCGCCGGATAGTAGCCCGCCAGATAGCCCGTCAGGATCAACGACGAGGAAATGCTGCCCACGCCGGCCAAGGCGACCCAGACGTAATTCACGGCCAACGGGTTGTTGTAGGTCAGGCAGTAGATGCCCACCGCGCCCGCCAGGTAGAACAGCGCCACGATCTTGCGCGGTTCGGTCTTGTCGGCGAAGCGGCCCAGCACCAGGCCGCCGATGGCCGAAGCCAGGCTGAACACCAGCAGGAAGGAAATGCTGGAGCCCAGGTCATAGCCGTTCTTGCGCATGATCTGCGGCAGCCAGGTGTTCAGGCCATACACCAGCATCATGCCCAGGAACAGCGCGCCCCAGAAGCACAGCGTGGCGCGCAGATGGCGCGGTGCGAACACCGCCGCCATGACGTCGCGCCAGGTGGATTTTTCGCCCGTCACCTCGCGCGGCCGGAAGGATTCCAGCGAGGTGATGCCCAGGCGCTGGGCCTGGGCGCGGGCGCCGGCTTCGTCCCCCTTGGCCAACAGGTATTCCAGCGATTCGGGCAGCAGGCGCGCCAACACCGGCACCAGCAGCAAGGGCAGGGCGCCCACCACGATTACCGACCGCCAGCCCCAGTGGCTGAGCAGCGCCATGGCCACGGCGGCCGAGCACAGGATGCCCAACGAATAACCCGAGTACATCACGCCATAGTTGAAGCCGCGCTTGGCCGGCGGTGAATACTCGATGGTCAGCGCCGCCGCCACCGGTATCACCCCGCCCAGCCCCAGGCCGCCGATGAAGCGGAACACCGCGAACCAGGTCGGCGTGGGCGCCCAGGCCGCGCCTATCATGGTCAGCGAGAACAGGGTGACGCAGCCCAGCAGCATGCGCCGTCGGCCCAGCAGGTCGCTCAGGGTACCCACGGCGAACGAACCCACGAACATGCCCGCCAGCGCGTAGCTGCCCAGTACGCCCAGTTGCAGCGAGGTCAGTCCCCAACTCTTGTCCTCGGCCAGCGCCGGCAGCACGGCGCCCATCACGCCGACGTCGTAGCCCTCGAACAGAATGGCCAGCCAGCAGACGAAAAGCACGGTATGGGTGGTCCGCGCGGGCGTGGCCCAGGCGGTTGGAGCTGAGGCGTTTGCCATGTGTTTCCCGATGCATGTTTATGGGGTTGTGCCAGTGTGCCTGCTGATTCCAGCAGGCATTCCGGCGCGAAAACACAGGGCGGCAGGCCTGGCGGCCCGTCCTCTGGCGGCATCCACCGCAGCGTCGGAAGCCGCATTTAATTTAGGCTTGAAATATATAGGTGTCAAGCAGAGAGGCCTGGCGCGAACCCCGTGCGATGCTCGGTGGGGGCGGGAATAGGCCGTCCGTCCGGTATCTGGTATAGTTGCCACCCTTCGGGGCGTAGCGCAGCCTGGTAGCGCATCTGCTTTGGGAGCAGAGGGTCGTGAGTTCGAATCCCACCGCCCCGACCAATGAAGAAAGGCCGTCAGCGACATATCGCTGACGGCCTTTTTGCTTGCGCGCGCGGTTTTCGGCTGTCGAAAGCCGCCAGCCTCAGGCCAGCCGCAGCAGCCGCCGCATCATCTCAGTCAGCTTCGGTTTGACTGCCTCCTCTTCGAGGCGCAGCGGACCCGGGTCCGCCAGCATCATCAGCGAGACCGTCCCTATCAGCATCTGCATGGCGTCGCGGATTTCCGACTCGACGTCCTCGCCAGGCTTGGCCTGAATCTTGCGCGCCAGGGCTGGCACGAACACGGTATGGATGTGGTTATAGCCACGGGCATCCGTCATCCCGCCGGCACGGGATGGCGGATGTGGGGGAACGCCAGCCGTAGACCCGTGTTGGGCAGATTTGGCTTTCTTATATGTTCGTACAAATAGGTGCTGGAAAATTCTCAGAAATAAAACTCTCCAGTCAAATTTGCCCGTAATTTAGTCACTATCGTAATCCCTAGCGGCTGAATTCTTGTTTTAACGTAATATGTACGTACCTAGTTCTACGAAAGGGCCTGGGTGCAGACGGATGCGTATCCGTCAGGGCATGTACGAAAAGACCAGACGCGCTACAGCGTCGGCACGGAGGTGACAACATGGGCTGGTCAAGATTTGCATCGCGCGCTTTGCTATCGGCGTGCGCGCTATGGGCGGGCGCCGCGTGCGCGGAGTATCCCGAGAAAGCGGTGCGGATGCTGGTGGGGTTTCCCGCCGGGCAGACCACCGACGTGATTGCGCGCATGCTGGCGCAGCAGTTGACGGGTGACTTGGGGCAGACGTTCTTTGTCGAGAACAAGCCAGGGGTAGGGGCGGGGCTGGCCGCCGAGGAAGTGGCGCGATCGCGGCCCGACGGCTACACGTTGCTTGCCACGTCCAGCGGCCCGCTGGCGGTCAATGGCTGGATCTACAAGAACCTGCGCTATGACAGCAAGACGGATTTCCAGCCCCTGGCGATGATAGGCATCTTCCCGCTGGTGCTGGTCGTCCATCCCGAATCCCGTTTCAAGAGCCTTGCCGATCTGGTCGAATACGCCAGGAAGCATCCCGGCGCGATCAACTACGCATCGGGCGGCAATGGCGTGACCAATCACCTGGTGATGGAAATGTTCCAGCAGCGCGCCGGGGTGAAGCTGAACCACATTCCCTACAAGGGTGGCGTGGCGGCCATGACCGATGTGGTGGGCGGGCAGGTGGATGTCATGTTCGAGGTCGCGTCGATTGCCGAACCGCTGGTGCGCAGCGGGAAGTTGAAGGCGCTGGCCGTGGCGAGCGAGCAGCGTGTCGCCACGCTGGCATCGGTGCCGACCATCGCCGAATCGGGATATGCCGGGTTCCGCGGCGATCCCTGGATAGGCGTGGTGGGACCGAAGGACATGCCGCAGTCCGTCGTCGACAGGCTGGCCGGCGAAATCACCCGCATTGCGCAGGCGCCGCAATGGACCAAGCGCATGGCCGAACTGGGCGCCATTCCGCAGGTGATGGGGCCGGCGCAATTCAGCACTTTCATCGGCGCCGAAGTCGAGCGCTGGGGCGAGGCGGTGAAGGCGGCCAATGCCAAGGCGGAATGACGCTGGCGTCCAGCGGGACGGGCGGCGGCAGGTGGCGATACTGGCTTGCACGCTGGCGATCCAGGCCGTCAGCACCGCCGGCGCGCTGGCGTTCGCCGTACTGGTTCCGTTGATTCCCGGTGCGCGCACCGCGGAGGTGGGCCTGTTTCTCGCCGTGGTCTATGGCGGGGCGATGATGAGCAGCGCATTGAGCAGCGTGCTGGTCGGAAGGCTGGGGGCGGTGCGCGTATCGCAGGCCGCCCTGACTCTCCAGGCCGCGGGCCTGGCGGTGCTGGCGATCGAGGCGCCGTTGGCGCAGCACGCTGCGGCGCTGCTGTGCGGCCTGGGTTACGGCATCATCACGCCCGCCAGTTCGCACATTCTTGCGCGCACGACGGCGCAAGAGCGGATGTACACGGTTTTTTCGCTGAAACAGACCGGCGTGCCGCTGGGAGGCTTGCTGGCCGGGGCCATTCTGCCGGCGCTGGCGGCATGGTCGTCGTGGCGCATGGCCTTGCTTTTCCTGGCGGGGGCGGCCTGCGTGGTGGCGCTGGCTTCAGACTGGCTGCGCGCGCAATTGGACGAGCCGGCTGCGCCGCGCGCAACCGGGGCGGGGCAGTGGCACAGGCCCGTCATGGACGTATTGCAACGCGCGCAGCTGCGCACCATGGCGGGCATTTCGCTGTTGTTCTCCGCGTGCCAGCTTTCGGTCAGCGGCTACCTGATGGTGTTCCTGCAGCGGGATCTGCAACTAGGTGTCGCGCGCGCCGTGCTGGTCTACGCGGTGGCCCAGGGCGCGGGCATCGTGGGCCGCGTGGCATGGGGGCGGATCGCCGATCGGACGCGTTCGCCGCGTGGCGTGCTGATGCTGATCGGAGTGTTGATGGCGGGCAGCGCCCTGGGGCTGGCGTTCACGCCTGTGCAATCCAGCCTGCTCGTGCTGTGTCTGCTGGCAGCGATGCTGGGCGCGACGGCGATCGGTTGGAATGGCGTATTCCTTGGCGAACTGGCGCGTCTCGCTCCCGCCGGCAAGGTGGCGTCGGTGACCGGCGGGACGATGTTCTTCACGTACATCGGTGTCGTGATAGGTCCGCCGGCGTTCGGCTTCATGGCGGAGCGCTCCAGCCTGGGCGTGGCATATGGGGCGCTGGCCGTCCTGCCGCTGATGGCGCTGTTTCTGCTTGGTTCGAGGTCCGGCTGGCGCGCGGCTTGAGCGGCCGCAGCCTACGGATTGAGGCTGGGCTTGAGGCTGCGCTTAAGCTGGAACGCCACGGTTACCCGGTCGGCCGGGTAGGTGGTGTCGGTAATTTCGAGGATTCGTCCAGTCGCGTCCTTGTAGTGCCGGATGAGGCGCAGGCCGGCGCTGCCGGCCTGGACCCGCAGGCGCTCGGCCAGCGGGGCTTCGATCAGGGTGGCGGTGACCATCTGCCGGATTTCGTCGATGACGACCGCGTACTCGCGCTCGATCAGCGAACTGACCAGGGTCTGGGGCTGGAGCCGGATCGTGTCGACCAGGCCGGCCAGCGTGGCGTCGATATAGATGTCCGCCTGCGCCACGGGCGCGCCGGCCCTGCGCGCGTCTTCGCGCGTCCCGCTGAGCAGGACCCAGGAACTGCCCACAGGCGCCTCCAGGCGCCGCGCCTTATTGCGGTCCAGGGTGACGTGGCGCACGTCCTCGATGGCACGCACTTCCGTGGCCGCGACGCGTATCAGGTCTTCGGGCGTGCCGAACGATTGCACGAAAGCGGTGTCCGGATTCGCGCTTTCGACCAGGGTACCCACTGCCTTCTTGCGCGAGATATAGCCCAGGTCTTCCAGCTTCTTCAGCGATGCGCGCACCGTATGCCGGCTGACGCCATACTGATCCGCCAGCTCGTGTTCCGTGGGCAGCAGGCTGCCGACCACGTGCCGGCCTTCCTGGATGTCCCGCAACAGCGTATTGGCCAGTTCCACATAGCGTGGCTGGCCGCCAGCGGATCCGGTCGGGTTGTTCTTTCGGGTGGCGGTCATGAGGTGCCTGGAAGAGGGGGCGTGGGCTTCGGGAGCATTGTAAGGCCCCTGCCTTCCTCCGGACCTCGGACCGCCCGCGCGGTTCAATCGGCGAAGAAGCGGCGTTGCGCCTCGGGCGGCAGCGCCATGCCGGTAATCCTGGCCTTGCGCAAGATCTCCCAGAAGTAGCGGTAAGTGGCGCGGTCGTGGAGTTCGCCTTCGTACTGGATCGGGCCCCAATCGCTGTCCTGGGCGGCCAGCAGAATATTGGCCGCATCCTCGACTTCCGAGAATTCGGGCTGCATTGCCTGCACAATGGGTTGGATCTGCGCGGGGTAGATGCTCCACATGCGCAGAAAGCCGAACTGCCGGCGCGCGCGCCCGGCGTCGTCGGCGATGATGCCGGGATCCTTGAGATTCAGGCATACGTTGTGGGCTGGGACGACGCCATGGGCCAGCGCCGCGGCCACCACCTCGGCCTTGGCGCGCACCAGCAGCGCGTGTTCGAACTGGCCCGGGCTGCGCATGGCGCTGGCCGCGATGGCGCCATGGTGGCCGCTGACGAAATCCATCAGGCCGAAATCCAGCACCTCGACGGTAGGCAGGGCGGCGATCGGGGAGGCATCGCGCAGGGCGCCGTGGGTCTCCACCAGGACATGGGCGGGGATCTGTCTTTCCAGGCCGGCCTTGCGCGCGGTCTCGCCGATATAGCCGATGACCTCGGCGGCCTGCTGCCAGCTGGTGGCCTTGGGGATGGTGATGTAGGCGACACGTTCGCCTGCCTGGCTCACGATGATGTCCACGTCCTGGCGCCAGGCGGGATGGGACGGATCATGGATGCGCGCGCCGGCCCGGTCAAACTTGTTGCGTGCCGAGTTGATCATGCCTGCCACCATCTCGGCATGAACGCGTTCCTGGCCGGCCGCGGCGCCGTCCTCGCAATCGCAGGTGATGTCGAAGACGGGACCGTACTCGGCCTGCAGGTCCATGGCCTTGCCGATCAGCTTTTCGCTGCCTGCGAAATGTTCGCAGACAGGCAGCACAGGGAAGGGGCTTTCGCCAGCGAAGAGCGCATCGCGGGGATGGATGGCAGTAGTCATGTCGGTGCTCGCAAGGGATGTGGTTGAAGGCGGGTTCGCTCTGGCCGGTCAGACTCGGCGCCTGGGCATGGCGATGGTGTAGTCGATGTCCAGCACGACTTGGGCCGGATGGCTGGGCCGGCCGGCGCCGGGATCGAGAAAGGCGATGGATGCGGCACCGGCGTTCTTGATGCCGATGGTGCGCAGGCGCAGGGCGCCCATGTGAGCCTGTCCCAGGTCGATGCGTTGCAGCACTGTGGTGGCGCAGGCGATGGTGTCGCCTGCGTAGCTGGGGTTCACGTGGCTGCCGCCATTGATGGCCAGGATGGAGAGGCCGTTTTCCAGTCCGTCGTAGGACAGGGCGCGGCATAGCGACATGACATGCCCGCCGTAGACCAGCCGTTGGCCGCCTTGCGCGGCCATGGCGTGACCGTCGAAGTGGGCCCGCGCGGTGTTCTGGTAGAGGCGCGTGGCGATGCTGTGATCGCTGTCATTGATGGTCATTGCGCCAGGGTGGTCGATGCGTTGGCCCTCGTCGTAGTCTTCCCAGAGCTCCTCGGCGCCCGTCACTTCGGTAATGCGCAGGGCTTGCGGCGTGTATCCGTGCTGCCTTAGCTGCGCGGCGCCGATGGCCGCTTGCATTGAGGGCACCAGGGTTTCGGGGCATGCGGCCTGCGGGTCCCTCTTGTGCACCATGACCCAGCGCACCCATTGCAGGATCTGCTGGTGGCGCTGGTTGCGCGCGATCGAACGCACATAGACGACGCCTGTCTTGCGGCTGGAGTTTTCCTTCAAGCCGATGATCTCGGACTCGACGGCGAGGGTATCGCCCGGGTACATGGGCGCGGTGAACTGCACTTCCGCGTAGCCCAGGTTTGCCGCCGCGTTCAATGAAATGTCCGGCACGGTCTTGCCGAAGGCGGTGTTGAACACCAGCAGATCCTCGAGAGGCCAGTTGCCGCAACCCAACAGCTCGGCATTGCTGTGGGCGGTGTGCAGCGCGCTGCGGCTGCCGGTGAGTCCGATATAGAGGCTGCGGTCGCCGTCGGTGAGGGTGCGCGGCGTGGCGTGGCGGATCTTCATGCCCAGCCGGAAGTCCTCGAAGAAATTGCCCCTGCGGTCATTGCTCAGTCCCATCTGCCCATTCTCCCGTCCGGGGTGCGCGGCGCCGGTCTGGCCGCGTTGCTGTTTAATGTTCGTACATATTGCATATCAAAAACCGTCATGTCAAATCCTGGAAAGCAAGAAAAACAAGCTTATATGGCGAATTTTATTTTTCAAAAAGGGTTGCACGGCAGCTTTCTCACAAATAATATGTACGTACATTTTGGGTGTCAATTTTTGGGCGAGGAAGAGAATGCAGGCACAAAGCGAAGAGCGGCGCATGATCCAGGAGGCCGCGCGCCAATTCACGATGGAACGCGTGCTTCCCGTGGCCAATCGACTGGACCCGGAGAAAGGGAAGATCCCTCGCGAACTGATCGATGAAATGGCCGAGCTAGGCTTTTTCGGCATCCTGATTCCCGAGGAGTACGGCGGGTTGGGGTTGGGCGCCTACGAGTACTGTCTGGTGGCGGAACAGCTTTCGCGCGGATGGATGAGCGTGGGCAGCCTGATCGCGCGCGGCAACGGGCTGATCGGCGCGCTCAAGGGCCTGACGCCGCAGAAGAAGGCGGAGTACCTGCCACGCATGGCGCGCGGCGAATTCCTCGGCGCTTTCTCCCTGTCCGAGCCCAACGCCGGTTCGGATGTGGCCAACATCTCCTGCCGCGCCGTGCGCGACGGCGACGACTGGCTGATCACGGGCAGCAAGTACTGGTGCACGTTCGCCGACGATGCGGACTTTATTCTGGTGATCTGCCGCAGCGACCCCGTGGTCGATCCGCAGGCGCGCCACAAAGGGCTGTCCGCGTTCATGATCGAAAAGCCGCGCGGCGAACTGCCGGAGGGCGTGCAGGGCAGCGTCATCCCCAAGATCGGGTATCACGGCTGGACGACGTGGGAGCTCGCATTCGACAACTGCCGCGTGCCGCACTCGGCCATGGTAGGGGACGAGGGCAAGGCGTTCTATCTGGCCTGCGCCGGCCTGGAAACCGCGCGTGCGCACACCGCGGCGCGTTCCATCGGCTTGGCGCAGGGCAGCCTGGAGGATTCGATCCAGTACGCCAAGCAACGGGCCCAGTTCGGCAGGCCGATAGCGGACTTCCAGGCCATCCGCTTCAAGATCGCCGATATGGCGACGCAGATCGAGGCCTCCCGCGCCTTGCTCTACGCCGTGTGCGAGAAGATCGATCGCGGCGTGCGCACGGACACCGAAGCGTCCATGGTCAAACTGCTGGCCAGCGAAATGAGCGAACGGGTGACCAGCGAAGGCCTGCAGGTCCACGGCGGCGCCGGCTACACCACGCATTGCGCCGCGGAGCGCTATTGGCGCGATGCGCGCCTGACCAAGATCTTCGAAGGCACTTCCGAAATCCAGATGCGCATCATCTCCGATGCGCTGCTAGGCAAGGTGCAGGCATGAGCCGGACGTTCCCCCAGGACTCCACGGGAGCGGCGGGCGCGCTCGCCGGATTGCGGGTGATCGATCTCACACAGATGCTGGCGGGACCTTTCTGCACCCAGATATTGGCGGACCATGGCGCCGACGTCATCAAGGTGGAAGGGATGGGCGGCGACGGCACCCGGGTGACGGGGCCATTCCTGGCCGAGGATGAGGCCCGGGACTACGGCGGGTACTTCCAGAGCATCAATCGGAACAAGCGTTCCATCGCCATCGATCTGAAGAGCGAGGCAGGCAGGGACATCCTGCGCCAGCTGATCGATGGCGCGGATATCGTCGTCGAGAACTTCCGGGCAGGCGTGATGGAGCGGCTGGGGCTCGCGTATGAAACGCTGCGGCAGACCAATCCCAGGCTTATTTACGGCACGGTGCGCGGCTTTGGCGATCCGCGCAGCGGAGCGAGTCCCTATGCGCATTGGCCCGCCTATGACGTGGTTTCGCAAGCGATGGGGGGAATGATGGGCATCACCGGGCCGAATGCGGATACCCCGACCAAAGTGGGGCCGGGCGTGGGCGACACAGTGCCGGCGCTGATGCTGTGCGTGGGCGTGCTGGCGGCGGTCCGCCATGTGCAACGGACCGGCCGGGGGCAATTCGTCGATGTGGCCATGACCGACGCCGTGCTGGCCATGTGCGAACGCATCGTCTATCAATACTCCTATACCGGCCAGGCGCCCAAGGCGGAGGGGAACCGGCATCCCTTGCTGTGTCCGTTCGGGTTGTTCCGGTCGCTGGACGGCCATGTGTCGATTGCCTGCGCGACGGATGCGTTCTGGGAGACGCTGGCCGGCCTCATCGGCCGCCCGGACATGGCCAAGGATCCGGCGTTCGCCACCAACGCGGCGCGCGTGCGGAATCAGCAGCAGGTCATCGATGCGGTGGAGGCGTACACCGCCGTGCACACCAAGGACGAGATCGGCGCGGCGCTGGGCGGGAAAGTGCCATTCGGGCCGGTCTACACCGCTGCGGAGATTTTCCAGGATGAGCACTATGCGCGTCGGGAGATGCTGGTGGAGGTGGAGCAGCCTGGCGCTAACCGTCTGGTAAGCATCGTAGGGGTTCCGGTCAAGCTGAGCGAGTCGCCGGGCGCGGTGCGCCGCCGCGCGCCGCTGCTGGGCGAGCATACGGACGAAATCCTGCAGGCAGCCGGCTACGACGAGGACGCCGTGGCGCGGTTGCGCGCGGCGCAGGCGGTTCGTTGATGCGCCTGCATCGAGATGAAGGATTCAAGCCATGGGAGATTGCCCG